>JADKDV010000003.1:306992-613985 GCA_016718315.1 Candidatus Obscuribacter sp. | reverse complement strand
CTAATCTAAACTGTAGCTTGGTACCGGATTCTCTATGACCTTCAAAATATTCAGTAAGTTTTTCGGGCAAGTAATGCAAATTGGCAATTACTTCTTCGATACCATGATGCTTGAGCAAAGCGAGAATGTGCTCCATTACAGGCACATTGGCTACCGGTACGAGCGGTTTAGGGACCTGAGCTGTTAGGGGATCGAGCCTTGAGCCAACACCTGCTGCCAGAACCATTGCCTTCATGTAAAAACTCCCTGACGCCAACTAACTTGTATCCGGTGATACAGGGTTACCACTCTACAACCATGCCTGCCGCGATTGCGACAATAAAAGCACTTATTTAAGAGTTCTTATATTTGGATTGCCGCTTTTGCCAGGGCCGGTAACCGCTCCTGATCCGCCTTGAACCGTGCTCTGGCACGTTCCAGGGCATCCAATACCGAAGTTGTGGCAGTACCGCCAAAACTTGTCAGGGCCTCCACAGAATCTTCCACCTGGAGATATTGATAGATATCTTCGTCAAAAGACTGTGAAAACTGCAACCATTCTCTGTGGGTCAAATCGCCGAGCTTACGTTGACGCTTGCGGCTGTATTCAACCAGACTCTCCACTATTTCTTGGGCCTTCTCCTGAGGAGTGCCGTGCTCGACCAAATAATCCACAGCCATTGAGGCATTGGTCAAATCTGCATGAGCTTGTTCAAGCATTCGTTTGAGATCAAATTTAAAGGCAGGCAAAAGAGTGGCGGCAACTTCCACCACAAAACGCAGGTTTTCGACTACATCCACAAGACCAGGCATACACTCTTTGAGATCGCCTGTATAGCTAACGGGCAGACCTTTTAGCTCGCCTAAAAACTCACTCAGTCTGCCACTAAATAGAGCGGCACGAGAGCGCAGCATTTCGAGCAACTCAGCATTGCGTTTGTGCGGCATGTTGGGACTAGGCATTGTAAATGCTCTGGGCAAACGCACAAAGCCAAACTCTTGCGTTGACCAGAGCAAGAGCTCAGAGGCCAATTGCGATAGATGCACACCACAGATGGCGGCAAAGCTAGCAAATTCTATGACAAAATCACGATCCGACACAGCATCAATGCTGTTCTCGACTAGACCGTCAAAGCCCAGCTCGCTGGCCACCATAAATCTATCAATAGGTTTACTGGTGCCAGCCAGTGCATTGGCACCCAGTGGAGAGAGATTGAGGCGTTTGTACAAATCAATGAGGCGATCAAAATCACGCACCAGACGGGCTTCATTGGCCATCCAAAAATGCGACAACAATATGGCGCAAGCCGGCTGCATATGCGTATGTCCGGGCATAGGAGCACCAACATCGCGGTCAGCCAGTGTAATCAAAATGCTGCGCATCTTGAGGATTTTGGCAAACAGCTCAATTACTGCCTGCCGCAGATAAAGCCTGATATTGGTAGCAATCTGATCATTGGGAGAACGGGCAATAGTGACCACTTCTGATAGATCGCCAATTAGCTCATTCAATCTTCTGCGAATAGATTGATTGATATCAGCATCTACAGATGTGAGCAAACAGAGTTTTTCGTTACACTCTTTGAGGATAGTAACTAGCGCCTCTTCCACTGATTCGGCTGCTTGTTTAGGCACTATGCCGGTCTCGCCGAGCATGCGCACATGAGCGATAGAAGAGATCAAGCAATGATCCCTGAGTGCTTCTTCGACTTCTGGCGTAAGCCAGAATCTACGAATCTGATCAACACTCTCCGGTAAATGCGGCTGGTTGCAATCGATTTTTTCGTCGCAACGCCTGCCCCCACTGGGAGTGAGATAGTTGTCGATGGCCTTTGCCGCGACCTTTTCCTTCTTGCCTGTGGTGCCGGCCATTGTTCTTTTCGCTCTGTGAGGGTGACTAAGCTATTTTAGTCGAATTGACGACAGCGCGGTTCTTTTCGATTTGTCTTTGATAACGATCAAAGTCTTGCTGATAGCGCTTTTGCACATCTTTGTGCTGTGAGTTGCGAGGCGCACACGCCTGCCTTGTTTCTTGTTTCTTACTGTCCATATGCTGTTCTACTTATTATTTAAAGAGAGTACTTAGATGTTTCCATTGCATTTGTTCTTGATTGACGCGCCTTAACAGGCAAAGTTTCAAGTGTTTTTAAAAATGGCTGATAGTTGTCAGCAATGCAATTCAGTTTTAAAGGTCCAATAAAGGGCAACGCCCAAAACTTGAACCAAAAATAATATATCACATCCACAGCAAATATAGATGCATTGAGCTTTTCAAGAGGGACTTAAGCAGCAGTTGGCGCCTCTGCATTGGTCTCAGGTGCTTTAGCTCCCAGGTTGGGCAACATAAAGCTGAGCACCATAGCCACTAGCATGCAGGCACCGGCGGCAAAATAAGGACTCATATAGCCAGTATGCTCAAAGAGATAACAACCAATTATGGGTCCAAGAATGCGGCCCAGTGTGGATACTGACTGACCAACGCCAAGCACACCACCCACGTGATCCTGGGGAGCAAGTTTGCTAAGCAGACTCTGGTTGCAGGGATTATTGATACCGGAGCCAATAGCAAGCAAGGCCAGCGCTACATACACCAGAGTGAGATTGGCGCCCAGAGGCAACATCAAAAGACCTATTGCAGTAAGAAGTGACCCCATCGCAATCAAGCGCTTCTCGTTATTTTTTTTGGTTAGCCGTCTAATTAAGCCGCCCTGGACCATGATGATCCAGAAGCCAATATAGAGAAACATAGTGGAATTAGCCCGGGCATCCCAGTGAAATTGCTTGGCTGTAAGCAGCACCAGAGTGGATTCCATGTTGGCAAAAGCAAAAGTAGAAATGTAGAAAATCAAAAATGAAATACGCAATTTGCTGTCGCCTAGCGTATTAAAAACAAAACTGATACCGCGACCAAAACGCTCCTGAGTAAAGTTACCCCGCTCTTTAGGCTCTGGCAGCATAAAGGCAGTCAAAATTAGATCGATAAGACTGAAGCCAGCAGCTACCAGTCCGACAAATTTGAGGTCATGAGACATATTGAGACAGAGGATACCGAGCGCTGGTCCAAGCACAAAACCAAGACCAAAAGCAGCTCCAATCAAGCCCATGCCCTTGGCACGATTTTCTTCGCTAGTAACATCTGAGATATAAGCCTGCGCCACAGCAATATTGGCATTGCCAAAACCAGCCACAATACGGCTGACAAAGAGCCAGAGCAAAGTATCGGCAAAGCCCCAGATCAAATAGCCGATACATGAAGTGGCAAGACTGATTAGTAAAACTGGTCTGCGCCCAATACGGTCTGATAATTTGCCCCAAAACGGGATGAAGAAAAATTGCATGATCGAATAGCTGGCTATAAGCCAACCCACAGTGGTCTCAGAGGCATGCAACTGTTGGGCATAGGTCGGCAATATAGGAATGACCAGACCAAAGCCAACTAGATCTATAAAGACAGTCAAAAAGATCAATAAGAGCTGCATTTTGCCAGACGGTGACGCCACTTTGAAATCCTCACTTTGACTTATAGATTTTCGCCTATAAGATGCAATCCCCTGCAAATGACCTCATCAGTGTTACAGTTTGTAGGGATCCTGTCCCAAGTATTACAAGGGAGATTGGATATTAGTCCTCCGGGGTAATTAAAAGTAATATATAAGAGCTAAATACTCTCCTCAGGCGTTGGGCAACTTACTAGAAAGACTGGCGTTCCGCTAGATAAAAATATGAAACTCTGTCTGATATGCAACTTTCAGACTGCCGGTGAACAGGATATCTGTCCTCGTGACGGCTCTTCCATGGTAACCGTGGGTGATGATCCACTTCTCGGCATGGTTGTTGAAGGTCGCTACAAAATTCAATCTGTAATAGGTCAGGGCTCAGCCGGCACCGTTTATCGTGCGGTACAGGAATTGATTGGCCGCGAAGTGGCTGTCAAGGTACTGCATGACTATCTCGTCTCTGACGAAGAGTTTATCAAGCGGTTTAAACAGGAAGCCAAGGCCTCCAGCCGTCTAAACCATCCCAATATCATCACAATCTACGATTTCGGAGTCATTCCGCAGGGTGGCGGTAGACCATATATCGCCATGGACTTGCTCAATGGCATACCACTAAGTGATGTTATTTCCGAAATCAACCATATAGATGTAGAAGAAGCATTGCCAGTTTTTACCCAGGTTTGTGCCGCGCTCTCAGAAGCGCACAGACAGGGTGTAGTGCACCGCGATATCAAACCCGAAAACATAGTATTGGTAGAGCGCGGCGGTCAGAAAAATTTCCCAATTGTGGTGGACTTTGGTATTGCCAGGCTGGTTCAGGAAGAATCAGATCAAGCCAAAATCACACGCACTGGTACTGTTTGCGGCAGCCCTACATATATGAGTCCGGAACAGTGCACATCCAGCAAAGTTGACCATAGAAGTGACATCTATTCACTCGGTATAGTCTTCTACGAGACTCTAACGGGTGAAGTGCCATTTCAGCATGAAGAGTTAGTTAGAGTAATGGCCATGCAGCTATCGGATCTACCAAGACCGATAGACGAAGTACGCCCTGATCTGGTTTTTCCAGAAGCTCTTGTGTCTTTAATCAATAAGACTCTCTCCAAAAATCCAGCCGACAGACACCAGACTATGGATGAGTTGTCCAAGGCTCTGGAAGAAATCAGCTTTGAGCCAGAACCAGTCAAAACACCGACTGTGCAACGTGATGCGCAAAGAGAAACCACACCACCAGGGCCCCTGGCCCAGGACGAGGCCTTGCATCCACGCAAAGAATCGCGCGACATGCTGCCTCCAAAACCGCTCACTCGTGAGCTTTTGAGCAACACTGGTGCGCAAGAACCTTTGCCTAACAAACCAACGCCTGCAAGCAACTATTCAGAGCAGGTACAGGCCTTTAGAGAAGCGCAAAAATATGCCGAGCAATCAAACAGCCCGGGTATTTCTTCGGCAAGCTTTAGCAACCGTGCTAAAGGTCAGGGCGGACCGTCCATCGCTCGTACCTTGAGTATCGCCCTGCCTGTAGTGATTTCAGTTGGTCTGCTTGGCGCAGTCATTTTATTTGCTACCAATAGTAAGTTTAGTGAGATGCTGCCCTTTGGCAAACCCTCGGTGGCTGGCACAAGCACTCAGGAAGAAACAGTCGAAACAATGATGAAGGCTGGCAAATTTGCCAAAGCCCTGGCTGCTCTTAAAGCCGAAAAAGCACAAGGCGCTCTCTCAGCCAGCGATCAAGAAAAATACGATCAATGCTGTGTTGGTGTTGCCAAACAATATATGAAGGACAAGAAGTTTACTGAAGCCATTGCCCTCTTGCAGCAAATACCACCCAAGAGCAATGTCGGCAAACAAGCCAAAGACATGCTCAAAAAAGCGAAGCGCAATCAGAGTAAGTAACTAGTTAGCAAAGGCACCAAAAGCACGGAATTTTTGCTGTCTGTCGGCTCTTACTTCGTCTTTGCTCATCGTCAAAAGCTCTTTCATCTGTTTGACGACAGCTGCTTTGAGATTTTGCGCAGCCAGGACATGATCATGGTGAGCACCACCAAGTGGTTCTGGTATGACTTGATCAATCACACCCATTTGCAAAATTTCTTTGGCAGTCATCTTCATGGCCTGACAGGCCTCAGAGACTTTGTCATTGGAGCGCCAGAGGATAGAAGCGCAGCCTTCTGGTGATATGACCGAGTAGACACTGTGCTCAAGCATCATCACACGGTTAGCCACACCAATAGCCAGAGCACCACCGGAGCCACCTTCACCGGTCACCACTGCCACCACCGGCACTGTCAATCCGGCAAGCTCAAAGAGGTTTTCGGCAATGGCTTGAGCCTGGTTATGCTCCTCGGCAGATAAGCCGGGATAAGCACCGGGAGTATCAATCAAAGTCAAAACAGGTAGACCAAACTTATCAGCGTGTTTAAAGAGCTTGAGTGCTTTGCGATAGCCCTCTGGTTGCGGCATACCAAAATTGCAGGCTTGCTTGTCGCGGATGGCGCGCCCTTTTTGTGTGCCCAGTGCCACCATCTTGATACCATCAAGAGTGATAAGCCCACCCACAAGAGCAGCATCATCAGCCCCTTTGCGATCGCCGTGCAACTCTATCCAGGCCGGGTCCCAGAGACCAAAATAATCACGAGTATATGGTCTTTGCTGATGGCGTGCGATAGCGAGATGATCAAAAGGACGGAGGTTGGTATAGAGCGACTTTTTAAGCATATTGTACTGATCCTGCAACCTATCTATATCGGCTTCAAGATCGGGATTGTCACCCAGTTGTTTTTCCAGTGCTTCTATTTGCTGAGCTAGCACCGCCAGTGGTTGCTCAAACTCTAGAGGAATTGTCTTCTTATCAATAGCGGCCATTTGTAATCAGCTCCAGGATTGGCTTAAGAAACAGTCTGTGTAGTTTTAGGTTTACCAGTGCCGTTTTTATTATTGTCTACCTTTTTTTGACCAATAGGGTGGTAGGAGACAAGGCGGCTCAGGGTGTCTTTGAGACTGAGTCTCTCCACCAACATGTCTATTTGACCGTGTTTGAGGAGATACTCGGCAGTCTGAAAATCAGCCGGCAATTTTTGCCTGATGGTTTGCTCAATTACGCGTCTACCAGCAAAGCCGATACGCGCACCAGGCTCAGCGATGATGATATCGCCCAGCATAGCAAAGCTGGCAGTGACGCCACCATAGGTCGGTTCTGCCAGAATTGATATATAAAGACCACCAATTTCGGCGTAGCTTTTGAGCGCTGAGCTTGTTTTGGCCATTTGCATCAAACTCAAGATGCCCTCTTGCATGCGGGCACCACCAGAGCTAGAGATTACAATCAATGGTATTTGTTGCTTGATTGCTTCTTCGGCTAGACGAGTTACTTTTCGCCGACCACAGAGCCCATAGAGCCACCGAAGTGACCAAAGTCCATGGCACCAAGAGCCACTTTCTGTCCATCTATTTCACCGACTCCGGTAATCACAGCTTCCTTCAAGCCTGACTTGCGACTGGCTTCTTCCTGTCTGTGCTTGTAAGGCTCGGTATCGACAAAATTGAGAGGATCGGTGCTGACCATCTCTGAGTCCAGCTCAACAAAACTGCCTTCATCGAGCAGTTGCTCCACTCTATCTAATGCACCAACTCTAAAATGATACTGACACTTGGGGCAGACTTGCTGATTGGCACGTAAGTCCTTGGTATAGAGCAGCTCCTGACACTGGAAGCACTGACGCCAGAGGGCGCAATAGTCTTCTGTGGGCAAGGGTAATTTGATGTTCTCCTGCAGCTCTTTACGCTGTTTTCGGCTAGCAAACCACTCTTTTAAATCCATTTCTAATTTCCCGTAAAAGCCACAGGAGCCTGCTTGGCTCCTCGGGGTAAGATAAGCATGTGATTATACCATCCACCTATATCTGGATCTGAGAGATGACAAGACATTACCGCTTCTTCGTGGCGCCAGGCGTACTTACAGACGCTGAGCCTGACGCCCTTATCGAGGTTGTGGACAGTGATCTCAAGCACCAGATAGCAAAAGTATTAAGGTTAAAAGATGGTGACCAAGTCACTCTTCTTGACGGTACAGGCTACCTCTACCGCTGCTTGATAATGCCAGAGTGCACAGGTAAGCGCCCCAGTCGTGAGACCCTGAGCCTCAAAATCTTAGACAAACAAAATCCTGGTGTGACCAAACATCCGCAAAAACTGACTGTCTGCCTGCCTTTAATAAAAATTGCCCGCTTTGAATGGGCCCTGGAAAAACTAACCGAAGTGGGAGTGGACTGCATCATCCCCACCGAGACAGATAGAACACAAGCTCAACAGCAAAAAACAACACGCTGGCAAAGCATCATCAAAGAAGCCGCCGAACAAAGTGAAAAGTCGTACCTGCCTGAATTGAAAAGTCCGACCAGGCTATCGGTCATTTTGGAGAACAGCACAAAATCAAATACAGATAGTGAGCGCACTCTACTTGTACTTCTACAAGAAAGAGAAAAGGCACCAGATATGGTTCAATATCTTTACAACCTTGCGGCCGATAAAACATTGCCACAACCAGCCCGGGTAGTCATTTTACTTGGACCGGAAGGTGGCTTTACCCCGGAAGAAAAGCAGCTGATAAATAAATCTGGTGCCATTGCGCTCAGCCTCGGTCAATCAATTCTGCGCACCGAGACAGCGGCAATTTTGGCGGCGGGTATAGCCCACCTTGCAGCTTGTGTTAAGTAGATGAGCAACAAATAAGAAATCAAAAAGGCACCAGAGTCGATATCACTTCGCACTTCGCTTACTGGATATCTTCGATAACCTTTCGGGAATTTATCAGATCGACACTCTGGGTCAATTCGGATATACATTTCACCCACTGACAAATGGCACCAACCCCAGTGGCTCTTAAAAAAATTTCCCTTGGAGACTTGACAAACAGATCCTATGCGAGTCTTAATAGTAGGCGGTGACAGTGACATCAGATGTGATGCCTAATCGCCCCAATAACTTTCCAACTTTGACGGCTCCCGTTGATTCCCACCCCCTCTCAAGGAAAACCATCGAAAGTGGCAGCTAATCTTGCAAACGTAAGAGAACTGCTTGGCGATTACAGTCAGCAAACCAAGCTGATTGCGGTCTCCAAAAATGCTTCCATTGAGCAAATTACCGAAGCCTGCAATCTGGGCGTGCATGATTTTGCCGAGAGCCGCATTCAAGATGCCCTCAGCAAAAAATCTCAAATGGCACCACAGATAGCACTGCAAACCAACTGGCATTTTATCGGACACTTACAGTCCAACAAAGTTAAGCAGGCTGTCGGCAACTTTTCTTTGATTCACAGCGTCGACACTCTCAAGCTTGCTCAGGAAATTTCAAAAACAGCGCAAACTAGAGAGGTCGTGCAAGCGATTTTATTGCAAGTCAAAATGCAAAACGATGAGAGCAAGAGTGGTTTTGCACCACAAGAGCTGAGAGATTGCTTTGCCCAGATTTTAGCTTTGCCCGCTATCGACGTGCAGGGTCTGATGACTATTTCGCCCCTGACCAGCGATGCCGCCGTCTGGCAATACAGCTTCAATCAATTGAGAGAGTTACGTGACGAGCTAGCAAGCAAACATCACGTGGAGCTCAAAGAGCTATCGATGGGTATGAGCGATGATTGGCGAGATGCCATCACATGTGGTTCAACTATGATCAGGTTGGGCCGCGCCATTTTTGGAAATTAGAAAGGTTTTTATCAGACAGAGACGAACTAGGGTTATGGATTAGGAATTAGGGTTAACACTTTTATTTGAGACCGCAGGGCAAGGAGGAATTAGTGAGCATTGTTCAAAAGTTTAAGAGCTTTTGGTTTGGACCGGCAGACAATTATGAGAGAGAAGATTTCGAAGACCTCTTCGAGACTTCAGATGATGTGTATGCCACCAATGGGCAGCTCGCTTTAGATACGTCACCGGTAGAATCACAAATGCCGGTCAGACAACCACAACTGACAATGGGACCCAGCATCAGTGGTGGTGGTAAAGTTTTGGAGCATCCCAACAGCCAACCAGTAAGCGAAGTCCTGGTTATCGAACCAAGACAATTCGAGGAATCCCTGGATATCGTGGAGCACTTGCGTGGACGTAAGTCCGTGCTACTCAACCTGCACATGCTCGATAACGAGGGTTCTCAGCGTGTAGTAGACTTCCTCTCCGGCGCCTGCTGGGCCATTGATGGTCATCAGCAACGCATCGGCGACGGTGTCTTCCTCTTTGCTCCAGCCTCGGTATCAATCAACTCTGAAGCCACTGCTTCAAAAGGCGTACAAACCGCATTTTGGAATAAGACTCAGACCATCTAACTAACGGTAACCATTAAAGAGAAAAGAGAGAGGCGACAAACCTCTCTCTTTCTCTTTGTATGCTTTAGAGGGCTTTGCGGTACCACTGCCAGGGGTTAGAAGCAACCTTATTAACATAGATACTGAAGTGCAAATGCGGTCCATTGGCCCGTCCTGTCTGACCGACTGCACCAATGAGCTGACCTTGCTTGACCATGTCACCATCTTTGACCAGGACCTTTTGCAGGTGGATATAAAAACTGACTACCCCCTGACCATGATCGATAGCGATGGTATTACCATGCAGCTTAAAGCCCTTACTCACAGCCAGCACAACGCGCCCTGGAGCCACGGCTTTGACCGGCGTGCCCAGGTAGCCGGCATAATCTAGACCAGAATGAAAGTAATCATCAAGCAAGACACCATTGACCACCCTGCGCAGACCAAAACCAGCGCTTACCCTGGCAGCAGAAGGCGCGGTAAAGTTACCATGCCAGAAGCGCTCATCAGATAGAGTTGCTTTGGCTTTATCAACGGCTTCTTCTTCGCCTTTGGCCGTATCAAAATTATTTTTGCTCTTGGGCAAAGTCAGATGCTGTACCGGAAACTTACTATCGACCACGGTCAGTGTCAGTTTTTTGTCACCGACCTTGATTGACTTGACGCCTGGCCTCATCACCACAGGCACTGTCACTAGCGTGGTATAGATACCGGTATCGCCGGGAGTGGCAAAAAATTTGTAGCTATTTTTGTCAAACTCGGCAGCAGGCGGAGGTGCCTCAGCCCCACTAACTTTGACTTCAATAGTTTCACCCTGTTTGGGGCGCTGATTGGACAAAGTGACGGCAGTAGCGCTCACTTCACTGGTTGCGCCAGTGGTGGCAGGCTCATTTTGAGATAGATAAACCCGCTCACTGGCCAAAGCAGCAAGCGGGTTTGTCGATAAGACCAGCACAATAAGAGCAGAAAGCGACGGCATGGCCCGCAAGGGACCGAATTTTATGCTCATAGTAATCCTCAATCAGCAAAAGATGACAGGTACGATAACAAGATCGCAGCCAGACATCAACAGTTGAGGTTACTTGCCTTGATTTGGTACCAGGCGATCGATAGCTTCTTTGAGCGCTTCGATTTTGTCGATTGGCAGAGCAATGCCCTTTTTAGTGGGTTTTTCTTCTTGCTCTTTATCCATGTACCACTCACGAATGTGCAGGTACTTGGTGCCGCGGTATTCGCCGATGTAGACATTTATGGTCTCACCGCGAGCTTTTTCGTGAATGGTAATTCTCTCTTCCAAGGTTAATACTCCGATTGAAATTGTTGTCGCTATATCTGGTGCTTTATTGAAGGTCCCGGATACTTTGATGCCACGCTGAAGAACAAAACCAACAGATCTAAGACTAAGTATAGTTAAAATCTTTAATAGTAAAAGATATATTTCTAGATTTAGCTACTTATCAGACGTAAAAGCAAGTATTTATATAAGCCATGGCTCAATTTATCGATCAAGTGCAAATAGAAGTCCAGTCCGGCGACGGCGGCAACGGTGCGATTCAATGGCGCCGTGAGAAGTACGAGCCCATGGGTGGGCCCGCTGGCGGCAATGGCGGCAGGGGTGGCAGTGTCTACATAGAGGCTACCGCCGACCTAAACACCCTATTGGACTTTCGTTTTAAGACTGAGTTTATTGCCGATACCGGTGTCAGAGGCGGCATCAAAAATCGTCATGGACGAGCAGGCCAGGATGTCGTTATAAGGGTGCCTGTAGGCACTACGGTGAGAGATTTAGAGAGTGGCCTGGTGATTGCCGACTTGACCAAGTCCGGTCAAAGGACGCTCGTTGCAGAGGGCGGTCAGGGCGGACGGGGCAACACTGAGCTAGCCAGCTCAACAAGACGGGCCCCGCACTTTTGCGAGCCGGGGCAACCAGGGGTCAAACGTACCCTGGAGTTAACCCTCAAGCTTTTAGCCGATGTCGGCATCGTGGGCTTACCCAATGCCGGCAAATCGACTTTGCTGGCGGCACTAACAAGAGCTAAACCCAAAATAGCCGACTACCCATTTAGCACTCTGGAGCCCAATTTAGGCGTAGCCAAAAGCGAAGGTCAACAGGACGGCTATGTCCTGGCCGATATCCCGGGACTTATAGAAGGGGCCAGTCAGGGTGTGGGGCTCGGTCACAAATTTTTGAAACACGTAGAGCGCACTCGCGTCCTGGTCCACATGGTGGACACAACGCAAGAAGACATCATTGCCTCAATCAAAACAATCAACAACGAGCTGGCTCTTTATAGTGACCATCTCAGTCAATTGCCTCAAATAATCGCCCTCAACAAAATCGAAATGCTCACCTCCGAAGAAATTGATGAGCGCAAAAAAGAAGTGCTTGCTTACCTCAAGGAAAGCGAGCAAGAGAACAAAGAACCTTATCAGACACTGAAATTGACCCGCGAAAACAGAGTATTTGCCATATCGGCATTCAGTCGTGTCGGTCTGACAGGCTTGAGCCAGCGTGTCTTTGAAATCGTCGAACAGATGAAAGAACTGGCAAAAGAAAACGAGGTCAACATCAAGTATGTCGACGAAAAAGCTTATGACCACGGCGATAGCAGCTTTAAGGTCAATGTCGTAGATGACGTTTTTTATGTCGAAGGTGACAGGGCAGCAAGGCTGGTTTCAGTGACCGACTTAAAAGATCCTGATTCGCTTTTTTCTCTATTTCAGAGACTGAGAGCCATGGGTGTCATTGACGAACTATTGAGAAATGGTGTCGAGCCAGGCGCAGATGTAGTAATAGGCGGTCTCAACTTTACCTATGGTGAAGGTATGAGTTAAAACCGCCTCAGGCAATTTCAGTTTTTAGAACAGCTTATTTAGCTTGAACGACTTCGTTCAATTCTCTTTCGAGAGCTTTTACTGCAGCTACTTTACGGCTGACTGCTTTTTTAGCTTTTCGCTTAGCGACCTTAACGGCTCTTTTAGCGCCTTTTTGCTGGGCCATGACTTCCTCATCTTATAAAACAGAGCAATAGCAAAAAATACTAGCAGCTAAAGCTGTTAGAGTCTCGCTGCGTAAACTTAAACCCACAAATTGCCCAAAAACTTGATACAACCCTTGCCCACTTTAGGCAAAGTATCAATAACAATTTTGCCCACAGGCGGGAAAAGAGTGAGCTTGTCAAGCTCCACCAGAGGGATATAGTCGACAGCAGCCAGGACAGGCTCATCGCCGACCTTGAGAACCCCGCCAACCACGTCAGCGGTCATATAGACATTGACAATATGGCGTGAGCGGTCAGGCGCGATTGCCTCTGACAAGAAGACAATTTCTTTGACAGCCACGTCCAGTCCAGTTTCTTCTTTGAGTTCGCGCACAGCGCACTCCTCAAAAGTCTCACCGTACTCCAGCCGACCTCCAGGTAAAACCCAGTACTGACGGCTGCCTTTGCGGTGCTTAACCAGCAAGATTCGGGCATCTTCAGTAACTACAATGACCGAAATTCTGGTTGTCGGAATGGTTGGAACCGGCCGTTTTTTGAATTTTGGTCTTGGCAAAGTGGTCTCCAGTGGGCGTAAAATCCAGCGATATTGCTATTTTAAGGCAACCGACCAAACAAATAAATATATGCTTATCGATATAGCTTAGAACCATACTCAAATCGATTGCGATATGTAATTTCGCAAAGAGTAGTCGCCCCATCCGCCTATATGGTGGGCCCGTCTGCTACTCTAAAAATTTTCCCGGGTCATATATGCAAGAAATCGAAAACAAAATCTCCGAGATGCTAGTCAATGCTAAAAAAGCGATAGACGAAGCAGACTCGCTTACTGCTCTTGAAGCAGTCAGACTGGCCTATCTTGGACAAAAAGGAGAACTCACTTCGATTTTAAAAGGGCTCGCCAGCCTGGACAAAGAAGTCAGACCTAAAGTCGGACAACTGGCCAACCAGGCCAAATTGCAAATGGAAGCTTTGCATGACCAGAAGAAAGAAAAGCTCTATCAAGCATCACTGAGCGAAAGACTCTCACGCGAATGGATTGATGTCACTGCCCCTGGTGTGCGAGTACCAGTCGGTCATATCCACCCCCTCACCCAGATCAGAGAAGAAATCATCGCCATTTTTTGCACCATGGGCTTTGTCGTAGCCGATGGTCCAGAAGTCGAAACTGACTACTACAACTTTGACGCTCTCAATACGCCAGCCAGCCACCCCGCTCGCGACGAGCAGGATACTTTTTACACCAATATGGGTCCACATGTGCTTTTGCGCAGTCAAACATCGACTGTGCAAATCCGCGTCATGGAAAACAAAAAGCCCCCGCTGCGCATCATCGCTCCCGGTCGCGTTTACCGTAACGAAGAAGTAAATGCTCGCAAATATCCACTATTTCACCAGGTCGAAGGTCTTTTGATTGATAAAGACGTCACTTTCGGTCAACTCAAAGGTACGCTCACAGCCTTTATTCAAGCGCTTTTCCGCAAGCCGGTCAAAACCAGATTTCGGCCTGACTTTTTTCCTTTTACTGAGCCCAGCGCTGAGCTTGACAGCCAGTGTCCATTTTGTAATGGCAAAGGCTGCAAAACTTGTGGTGGCAGAGGCTGGCTCGAGCTTTTGGGATGCGGCATGGTCGATCCCAATGTCCTGACAGGGGCCGGTATCGACCCTGAAGAATACAGTGGCTTTGCTTTTGGCATGGGCTTAGAGCGACTGGCCATGCTCAAATACGGCGTCAACGATATCCGTAATTTTTATACCAACGATTTAAGATTCCTCGAGCAATTTTAAGGACCCCTGAAATGAAAGTATCCTTTGATTGGCTTAGCCAGTACGTCGACTTGAGCGACATAAGCCCCGAAGTGTTAGCCGAAAAGCTAACCATGGGTGCTTTTGAAGTAGAAGAAATCACAGTTTGTGGAGCTGATCTGGTCGGTCCCATTGTGGTTGGCGAAATAATGGAAATCCACCCCCATCCTAACGCAGACAAAATCAGACTGACAAAAACCAGAGTCAAAAAAGATGAAGAACCACTCGATATCGTCTGTGGTGCGCAAAATATCGAAGTCGGTCAAATTATTCCGGTAGCGCTGCCCGGAGCCAAAGTTATTAACCGTCACGACGGCACAGCGCTGCACATCAAGGCTTCGGCAATCCGTGGTGTCAAATCCAATGGTATGCTCTGCTCCGCCCCGGAGCTTGGTCTCGTACCGGATCCCGCTATTGGTGATGGTATCCTCATCCTCGGCAATGCCGCACAAAATGGTGCAGCACCAGAGCTTGGTCAAGATGCCACCAAGGTCCTCAATATTAGACCGGACTATATATTGCATGTAGAACCGCGCAGCAACAGAGGCGACGCTCTATCGGTAAAGGGTCTGGCTAGAGAAGTAGCCGCCCTGTTTGGTCGTCCGCTCAAAAGCCCAGAATGGTCTCTTGACACTCTTGGCAGTGGCATATGCGAGCTGGGCGTTAACGCTACCTTTATAGAAGATACTGCCGATTGTCCTTATTTTAGTTTGATACCAATCAGTGGTATCAAAATTGGACCATCACATCCAGACATCGTCAAAAGACTGGAAGCAATCGGAGTGAGACCGGTAAATAACGTCGTTGATATCACCAACTATGTTATGCACGAACTCGGTCAACCCTTGCATGCCTATGACGGTAACTTTGCTCAAGGTCCCAAGCTGGGAGTACGCAGAGCAAAAGCTGGTGAAAAATTGACCACTCTCGATGGCAAAGAGAGAGAACTAAACGAAGAAACCTTGATTATTGTCGACAACGAAAAGCCAGTTGGACTGGCTGGTATCATGGGCGGCAAAGATAGTGAAATCAATGATAATTCCACCAGTCTTTTACTGGAAGCAGCCTGCTTCACACCAAATGTAGTGCGTCGCGGCTCGCGCACACTGGGTCTCTCATCAGATGCCAGTTTGCGATTTGAGCGCGGCGTTGATGCCGCATCCGTCCTCAATGCCTCTAAACGGGCAGCCTATCTGATTGGCAAGTACTGTGCCGACGCCACTCTCAAAATCGGCAAGCCCATAATTGCCGGCTCGGATGCTGCCAAAACAGTACGCATAAATCTGCGCAAAAGCGCCATCAAACGTATCCTCGCTCTCGATCTTGCCACCAGCAAAATCAAAGCCTTGCTCAGTCCTCTGGGCTTTGAAGTAACCGGCGGTGATGAAGCGATAGTAGTATCCATCCCTAGCTTTAGACAAGAAGACGTTAAACGCGAAATCGACCTGGTCGAGGAAGTCTGTCGCCTTAACGGCTACGACGCAATCACTGCCACCATGCCTGCCAGCACTGCTTGCGGTGAAACCGCCGATGATACCAAAGCGCGCATTCAAAATACACTCTCTATCCAGGGCTTATCAGAAGCCTGGCTCTCCAGTCTGGTACCAGAGACTGAAGTAGGCATAAATCAAGAATATCTGGTGGAAGTGCTAAATCCACTCTCCAAAGATCACAAGTTATTGCGCCAGAGTCTGATACCAGGCCTGGTCAATAGCCTGGTCTATAACCAGGACAGAGGTCAAAAGTCTGTCTGGCTCTACGAACTAGGTCGTGTCTATCACAAAAACAATATACAACCCGGTATTGACCGCGGTCAGACTGGAGTTGTAGAAGCTGAACGGGTGGGCGCAATCATCTCTGGCAATATCCTAAAAAAATTGGGAGATAGCCAGCCCATCGACTTTACCACTGCTCGTGGTCTGGTCGAAAACCTGCTTGATGCTCTCGGCATCAACACAAATACCCAAAAGCTGACCTGGCAATCAAAACACAATAATCTGTATCCCTGGATGCATCCTTATCGCAGTGCTGTGCTCACCCTCAACCGCCCCGCTAAAAAGGGGACTGATTTAACTGATACCATGGGCGTCTTTGGCAATCCCATGGTTTTAGGCTATGTCAGCCAGGTCCATCCAGCCTTTGCCGACAGTCGCTCGATCAATAATGAGGCATTTATCTTTGAACTCGACATCGATAGACTCAAAGCTGAGCGCAAAGCGCCAAAATTTGTGGAACTGGCCCAGACACCTGTAATCAATCGTGATTTGACTGTAGATTTTGATGTTTCTCAAGGCACTGTGGAACAACAAACTGTAGAGAGGTTGATAAGTGCAAAAGGTGGTAACTACTTAAAGGCAATTGACCTTGTCAGTATTTATCAGTCGCAAAGTACATCAAACAAAATAAGTTTGACTTACCGCTTGACCTTCCAAAATCCGAGCGAAACCCTCATCAATGAAGAGGTCGATAAAGTACTTATGACCATACGAGAAAGTTTAGAGAAAGATTTGGCCGCTAGTTTTAGACTTTAGTAGTCAAAACTTCTAAACTAAACAGTTAAAACCGGCCTGGCGGGTATAAAGTAGGCACCATTTAAAAGGAAGGAATCACCGCTCTCCATGTTCAGAATGAAATTCCGCGCCAATATGATTGGGATTGGTGCTCTCATCCTGGGAGCCGGCCTGATAGGCTCCATGCAGATGAACCCCATCTTCGCCGGTAGGGAATTTCAGCACGACCTTCCACTCCTCTATATAGCTCCCGCCCAATTTGCTGTACCGCTCTTGTTTGCCCTGGTGCATTACCGGGCCTGCCCGCCGGTCCAACAGCTCAGCGCCTTTTTGACAACTTTGGCTTATATCTGTGGACTTGGCATCATTGGTAACTTGACTGCCAACAAGCTGACAATCATTCAGCAAGATTGGCTTATCCACTTTAATGTGGTGCAAATTGCCTGTATGAATATCGCGGCCATTATTGGTGCGATGAAGACAATGCACATTGAGCAAATGAGCAGCTTTGCCGACACTAAAGTGGCAGAAGCGCAGCTCGGTCGTCTCAAAGCTGTAAAAGTTGATCCCGAAACTCAAGCCAAGTGGGAAAAAGCAGCAAGTCACGCAGATCGCGCCAGCGAAGGCCGCAGTCTGCGCAACACCATGACCAACCTTAAGGCAATTAGTTTATCGGACCCATCTGAGGAGCTTAAACCCCAACCACGTTCGGTGGCCCCAGAACCTAAAATGTCCGATCCCGGAGCAGATGCAGGATCGCTTGCCAGCTTGCTAGATCGTATTGGTGACGAACCAGCTCCAGTTTTTGGCGAGGAAGAATATTCACCAGAACCAGTAGCCTTTGAGGAGTCCGCTCCCAGTCCACTTATTGACGAAGAAGTGGAAATGGAAGCGCCAAGGCCAGCCGAACTCGACAAAGAAATTGTCCGTGACGACTTCGTGCCCAAAGCAGTGGAAGCTCCCTCTGACTCTTTCTTATCCAAATTTTTAGATCGCGAAGATCAAGAAGAAGAAGCTGTCAGCAAAGAGCAAGAGCCAGCCGCCGAGACATTTGCGCCAGCTGAGCCTGCCATTAAGTTTCCAGATAGTGCTGAAATCAACACGCAGCCAGAACCAGTTGAAAAGCCCAGTCAACCATCGGGCAATTTCAAATTAACTTCGCAGTCTACTAAGAGCGAAGCAATCTCTCCTGAAGCCAAAGTCGAAACAAAAATCGAGCCCAAGATAGAGCCGCCGGCACCACCAGTAGAGCCCGTGGTAGCTAAAGAACCGACTCCGCCTTCACCAGCAGATCCCGAGATACCAACAGCTACAGCTAATCGCCTGCAGGCGATGAAGCGCCGCAACACCAGTACATTTACAAAACTGCAATCACTCTCGGCTTCAGATCAACTCAGACCGGCTACACCAGAAGTAGTGCAGGAATCAGAGCCAGACAGTCTCAAGAGCTTGCTAGACAGACTGGACGAAGGCACAACAGAAGCCAAAGTCGAAGCGCCTGTCGAAGAAGTAAAAGAACCACTGGAAGCTCCTTTTGAACTGACTATCGACTTTATCTTTAAAGCTGAAGAAGCAGCTAAGGCTGCGCCTGTAGCCGAGAAAAAAGTAGAAGCCGAACCAGCAGCAAGAAGCAGTGTCAGCGAACGACTGACCGAGCACAAAGAAGAAGTAATAGTTGAAGCAATAGACGAATCAGATCCTATTGCATCGCTTGATCTCAGTGCCAAACTAAACGATTTAGACAGCGAACCGGAAGAAACCGCTACACCTGAAGAACAGGTAGCGGCTCCGCAAGAAGAAGCAGAAGAAGTAGAAGAAGAGGAAGAAGGCGGCGCACTATTTGAAGGCGGCGTTGATTCTGATATCGATAACATATTCTCCAACCTAGCTCCCCCCGAAGCTCAGATGGAAGTCAAAGACTCCCCCATTGCCGCCAAAGCTGAGCCTACGAGCGCCAGTATTGTCGACAACCAGGCCGGTGAAGAAGAAGACGACGACGAAGAAGACAAAGGAGTCTTGTTTGGCGATGGCGTCGATCAAGACATCGACAATATCTTCTCCAATCTAGCCCCGCCTGAAGCTCAAAAAGAAGTAAAAGATGTACTTCCAGCTGCTAAGTCCGAAACAAAAGCAGCTCCCGCTCCAGTAGCAGAGCCTGAAGAAGAAGAGGAAGAGGAGAAGAGCGAAGGCCTCTTTGGCGAGAATCTCGGCGAAGAACTGGATACTATCTTCAGTAATCTCACTTCCGAAGAACAAAAGGAAGTAACAAACGAAACCCTCAACAAAGTCAAAAAAGCTGGCGACCAGGACGAGAAAGCCGAAGAAAAGGCTCCTGTCAAAGAAGAAGTAAAAGTCGAAGAAAAACCAGCCGTCAAAGAAGCAGCTAAACAAGCTCCTGAAGAGACAAAGACCGAAGGGGAAGCAGCTAAACCAGAAGCAGCTAAGTACAAAGAAGTAAAAGAATTTGGACGACTCTCTGGTCGCTCCGCAAACCAACCCAAGACTCAATCAGAGTCAGTGGGCACAATGAAAACCATCGGCAAACTTTTGCTCGATGTGCAAGCTGTCGAAAACATCATCAAAGCTGGCGAAACAAAAAAAATCGGCAGCGGTCTCAGTACAGCCAAAGTAATTAGTGCTGCTCGTGGCGAAGGTATCAAAAATATCCTCACAGCTATAGACACTTACGAAGGCGTCACAGGCAGCTTGATTGTCGGTCATGACGGTCTAGTTATCGCTTCCACAGTCGGTCAGGGCTGGGACAAAGATATGCTGGGAGCCCTCTCCACAGCACTTCTGTCGACTTCCAACCTGGCCACCAAAAAGCTTGAGATTGGCAAATTGAGACAGATGGTCTTACTCACTGAGCTTGCTCCCGATAGCTACAAATCGACAGTACTGACTGACGTTGATGTCGGCATTCTGGCTGTGTTTATGGATCGTATCGACCTCACCAAAATCGATGGTCTCTTAGAGACAATCCACAAAACAATTCACGGTGGTTAATCATTAACAAAAGAGGGGCGTTCACAAAACGCTCCTCTTTTTTTGGCACAATCTTGCTACCAATGCGAGGTTTAAGCATGACGTCACCAATCACATCAGTAAGACCCAAAGTAGGAGCCAAAGCTCCAGATTTTGACCTGCCCTCATATGTACAGGGACAGGATAGTGGCAATATCAAACTGGCAGACTTTGCCGGCAAAAAAAATGTCATTCTGGCTTTTTATCCCAAAGACGATACACCGGGTTGCACCAAAGAAATGTGCGCTTTTTCGGAGGACCTCAAAGCCTTTGAAGAAGCACACACACAACTACTGGGCATATCATGCGATAAAGTCGAAAGCCATCAAAAGTTTGCTGGCAAATACGACCTCAAACAGCCTTTGCTGGCTGATGTAGGCGGCTTAACAGGCAAAGACTATGGCACAGTCAGTGACGGCAAAAGCACTGCCAGCCGTGTCCTGTTTGTGATCGACAAAAGCGGCACTATCAAACACATCATCGAAGGCATGCCCTCCAACGCCGAGCTTTTAGAGTTAGTCAAAACACTCTAAGCAATTTACATCAATAAAAGCAGTGCGCACTTTGTGCACTGCTTTTTTATTGGCTTGGACCGGCTTCTTTGAGCTTCTCAACAACCATATCCACTGTAATTACTTCCGGCAAAACAATCGGCTCGGAGGGCTTTCCGGCTGGATAGATGACATAGAGCGGCACACCAGAACGACCAAACTTTGCTAGTAGTTTTGTGATGTCAGGATCCTGGTTGGTCCAGTCAGCCTTCATTGTCACAACTTTGAGTGATTTGATTGTATCTTTGACTGCTTGATTATTTATCACTGTCGCTTCGTTGACTTTGCAAGTAAGACACCAGTTGGCGGTAAAGTCTAAAAGCACAGTTTTATTGGCATTTAGCTCTTTGTTTAGGGCATCCACAGTAAAGGGAGCAAAACCGAGACCTTCACCACCTGTGGTATCAGACTTATAATTAAAGCCAGCACCAGGCGTAAGGGCGAGCATGACATCTCTCTGGCTAAAGATACAAAGCCAGCTCGACATCAGCATAAACAAAATGGCAATGCTCCAGATTTTGATTTTGCGGGGAGTCTCGGTGGTCAAATCGATGTAGTTAGCGATAATCCAGGCACTAAATGCCAGACCAACTAGCCAGTAATTAAGCCAGCCAATAACCGCTGGACCAACTTGCACAGCCATATTGTTATTGAGCCAGACAAGAGTAGCGAGCAATACAAAACCCATCGACTGTTTAAACTTATCCATCCAGAGACCGGGTTTGGGCAAAAATTTGAGCCAGCCCGGATTGATGGTCAAAAGCAAATAGGGCGAGGCCATACCCAGACCACTAACAAAAAAAATCAAAGCGACGATGGCATTGCTCTGAGCAAAGGCAAAACCAAGAGCAACGCCTAAAAAGGGCGCCGTACAGGGTGTCGACAAAAGTGTAGCCAGTACGCCCTTAAAAAATGTGCCTACCAGTGTGTCACCGGAGGAGAGCTTGTTTAGCTCGTTTTGACCAACCGAAATATTGACATAAAAAAGTCCGAACAAACTCAGGGCAAAGACCAGTACTACAGCACTCATCACCAGCACAAAGAGTGGATACTGAAATTGAAAACCCCAGCCTACTGCCTGGCCAGCTGACTTAACTAAAGCCACAACTAGAGCCAGTGATAAAAAACTGAGAATAATACCGAGAGAAAAAGTCAGCCCAAGAAGCTTGACACGAGCTGGTTTTTCTTCAGCTTGCTCAAAAAAGCTCATCACCTTTATGGCAATAACCGGCAAGACACAAGGCATGATATTGAGGATCAAACCGCCTAAAAATGCCGAACCCAGGATAAGCCAGATATTTTGGTTGCTACTGTCGTTATTATTTTTGTAGCTAGCATCAAGCACAGACACAGGAGCGTTAGCCTGATGGTCAGAGGCTGACAAATCTTTGACACTACCTGTAAAACCATCGCCGAGCTTATCAAAAAGTGCTTTATCTTTAGTTGGTGCACTGCTTTGAGCTACTGGTAAGGTTATTGCCAAACTAGCTTTGCCTGGCAAACAGACATCTTTGCAGGACAACCATTTGACGTTTGCTTTGAATGTTTGCGGCTCTGGTTTTAAATCAGCCGGAATCGATATGACAGTCTCTAAAAAAGCCTGGTCCTTATAGCCATAAGTAGTCATATCGGCTTCGCTAAATTTTTCAGGCTTACTCCAGACAATTTCGCCAGCCTTAAAACCAGGCGGCAACTGCCACTCGATACTGGTCTTCATACCGCTATCGCCGGGCTCTTTGTAGTATGTGTGCCAGCCTGGATCTTGTTTGAGGATGAGACCGATTTTGACGGTGCCACCAGCCACTAATGCGTCCACGTCACTGACAAGCGCTGCCTGCACCGGTGCTTTGGCTTCCGCTCTGGCAGCATCGGTTTGAGCCAGGACTGGGCTTGCTGGACAAAAAGCAAAAGCAAGCATAACGACTAGACTAACTAAAACCCTAATGATTTTGTGCATTATTCACCTGAGGTCTACAGCACTAAATCATAGCGGAAGTGAGTTAGTCCTTGCTATTTCTTGATAAACCCGAGCACTGTGACGCAAAAGCCGCTCTTGAGTAGGATAACTGACCCGTACTAAACCAAAGCGCGCGGATAGTCCTTCGGCCCATTCAAAATTATCGAGCAAAGACCAGTAAAGATAGCCTCTTACATTGATGCCATTTTTGATGGCCAGATATAGCTGCTCAAGATGGGCGCGCATATAACTGATGCGTTGCTCGTCAACGAGAGACCAGTCACCATCGGTCAAATCAGGAGCAAACATATTGGCGTAACCGTTTTCGGTAATTATTACCTGCCGCGCTTTACCATCTGGTCCAATTTGATACTGCCTGGTATCGCTAGTCAATAAGTCATAGAGCCCCTTGGGATAAACTTCCCAACCCATATCGCTGACATCGAGTTCGATATCGGGCGATATTTCGCCAAACAAATCCAGGGGCCAGCTGGGCTTAAAGCGCGATAACTCGCGGGTGTAATAGTTAATGGCAAGATAGTCCATCTTGCCTTTGAGCCCCTTGATTTCCCCCTGGAGCTTGGCTACATGCTTATTGAGATTAATAGGAAAGGGAAATTGCAGTGATCCGGTGTGGACTGCACGGGGAAATAGATGATTGAAAATGCAATCACGGTAGTAGCGAACCAGGTGATCAAGCGGGTTGAAACGGTTTTTGGGGATAAATGGTCGCCAGTGACAGGTAAATGAAACCGGCACATTGCTAACCGCCTTAATAGCGTCGTAAGCCAGACTGTGACCAATCAAGAAGTTACGTATAGCAGTGAAGGCACTGAAATAATCAGCCCGCTTACCCGGCGGCCAGAAGCCAGAGATAAAACCGTGATAAACATAAGCCAGAGGCTCATTGATAGTGATCCAGTAATCTACTAAGCCATCAAACTCACGAGCAACCAGTCCGGCAAAACGACCAAAGGCTTCGGCTGTAGTTTGATTGAGCCAGCCGCCCTGACTGGATAGACCATCAGGCAGACAGAAGTGAAAGAGAGTAACGAAAGTCTTGATACCGCTCGATTTAAGACCAGTGAGCACTTTTTTGTAATGCTCCACCTGCACTTTATCGAGAGTCTCGCCGTCTTCGTTAATTAAGGCAGACCAGTTGAGAGAGAGACGAAAGGCAGTCAGACCTAATTCCTTAACAATAGCCAGGTCTTCTTCAAAACGGAAATATGACTCGCAGGCCTGGTCTGCATGAGAATTATCATTGATACGCCCCTGCTCCTGGGTCCAGGCAGCCCAATCCGAAAGCCTGTCGCCAATTTCTTTGGGATGCCCCTCCACCTGAAAGTGGGAAGTGGCCGCGCCCCAGAGAAAACCTTCTGGAAATTTTAAACCCTTGTCAGTAGCGGACACTAAAACCAAACCTCTCAACTCATTACTTATATTTCTAGTTTATAGATAGCAAATTTGTACGTCTGTCGGCAAATATAATAGGTCTGATGAAAACCCAGGAGCAGACCCGGTCATTTTGCTCAGGTGCGCCAGTGGCGTCCCTGGTAATAATCGTCGTCCTCAATCTCCTCTTTTTTGGTAACTCACTTACGGGTTATTTTTTGGCCGATGACTTTGTCCACATCGATTACCTGGTCGGCTTGAGCGAAGGTGGCGCTGGTAAGCTCTGGACTGGTCTCCTGCAAAACTTTTATACCAATTGGATGCAGGCCGAGGGCACTACTTTTTATCGCCCCTTAATCAGTCTTACTCTCGCTTTTGATTATTTACTAGGTAAGAGTAATCCTTTTTTCTTTCATCTGACCAATCTTTTTTACCATACTTCTTGTGCTGTATTACTTGCTCTAATCACCAAAAGGCTGATTGATGGCTTCTGGCAAGACGAGGCTAAAGACCAAACTGTTCCCAGTATTATGCTGCCTTTTGCCGCAGCAGTCCTGTTTTCGTTGTACCCGCTGCACTGTGAAGTAATCAACTGGATAATCGCCAGAGTAGACAGTGTCGCCCTGGCCTTTAACCTTTTAGCCTTTTATCTCTTCTTGATCAAAGCACAAAGCCAGGATAAAAACCGGACCTTGACCTTTTGTTGCTTGTTTGCCTTCATACTATCGCTGATGAGCAAAGAAATGGCGGTGACACTGCCAGCAGTGGCGACAGCTTATTTGATGCTTACGCCCCACGGCAAGAATGAAAAGCCAATAAGTTTTTTAGCAAAGTTACGCCAATCCCTGCTTCAATCAGGCTTTCTCTGGCTTACCGTACTAGCCTATATGGGCTTCCGCACAGTAGCACTTGGCACTATATCCGGTGGCTATCAGGGCTCCATTGGCCAGGGTTTGTCTGACAGCCTGGTCAAGCGTTGGACCGATGGCTCGCTCTGGCGAGTGCTCTTCCCGGTCAACCAGGAAGTCTTTGGCGCCAACCACAAGCTCTACAAGGCCCTCAAAAACATTTACGGACTGTCAATTATTAATCTTGTGCTCAGCGCTTTTTGGCTCCGGGGCAAACGCTGGCAGCCGGTGATTAGGCTCGCTCTATTTTGCGCCATCTGGTTTGTCATCGACCTCGCTCCCACCTACCAGGTCTGGAACTTATTAGAAAACCTGCAGGGTGGACGCTTTGCATACTTTGCCACAACGCCTCTGATGTTGTTTGTGGCGCTTTTGATGCTATTGCCATGGCTATTGATTGACTTTGAGAGCATCCAAAAAAATACAAACAGAGTCCTGGCATGTTGTGCCGCGGTAGCTCTGACCATGCTGGTGGCCACCTATGGTCAAATAACCTGGGCCCATAACCAGGTCTGGGTCAAAGCTCAAAGAGAAGTACAAAAATTTAGGGAAGCTCTGGATAAAGTAAGCAAGGAGCAGGCTGGACAAATAGCCATACTAAACATCCCCCAGAGCTATAAGGGGGCGCACATGCTCTACAACGCACCGACTATGTCGGTGATGCTCAAACCACCACTGACCGGGTCGGATATCAGAGCGCGCATTATTACTTTTGAGCCAGCCACTTTTGGCGATGCCAATTTAGTCCAGTCTTTGCGCCTCAAAGAGCTGGTCAGCCAGGGCAATAACTACTTTTATCAATGGGATAGACAAAAACAAATCCTGCGGCCACTTGCTCTTACGGCGCCAAAGAGCTCGGCAATGCTGCCACTTTTGCCTGCACCAGTGACCATAAATGCCGGTCAGTCTCTGGTCTCGCCGCCGCTCAAAATCAATCCGCTAGACTATGACTGCCTGATTGTAGGAGCTAGCGGGGCTAAGTCTCTGATTTTGACCATTAACGGCGATAGTGAACACCGCCTCAATGCCTCTATAGAGCCCGGTCAAAACCAGGCTACCTTTAATTTATCCGAACGCAAAGAATGGGATAGCCTGCCCCAAGTAACCGAATTAAAAATTGAAGCAGACAATAGCGCCACCATCAGTCAATTGGAGCTTACCAGTTTGGATGGTAAGTTACCGCTTCTCGCCTGCGATGGCAAAGACCTCAAGCTCGACAATGACGGGGTGGCGCGCATCAAAGGTGCCAAAGCCAGCTTTAACTTTGATGTATCTCATATTAAAGGGGCAGCCAGTGCTCTATTTGAACTCTCTGGGGCAAATAGCTGGTTTGAGCACTACAGCGGCACTTTTAGAGACAAACAACCTTCAAAAGAAGCCGGTCTAAGTGGTACTCTGAGCCAGGTCAAAGGAAAAAACATCCCTCTCACATTTACCGGTGTCAAAGGTCATGGCTTCTTTGAACTGCGCATCATCGCGCTGGATAAAGAGGGCAAAGTACTGGGCTATTTCTCAGAGCCTCTTTGCTTCCAACTCTAGAGGTCAAAAGTTTGTCCGAGCTACTAGTAAGCCCTGCACAAAAAGCCGTTAGACGTTACGAAAAAGCCCGCCTGGACTTTTATTCAACACGGACACAAATGTTCTTTGGCGCCATACTGATATTTTTGTCTTGCGCTATCAATTACTGGTCCACTCTCAAAGCTAGTTTTTTGCTTGATGACTACTGGCATATCAAATATCTGGGCGCCCTCTTTGCTGGTCACGTAGAGCCGTTCTTGCAAAACTTTACCAGCCTCTTTAACAGTAGTGGACTAGCGATAGGCTACGGACCCCTGGTATCACTATCGGTACTACTGGATTATTTGATTTACCATATCCATTCAGCGGGCTATCACTTTACCAATATACTGCTTTACGCTGCTACAGCCATTTTGACTGCTGTCTTAACACTGCAAATCGCCAGTCGCTTATCGGAGCGCACAGCCGCGGTAGCAGCCCTCTGGTCCGGACTTTTATTTAGTGTCTATCCACTACACGGCGAGCCTGTAGCCTGGTTGAGCGGTCGAGCAGTCTTAATGGCTTGCGCCCTTTATCTGACAGCACTCTCACTATTTTTGAGACATCAAGAGCACGGCTCAAAAAACTTTCTTAAGTCATCACTATTATTGTATGCTCTCGCCCTTTTATGCCATCCAATCGCACTGAGCCTGCCTCTAGCCATTGCCGCCCTGTCCCTTTTACCGCACCGCAGCTCAGTCCTCAATAGCGGACCCAAATACGACCTTAAAGCACTATTGCTCTATCTGGCAGTGATGTTTGTCTTCCTGTTGATAGACAGAGATTTTGCCTCAAGCAACGACGTCGGGAATTGCTGGCGCATTTTGCACGACAATAACACCTGGTCCCGGATATTTTTGCCTGCTACCACAGCAAAACAATCACTGCTAGCCATTGTGCCACTGATAGCGGCGGCGGTTATCTATGCCATCCGCATAATTTTTATCGGGTCAAAACGCATATCAGATCTCAAAACAATCCTGGTGCCGGTAGTGCTGCTTTTATGGTTTGGCGCCAGTCTAATAACCAGTGCCGCCACTTTGCATATAACGCAAACCCTGACAGGCAGCTATTTGTTTTTCATCTCCAGTGTGCCTCTGATAATACTTATTGCGCTCCTGGCAGTGCCACACGAGCGTGGTATCAAGCAAAAACAGCTGCAAATATTTAGTTGCCTGGCAGTGCTTATCCTGCTGCCGCTCTTTGGTCTCTGGGCAAGCTATACGCAAGCCAATGTAGCTAACTACAAAGCAGCTGCCTGGCGTGTTTTTACTTTTAAGCAACTACTAATAGCCGCTATGGCTAAAAGCAATAATGGCGTAACTCTGCTTGGTCTACCGGAGAGTTTTATGGGAGCTGGCATGGTCGGTAGTCGTGACTACCTGGACACGATGCTCTCACCACCTCTTATAGGTCGGGATTTGCGCAATCAAGTCAATTGTATCGAGACCAGTGACACTGGACTGGAGCCTGAGTAACTAGCAAGAGCTGTTGAGAGCGGCAGACCACTCTATTACTTTGACATTGAGCACAGTCAACTTGTGCCAGTGCAACGTGAGCAGGGATCATTTAACAGACTAAACAACTTTGCCAATTTAACTCCTCAAAGTTTTACCGGTCAGCTTTATCAGGATGCAAAGCCTTATGCCGGACAAATAGTGGACGGCAAAGACTGGCATGTCCAAGAACAACGGCAGACCTCAATAAGTTGCCTGCCCGATTCAATCAAAGTCAATGTCGACAAAGTTGCACTGACCTGGCAATCACCCATAATTTTGCCAGCTACGACCAGGACCACCACAATTGCTCTCAATCTCGAGAATGGTAGTGCTGCACCAGATATAGTACTACTAAGAGACAAACAGATTGTTGCGCGCATTGAGACCATAGTCGATGGCAATTTTATTAAAGCCAGGCTTTTGCCTCCCAGACAGGAACTCGTGGGCACTGTCATCGGTCTCTATTTTGCCCCTTACAATCAATATCAAATAAAGTCACTGGAATTAAAACAGACAGAAGTGGTACCAAACCAATGACCAGAGAAGACATAGTGCGCCCAGCTTTTTTGGTCTTATGGCTAGCCCTGGCACTGGCAGCTTATTACTTACTGACTGAGCTGACCATGCTCATTATCTGCCTTATTGCGGCTATCACTCTGGCAGCGGCAATTGCTCCTTTTGCGCGCAAAATGCAAAGCCGCGGTGTACCAAGAGTAGCTACTATCATCGCGCTTTATCTCTGCATACTGGCTCTCTACAGCGCGGTGGGCTACAACCTCGGACCGATGATCAGCCAGCAAGCAAGCAACCTGGTCAAACTAGTGCACAACAAAGTGCAACCCTGGGCATTGGCCAAATGGCACGAGTTAATCCCGGATGGTAGTGGCGCCAGCGCAATAGATCCTGACGCCAGTGTGCCGCAAATTTCTGGCCCATCAGAACAAATCAAAGACTCAATTAAAGACGCAGGCAACAAGTTCAAAAACCGCATTATGGAGTCGGCTGGTAGCCTGGCTAGCGGTGCGCTTAAATTGACTGGCAATGTCATGACTTTTGTGGTCAATATTTTGTTTGTGCTCTTTTTGACAGCGTACTTTGTAGTCGAATCAAAAACTATTATAGACGGACTATTACGCTGGCTACCCCAGGATAAAAGAGCGCGTGTCAAGGACCTTTTGCCAGGGCTCGAAAACCGCCTCGGCGGCTATGTACGCGGACAGATACTGGTCAGCCTGGCAGTGGGCTCTATCATTGGACTGGGATTGACGATTGTCGGTATTCCTGATTCGCTGGTACTGGGAGTGGTGGCAGGTCTACTTAATCTCGTCCCTTTTGTTGGCTCTCTCACTACCGCTGTCTTTGCCATTATCATTGGCTTTAATCAAAGCCTCACCACCGGACTACTTGTGATACTGGTTTTTATCATTGAACAATGGCTGGAGAGCAACTTTATCGTGCCGCATTTACTCGGTCGCCAGGTCGACATGCACCCGCTTATAGTGCTTTTTTCGGTGCTTATCGGCGGCACACTACTGGGCTTATCTGGTGCGCTTATAGCAGTACCGGTGACCACAGTGCTGCTCTATTTAGCCGAAGAACTCTATCTTAAAAAACTAGATCAGAATAAATCAGTTAAGACGGCTGAGAGCACGTAATAGAGACAAAATAAGGGTCGGTCCTTCGTAGACCAGAGCCGTATAGAGCTGCACAGCACTGGCGCCGCTTTGCAATAGCTCTTTAATATCAGCGGCCTCACTGATACCACCACAGGCGATGATTTGCTGCCAGGGTTGTTTAGCCTTTGCAATTGCCTTGACCTGGGCTTTAGTGCCAGGCAAAAGTGGTGCCCCTGATAGACCCCCAGCACCTATGGCCGCTACTTTATCAGGAGCACTGACAAGAGCCTCACGGCTAACGGTGGTATTGCCCAGCACAAAACCGTTTATCTGGTACTGCCTGGCCAGTTCTAATAGAGACTCAATAAAAGCAGGCGGGCTATCGGGTGAGAGTTTTAAAAATAAGGGCAGCCCTTTGGTATTGAGGCTGGTCACACTCTTGAGAATCAAGGTCAGCTCTTGTGAGCCAAAGAGCGCGCCGTCATGGGTGTTGGGACAGCTTGTATTGATAGTGACATAGGCAAAAGGCAGATCTTTGAGTGTATTAAAACTAAAGGCAATGTCTTCTGCCGCCTTATCCATGACCACATCTGGATAGTTGGACTTGGCAATATTAAGTGCCACAGGCAAAGCAAAATCTTGTCGCTTTAGTCTCTCGTAGACAGCTTGTGCCCCCTCGCCATTGAGACCGAGACGGTTTATTAAAGCGCGGTCCTGCGGTAGGCGAAACAACCTGGGCCGGGGATTGCCAGCACAGGGTCTGGCTGTAACCGAGCCCACCTCGATAAAGCCAAAGCCCAGCGCCGCCAGGCTGTTTACTAGCTTGCCGTTTTTATCAAAGCCAGCAGCCAGGCCAATCGGATTTTTTAGGCTATGTCCGCATAGCTCTGTGGTCAGATTGGCTGCCATGGGGCCAGTCAGCTCATAAGCACATTTTAAAACCCCCATCAGCCCCTCACAGGCAGGCAATAGCCTTTGCCCGAGATTATGCGCTTCTTCGGGATCGAGGCTAAATAGCAGGGGCAATAGCAGTGTCTTATAGGCTGACATTGTTAATCATCAATAATTTAAATGTGGGATACTCAAGTATGCCATGACTCAGGTAATAACCCGAAGCAAATGTTAGACCCGGAAAACAAAGAAAATCTTGAGCTAACAATTGACGCAGTGACTGGTGCACCGCCCAGTCCTTTTGACAGGCAAAAAAAACAAGACAATTTAATTGCTGGCAACTATCGCCTCCTCGAGCGTATCGGTGAGGGCGGTATGAGTGTCGTGTACCGAGCAGTGCACCAGCATCTGGGGCGAGAAGTAGCGATCAAAATCTTGCACCCACATCTGGTCACAAACAAATCCAGTCTCGACCGCTTTAAACAAGAAGCCAAAGCCGTCAGTCAGCTGCATCACAAATCAGTAGTGACAATTCATGACTTTGGTCTTACTGAGGACAATCGCCCTTACCTGGTCATGGACTTGCTTGTGGGCAAAAGTCTCAGCGAATTGATCAAAGCAAAAGGCAGAATCGAGCAAGAACAAGCCTTACCAATTTTTTTGCAAATTGCTGAAGCACTGGCCTACACACATAATGCGGGCATTATTCACCGCGATTTAAAACCGAGCAATGTCCTCATCCTGCCGCCAGACCAGGTGCGTATCGTGGACTTTGGCATTGCCAAATTGCAAACCCAGGAAGGCGGCGATACAGCGGCCCTGACCCAAACTGGTGAAGTTTTTGGCAGCCCCCTTTACATGAGTCCGGAGCAGTGCAAGGGCGAAAGACTCGATAGTCGCTCTGATATTTATTCGATGGGTTGTCTCATGTATGAGGTACTCACCGGCAAACCGCCAGTTAACGGCTCCAATATGTTGGAGATACTTTACCGCCACATGAATGAGCTACCCAAGCCAATGCAAGTGGATGGCAAGGCTCTAAAAACAAAACTGCAAACAATAGTCTTTAAATGTCTGGCCAAAGATCCCCGCGATCGCTATCAATCGATGAAAGAGCTGGAACAGGCTCTCACTGTCTACATACAACAACAAGATGGACTACTCGATCGACTCAAGTCCATTTTTAGTCTTTACCGCTCCAGACGCAAACGGCTGCAAACAAACGAAAAACTGGCGCTCACATTATCCTTTGTTGCTATGGCCACTATACTAGTGACAAGCGGACTAACAGTGGCTCTCTATATCACCGGAGCCAGAAGCCTCACACCTGACGCTATCCCAGACTGGCAGCGCACATTTGATCCCAAATCTGGTATCACTGGCAGTGATTACTATCTAGTGCAACTGTCTAAGAGCAAACTGCTAGAGCGCTTAAAATTTCACTACAATGACTTAAAGAGCGACGGCGGCAAGTCCCGTATAGCAGGCGTCTATAGTGATGACAACGAGCTTGTGCAGGTGGCTATAAACTCCGCTAAGCGCATGATGCGTGATGGTCATCCAGGCGATGCCAGCGAGCTTGCTCTCTACGCCAATCGGATCAGTCTAATCGAGAACGGTCCCAAATCAATGCTCACTCTGGAAACAATGATTCTGACGGCCCAGGCTTATTATGCCGCCCAGGAATACGAAAAAGCGATTGCCGCTATCCAGGATCTGATTCTTGATTTTGGCACCAATACCGAAGGCTTCAGACAATTTCCCGTAGGTGTGCTCTGCACACTAGCAGGAGACTGCTACTACCATCTGCATAAATATGGAGAGTCCAGACAGGCTCTCAAAGATGGTCTTGTTTATTTTGATGACAGGTCCCAGCCTAATCAATCTATCGAGACCTGGCAAAAAGAGAGTGCGGCATTTTGTGTCAGTCGCAGTGGCGATGTGGAATACCAACTAAAGAATTACCCGCAAGCTATCAAATTTTACGAAGAAGCGATAGAGCGCTGGTCTGATATCCACTCGCCAGTACTGGCTTACAATAGCGGACTGGCGCTTTACAAAATCGCCCTGGCGCAAGCAATGCAGGGAGATTTTAGCAATGCCGAAAAATCATTTGAAGAGTTGCAAAAGCAGATTCAAAACAATCGGCAAAACCAACTATTAGTTGCCTCAAAAACAGCCTTTAGTGCCAACTATATCGAGCTATTAAAAGAACGAGGCGACTGGTCCGACTCATCCAGAAGAGTCTTGCAGTCTGGCTTTGCTCGCTGGCTCGGGCAGTAACTACTCGCCGGCACCGCTGTAGTCAGCAAACAACATCGACTCAATTGTATTTGTCTTACTAAATCCCGGTGGCATGCTAAAGTCCTTGGCTGGCACAGTGCCTCTGCGCAAATCAAGTGTAGACAAAATCTCAAATGGCACTTTATCCAAACCTGGTCTTTTGGGTGAATAAGAACGGCGGAAAAGCTCAAGAGGCAATCCCTGTGTGCAGTCGACAGTGCTCAAAGCAGACATAAAGCGCACTGTATCAGGTTTGAACTTTATATCACTGCAAACACTTAAGTATTCGGTGACAACAATATGTTTTGGTCTTGGCGTAGCTGGACGCAGTTGTTTGCGCTCCATGAGAATTGCCGTATGTCCCATGATAGTGGCAGTTTTATTGGTTTTTTGCCATGGGGCAAAAAGCTCTCGGTTAATTGGTTTGAGCGTAGCTAGTTCGCCAATCATTTGTGGCAATGGCCCAACAACATAACGCATGGTCTTAAAGCTGTAGAGCGTGATGCGTTGATTTTTGATATCACATATAACTGTAGCCACAGGCAAATTGACGCGCACAATATCGGCACCAATAGCTGCACTGATGCGACCGGTGCTGTAATGCTTCTGCACAAGTAGCCAGACCGGTATCTCTTTGTCTTTAGCAAAGACAGCGCTGCAACTGAGACAAAACAAAAGCAAACAGGCGATTATTCTAACTAACAATTATCTCAACACCTTCTCGTCGCTTTCTGTAATTTGAGTTTGCTTCTCTCTTACTTTTGGCCGGCTAAACAAGCCAAGCAACCAGCTCTGGAAGTCATCGACATAGGTAAAGACGACAGGCACCACTACCAGTGTAAACAAAGTCGATGTAATCAAACCACCGATAACCGATATTGCCATTGGTGCTCTAGCCTCTGAGCCCGCCCCTACTCCCATAGCAATCGGCAACATGCCGGCTATCATGGCAATAGTTGTCATCAAAATCGGCTGCATGCGGGTTTCGCCAGCCAGTAAAATGGCTGGCATTTGTTTCATGCCTTGCTTCATCATCAATAAGGCATATTCCACCAGCAAGATGGCATTTTTTGTCACCAGCCCCATAAGCATTGTGATACCGATTAGGGCATAGAGACCTATCGATTGCTTCCACAATACAAGCCCTATCAATGCCCCGCACAAACTGAGAGGCAATGACACCATAATTGTCAGTGGATAAAGGAAGCCACCAAAGAGCACCACCAGAACAGCATAAATCAAAAGCACAGCGGCCCCAATGGCAGTACCAAAACCCGAAAAAATATCGCGCTGGATTTCGGCATCACCCAGGGGCAATTCCACAATAGAGCTTGGCAGAGTCTTAAAGCCTGGCAGTTGGTGCACCTTTTTAAGCGCTTCGCCCAGTGTAATAGATGAATCTAGACCGGACTCAAGAGTGACCTGCCTTTGTCTGTCAAATCTATCTATCTGAAAAGGTCCACAGCCGTACTCTACGTGCGCTACCGAACTAAGAGGCACAAGCCCGCCTCTACTGGTCATAACTTTCATGTTTTCGATGACACGCGGATCCTGGCGGTATTGCTTGGCTAACTGCACACGGATATTGACCTGTCTGTCTTCTAAGTTAAACTTGGCCAGATTGGCCTCCGCGTCCCCGAGAGTGGCGATAAGTGCTGTTCTGGCAATAGACTGCACCGACACACCCTGCCTTGCTGCTCTATCAAAATCAGGCGTGACGAGGATTTCGGGTCTAAAGAGAGCTGCCGATGATGTCACATCATAAAGCCCTGGTACTGCTCGCATCTGGTCTTTAATGGCTTCAGAAGTGTTAGTCAAAAGCTCACTATCTGATGAAGTCAAAACCAGGCGCAGTGGCTTACCAGCCATACCTGAAGAACGGCTGAAGCTCATCCGGGCTCCACTTATAACATTTAATTCTGGTCTTACGGCTTCTTCAAACTGTTGCTGTGTCAGCTTGCGACTGTGTCTATCTTTAAGTGAGATATAGACAGTTGCTCTGGTAACATCGCCCTGATTACCAGCGCTATTGCGCTTAGAACTTGTGGGTGTGCCAACAAAACCGACAACATCTACGACTTCAGGATGTCGCTTAATTATGTCTGTTACCTTTTCTACGATATGTCTGGTTTCTAAAAGCTCAGAGCCAGGAGACAGCTCCACATTGAGCAGCACTTCACCTCTATCTACGTTGGCCATCAAAGAGGTGGGCATAGACTTAAAGAGCACGACACTGCCGATAAACAAAATAATCGAGGCAATCACAGTAATTAAACGGTGCTTAATGGACCAGCGCAAAAGCGGCTCGTAGTAGCGCACAAAACCTGGTGGCTTGTGTTCTAGCTTGGCACTACCCACTGGCTTCATCCAGTAAGCAGCAATCATCGGTGTGATCATCCGTGCTACGAGCAAACTAAATAGCACAGCCACTGTTACAGTCAGACCAAATTGTTTAAAAAATTGCCCGGGTATGCCACCCATTGCAGCCACCGGCACAAAGACAACAACGATGGTGAGAGTTGTCGCAATTACAGCCAGACCGATTTCTTCAGCGGCTTCCATCGAAGCCTGATAGGGTGGTTTACCCATATGTAAGTGCCTGACGATGTTTTCTATCTCCACGATAGCGTCATCCACAAGGATGCCTATGACCAGTGCCAGACCAAGAAGTGACATACTGTTTAGAGTAAAGCCGGCAAATTGCATCACGGCAAAAGTAGGCACCACAGACAGTGGTATAGCAAGTGCCGTTATGGCAGTTGCCCTCATATCTTTTAAAAAGAGCCAGACCACAAATACAGCCAGGGCCGCTCCAAAGACCAGGGACTCCAAAGAGGCATCATACGATTCTTTAATATAGCGGCTATTGGTGCGCAGCTTTTCGATTTTGACATTACCAGGCAGTGACCTTGATAGTTCTTTGAGCTTGGCGTCGACACCCTTTTCGACATCCACTAGATTAGAGCCAGTACTGCGAATGACACTAAAGGCCACCACCGGCTTGTTGTTGAGCAAAGCCATCTGTCTGGTATCGGTGGTGCCATCATGAATGGCGCCAAGAGTTTCCAGTCTGGCATGACGACCAGAGGGTAAAACTATTTCGACTTTAGCGAGATCAGCTACTGTAAGGGCGCTGCCCAAAAATCTAATTGACTGTTCACCAGCGCCAATCTCGCCACGGCCGCCTGGCAAATTGATATTGACCTGCCTGATTTGAGCGTTGACCATGTCGGCTGTGATGCCCAGGGCTTCCAATCTGGTCGGGTCTAAATCTACTCGTATCTCTCTATCAACACCGCCGGCTCGCTGTATTTGACCGACACCAGGCACAGATAAAAGTGCTCTGGCAATATCATTGTCCACTGTCCATGAGAGTTCGGCCGGCGGCAAACGGTCCGATGCTACGGTATAGGTGACAAAAGGACCGCCGACAAAGTCCACTCTCTGGATAATTGGCTCTTCAATGCCTTCGGGCATTTCCTGGCGGATTTTGGATACAGCGTCGCGTACATCATTGACGGCTCTATCTGTATTGGTACCAAGAGCAAATTCGATACTGGTTTGACTGGCACCATCAGTGATAGTACTGGTGATATGTTTGATATTGCCAATACCAGCGATGGCGTCTTCGATTTTGCGTGTCACCTGGGTCTCTAGCTCAGCTGGAGCTGCGCCCAGCTGGGATACTGCCACCGAGACAACAGGGACATCGATATTGGGACTCTCGTCTATGCCAAGCTTGATAAACGAAATAATACCCATGATAGTCAACACCAAAAACAGGACCATGGTTGGTACTGGATTTTTTATTGACCAGGTCGAGAGATTGGTGCTCATGTCCACCTACTCAGACAGAACACGGACACTATCGCCATCTTTAAGAAAACCTGCGCCTTTATCGACCACTCTTTCACCGGGCTTAAGACCCTCGGTGATTTCCACATTTTGCCCCTCACGGCCACCAGTCTGGACAAACCGCATACGAGTTTTACCGTCTTCGACTAGATAGACAAAAGCTTTGTTGCCTTTGTAGACAAGGCTGCTAGCGGGTACGACACAGACGGGCTGGTCGCCAATGACAATATCACCGCGCAAAAAATTACCGGGCATCAGACCACTTTTAGCGGCATCAGGTATATCAATACGCACAGTACCCAATCTCGTGTCCTGCTCTACTTGGGGACTTATCTCTCTGACAATGCCTTTATAGTTATCGTGATCGCCAATCATAGCGACAGGCTGACCGGGTTTTACTACATCTAGATCGCGCTCAGGTATTTGAGCACGCAGCTCCAGACGATTGTCACGGACAATCTCAAACATAGTCTTGGTACTACTGGCGATATCACCAAGGTGGACATTACGTTTGGATATAAGACCATCGGCGGGAGCGCGGACAATAGTTTGCTCGATTTGCGAGCGCAATTGTCTGATATTAGCTTCGATTTCTAGTTTTTGCGCCCGCGATATATCCACGTCTTCTTTGCGTCCACCGCTTACACCCATAGTCATGCGTTCATGGGCTTGCTGCGAAATAAACTTAGAGGCTTTCACTTTTTCTTCGCCATTATGCACGTCAGCCAGCGCTACTTTTGCCTGGGTATAACGGGCTTCCGCTTCCTGGGCTGAGACCGCTCCCTGTTTAACCAGCCACTTATAACGTTCGGCGTTTTCTGAGGCTTCCTGATAGTTAGCTTTAGCTCTAGCTAGATTTGCTTCTTCCTGGGCTACAGCCGCTTGCGACTGAGCAAAACCGGCTCTAAGCGATGCCAGGTCTTCTGGACGGTTGGGTTGAATTGACTTAGACAAACTGGCATTGGCACCAACCAATCGAGCCTGCTCTCGATCTAATTGTGCCTGCAAAATAGCGCTGGATAAAGTAGCCAAAACCTGACCGCGCTTAACTGTCTGTCCTTCGTCCACGCGCACACTGTCGACTTTTAGACCACCGACTTCGGAGCCAACTGAGATGGGGTCCCAGGACATAACAGTACCGCTAACCAGGACTTTACGGCTGAATGGTTTGAGAGCAGCGGGCACAAGTTTGACACTGAGTACGGCTTGATCTGAGCTAGCCGGTGCAGCTTTGGGAGTACCACTCTTTTGACTAAATTGATAGCCGCAAGCGCCAAGCACACCAAGTGTGACCAGACTGGCGATAACAACTTTCTTTTTGACTCCAGCACCAGGCGAGAGATTGGCGTTGATTCCCGCCTTTCTATCGTCTAAATCAGCTGAGCTTTTCACTTCCATCATTGTGCTTCCTCTGCTCCAGGAGCAGCTTCAGTATTTAGAACACCGTTAAAAAATATAGCCAGTATTTGTGGTACCTGGTCTTTTAATGGACGCTTCTGACCCGAAAAGTATCCAGCCAGAAGCGTGCCATAAAGTTGATTGCCCAGAAATTCTTGCATTTTTTCACCAGGCATATCTCTAAAGACTCCCTCTTTACGGCAGTTTTCAAAAAAATCGACCCAGGGATTACAGCTCTCGTCGCAACGCAAAAAATATGTAGAAGTAGGTCTTTGCCTGAATTCTGCACGCTCCTGCACCATCAGTTCGACGATTTCGGGGTGGCCGTCAAAAAACTCAAAATAGCACTGCACCGCGCAACTAACGCGCTCAACTGGATCGGCAATATCAAAAGAACGCTCTCTGACACACTGGCTGAGCTTTTCGAGACCGTAAGCTAAACAGGATAAGAAGAGGTCGTTTTTGGTGTCAAAATAGTTATAGATTGTGCCTTTGGCCACACCGAGTTCTTCAGCCACAGCCTTGAGATCAGTATTTCTAAAGCCACGCTGGGCAAACAAGCGAGTCGAAACTTCCAGGATGTCTTCGCGACGTCTAGTGGTCAAGGCCAGATCTTTTGGGCGACCGGGCTGACGGGGCTTGGTTTCGTCAATCTGATTGACGACGGCAGATAGCGCACACTCCAAAGCTAGATCCTCCATATTGCCTGGTTAGCAAAGTTGAATCGGGAATTTGCTGACGCAAAGGTCAATTAATTATATCAGCCCCTGGCAATTAAAAGTTAGCCAGCAAATTGGCAATCAATTTATATAGGATCAAATGACCCTGCCTCAGTGTACTGACGTCCATCACCTTAAGCTGAGGCGTAAGCTCACGGGCATTATGAAACTGCCCCAGGCGAAAAGAGCCAAAGGTTTTGCCTTTAAGGCTGCGGACAAAACCTGAAAGATTGATATTGATGTCGTTTTCGGCAGCCAGAATAAATGATTCTTTGCCAGTCGCTGCCACTTCTGCCAGATGTGGTCTAAAAGTCTCAAAAGACATATCAGGACGACTAAATATGAGCAAATTAAAGGGCTTTTCTTTACGCGTGATAAGCATTTGTTTATCGCTTTCTGTGAGATAGCGCAAAAACAAATTGCCGCCCAGGCTGTGCATCACCAGTGAAATCTTCTGTCCGGGCAGGCTTTTGCGCAAATCATCCATAAAAATGTTAAAGCGCCCCTGGGTCGTGCCCATAGTGCGCAAAGAGCCTGTATACATCAGCGCTGGCGTCGCCCAGTCATAAGCCAAAAGTATGACGTTTTGCCCCATTGTCTTGGTCAGCTCGCGCTGCAAGTCACGGGCTTGATGCTCCATTTCTTTGAAGCTCACACAACAGCCGTGCACAAAGAGAACGATATGCTTGCCACGAGCATTCTGGACAAACTCAGCTAAATCAGTCTGAGAGAAATTTTTGTCATCATCGGTGATTACCCAGCTCAGGTCATCTTGACCATTGTCAGTAAAAAATGCCGACTTGATAGTGCCTTCAAGACGTTTGCGACTAAAAGCATTGGCTTTCTCCGCCTCTGTAAAGGGCCATTCTTCCAGAGTCTGGACATCGTGGTCACACTGGATTTTGAGAGTAGCCCGGTCGGAAGCTATATAAAGCTTGTTGGTAGCTGAATCATCAACAGACTGGGCCAGCAATTGTGACGGGCATAAAGCCAGAGCTATTAACAGACAGGTTGTAAGGTAGAGGCGCCGGGACATTTCTCACTTATCTTTCAATTGCCTACATTTTAACCGGTAACCAACTAACCAGAATAGTGTCCACTTTCACGAAACTTTCAGGTCATGAATGTGTAAATAAGCTATTACTACTTTTCTAATTTGGATTGCCATGGGCGACTCACAAGTCAAAGAAGCCGAAACTACCGCCAGACATCAGCCGGAAGCTCCTCAAAATGACCGCTTTGAGACTGGCCGCAGTGGCGTTGAGCAAAAGGTCAACCATGAACTGTTCACGCCTGGGCAATCGTCACAACCAGCTGCGCTCGCTGAGGCTAGCAGGTCAGGTAGTCGGGCGGATACACCTGGCTATCCCATGCCCGGCCTATTGCTTACTGCGGATAAAGCCCAATCCAGACCAATTGTATTAGCTCAGGCAGAAGCCGGAGGCAAGATCACTGACCGCCCTGCCGAAAAGCCCCAGCGTCCTGCTCTCAATAATGATGGTACAGTGCCTCTGGAGCCAGTCTCGACAAAAGATGTGATCCCTTATTTAAATGGGGATGGCAAAGGTCTGCCTCCCATAGCCCGAGACTTCAAACAAATTGGTATCAATGCTCTGCGCGACAAAGAAGCACAGGACGCCCTTAAGCCCCAGATCCATGTGGCCAAAACAGCTGGAGACAACCGTTATCCCTTAGGCTCAGAGCGCAATCCATATAACTCTATCCAGGGCGCTATTGATGCCGCTAAACCAGGCACCGTGATAAATGTCCATAAAAATGGCAACGGCAGTTATAACGAAACACTCAACATCCTCAAGTCAGACATAGTCCTTACAACCGATCCCAAAAACCCAGCGGTAATAGATCTCAAAAACGGCAGACCTCAAGACGGCGAAAGCGCTGTCACCATTGGTAGTGGCGTACACAATGTCGACATCAAAAACTTTGAGATCAAAAATTTTGGTAACTATCAATCTGCCATAAAAGTAGAAGGCTTTGATATCAAAAATATCAATATTGCCGGCAACAATATCCACTCCGCCAATCTGGCAGAAGCAATCAGAGTCTACGGCACAGGAGCTACCGAAAAATCAAAAATCAGTAACATCAATATACTGGGCAACGAAGTCCACGACATCAATCTCGGTGAATTGGAAGCAATCCCGATCAACGGCAATGTCGACGGCTTTAGAGTGATAGGCAATGCTGGTTATAAGCTCAATAATATCTTTATCGATGCTATTGGCGGAGAAAAAGTATCACGCAGCGACGAGTTTAATCAAGCTCGCAATGGCGAAATCGACTTTAACTATGCTCATGGTATGAGCACCAAAAGCGATGCGCCAAACAATAGACATCGGGGCGAGTACTCAGCAGCAGCTATCTACACCGATGCTGCTAAAGGTATTAAAATCCGCAATAACTACATAGTCGGTGCTGACTTTGGTATCGAAGTGGGCTCAGAGCACACAGGCAAGTCATCAACCAAAGTAGAAGTGTCAGGCAATATCGTACAAAATGCTGGCTTTGCCTGGTTTGGCCGGGGCGGTGACTCCGCAAGACCAGGTGGCGCCAGTGACAGTTTTGCTAAAAACAACGTCGTCATAGGTAACCCCAAAGACGAGCTGCAGTCCAACGTAGAACGCTTCCCAGTCTCAAACAATCCATTCTTTAAATCAGTAAATGACGTGACACAGTTGTCCTCGCCAATAGCAGCCTTAGTCAGACACAATGCCAAAAGAGCAAGACCCTAGTCGCGCTTGCGTTCCACCACATCTTTAAGGATGCCCTTATCGCGCAGCTTTTGCAGAGCGGCCTCGTCACCGGGCTCCATGGGCTGCTGATTGAGATATCGTCCCAACGGTCCCTTTGTGGTGTCTATAGGCGGTCCCTTAAGTTTATCCACCCAGCTTGGTCCAGTGTCTTTAGCAGCACTTTTAGCACCGGCTTCGCCTTCTCGGTCATAAAGATCGTTTGCACCACCTAATATCTGCCCGGGCTGATTAATAACATTGCGCAGTCTGTTACCTATGCCGCCTGGATTAAATTGCACGTCCTTAGGCAGTCCCATATTGCTCTCAGTAAACAGTACTTGCTTGCCATCTGCTGTTTTCATAGTGATGTAGCGGCTGGCATCGGTACCGCTATCCTGCGACACTTCCACTTTTGTGCCGGGCTTTTCGGCTATCCGACCTTTGATTTCAGCCATTACTCTGACTTTAGCATCACGGTCCAGCGCATTTATATCATTTGAGATATTATCGCCGCTCATAAGCTTTTTGTGGATAGCATCGGCAACTGGCCGCTCCTCAATCCTGAGAGCGCCTCTCATACTCTTGCTATAGATATCATCTACACCGGGTCGACCGGGATCGACAGCTTCAGCCGCTTTAGCTGGTTTTGCCAAGGCTGGCTTTTCGGTAGCTTTAGCACCTTCCAAGCTATCCACTTTTAGTGCTTTACCGCTAGCGGTCTCTACCGAGTCTAGAGTACGTTTGGCAGAATCAAAATTGATCTTAAAGCCATCAAGCATTGAGGCAGCATGAGTACCTTTCAACTGTGAATCTGTGGGAGTACCCTTCTCCTGCACACTTTGAAAGAATTCGCGGCGCTCAGCTGGACTGCACTCAGCGTTAAACTTGGCTGAGACATCATGACCCTGACTGGCTTGTTTGACCACAGCCTCAGGCGTGCACACATCAGGTTTTTCTTGTTGTGCCATGTCAGCTTACTCCACCCACCGACATATTTTACCCAAAAGACCCAAAAGCCAAACGCCACGGCTTTTAGCGTCCTTTGTGAGAGCTATGATGCTTGACTGGTAAGGCTTTGGCGCCCGACGGCGGAGACTTAGGTTTATGGCTTGCTTTTTTGGCAACAACTACTGGACGTCCAGCCGGGACTGCAATTTTTACTGGTGGTGCGGCAACTGGCGCCACTGCCGTCTTTGGATGATGGCTATCGATATATTTGTGGTAAGCAAAAAAGACGATAGAGATGAGCCCCCAGAGAGCTATAGAAGCACTAATAAAGGGTGGTAGAGCGAGTTTGTCGCCAGGAGCGGGTCTGCCACCAGGATCGTTTTTGATTACTATTTTGAGCAGCATAATGCCGCAGACAAAGCCACCGATATGAGCAAACCAGGCTGTGCCTCCGCCTTCGGAGCTACTAATGAGCGAATAAACCACCTGACTGAAAAACCACAGTCCAATCAAAATCCAGGCATCGACACGAGGGCGCCAGTACCAGGTAATCCAGGTGTGCACTTTGACACCAGGATACAAAACCAGATAGGCTCCCAAAACACCAGATATAGCACCACTGGCACCGACACAACCCACTGCAGAGAGCGGATTGGTGAGGATATGGGCCAGGTCAGCAAAAATGCCACAGGTCAAATAAAAGAGCAGATAATTGGTAGAGCCCATGCGGTCTTCGACATTGTCGCCAAAGATATAGAGAAACCACAAATTGCCAATGATGTGACTGAAGCCTGCATGCATAAACATGGAGCTAAAAATTGTGCCAAACTCATTAGGACTAAAATGAGAGACAAAGCGAGCCGGTACCAGAGCAAAATTATCAAAAGGCAGCTTGCCATCAATACTGCCTCCCTGACTGAGAAAAATAAACTCAGCGATAAAGGCAATAATATTGAAACCAATCAGTAAATGATTGACCGCAGGATAGTTTGTTGTGGGATTATCGTCGCTTAGTGGAAACAATTTTAGTGGATGTGAATATTGGCGCTCTTACGATATTCTTCCATTTTGTCCCATTCTAAAACTTCCGGTTTGGACTGAGTCAATTGGTTCCAGGTGATATGTGGTCTACCAGTATCGATTTCGACCATTGATATACAGTCATCCACAGGGCAGACTTTGGAGCAAAGATCACAGCCCACACAATCTTCTTCACGCACTACCGGCCACAGGCGTTCTTTGACGTCGCCAGTAATTTTGAGTTCTTTGAGATCGATACACTGGTGGGCGGCATCATTGCAAGCGATATAGCAAAGATTGCACTGAATGCATTTGTCGTGGTCGATGCGCGCCACTGACTGGAAGCCCAGATCAAAATCGCCAAAGCTAGAGATACGAGGCAGAGACTTACCAATAAACTGATCACAACTGGTAAAACCTTTGTCGTCCATCCAGTTGCTCATCCCTTCGATCATGTCTTCGACAATCCTAAAGCCCCAGTGCATCACAGCGGTGCATACCTGCACACTGGTAGCACCAAGCAACATAAACTCCACAGCGTCGCGCCAGGTCTCAATGCCACCCATACCGGAGATTGGTAAATTAGCCTTTTGACACTCGCTATCTGCACCAATGGCGCTGAGCAGATGCAGTGCTATCGGTTTGACTGCCGGACCGGCATAACCGCCGTGTCCACCTTTGCCACCAACATTGGGACTAATCTCAAAAGTATCAAGATCAACGCCCATAATACTGTTTACTGTATTAATCAAACTCAGCGCTGATGCCCGGCCTTTGATGGCAGCACGAGCGGGATGGACGATGTCTGTGACGTTAGGAGTTAGTTTGACAATGACTGGTCTGGTAGCAACTTCCATAACCCAATCAGTGACCATGCAAGTGTATTCAGGTACTTGCCCCATGGCAGAGCCCATGCCGCGCTCAGACATACCATGAGGGCAGCCAAAGTTTAGCTCAAAGCCATCACATCCGGTGTCTTCAGTACGTTTGATGATTTCTTGCCAGGTGTGTTTGTTTGACTCCACCATAATGGATGCAATCACAGCGTGATTGGGGAAGTTGCGCTTGGTCTCTTTCATCTCTCTGAGATTGAGTTCCAGTGGTCTATCCGAGATAAGTTCGACGTTGTTTAGACCGATTATTTTGCTGCCCTTATAGTCAATCGTGCCATAACGGTTGCAGACATTTAAAACCGGCGCTCCGATTGTTTTCCAGACAGCTCCACCCCAGCCCTGTTCAAATGCTTTTTGCACCTGATAAGCACTATTGGAAGGTGGTGCCGAAGCCAGCCAGAACGGATTTGGTGATTTGATGCCGGCAAAATTGATGGAGAGATCAGCCATCTTGATAGTCCTTTTTATACAGTAAGTATTAGTTATTTTTTGGCCAGGGCGGTAGCTGTGCCCACCAGTGCTGCGGTGATTGAGCGAGCGGCGATTTTGCCGTCCTGGACAGCCATTACAGTCGATGCCTCGCCATGACTGCGCACACAGTCACCACCGGCAAAGATTTTGGGATGAGCAGTGCGGTTGTCCTGGTCTACTTTGATATAGCCTTTGACTGGCTCGATACCATAAGGCTTGAGCATACCCAGGAAGTGCTCAGGTTTGATTTGACCAATGGCCTTAATCACCATGTCACAAGGCACTACAAATTCGCTATCGGGCACTGCCACTGGCGAGCGGCGTCCGCTGGCATCAGGAGTACCAAGATCCATGCGCACACATTTGAGTCCATCGACTTTGCCGTCCTTACTCAAGACTTCCACAGGTTGAGTGAGGAACATAAAAGACACCCCTTCTTTCAGGGCAAATTCGTATTCAAAGTGATAAGCCGGCATCTCCGCTTCGGAGCGGCGATAAATCATGGTGACGCGTTCAGCACCCAGTCGTCTGGCTATAGTGGCACAGTCTATGGCTGTGTTACCGGCACCAATGACACAGATACGATTGCCGTGATCAATGTTGTCCAGTTTGTTTACCTTAGTAAATTCAACAAACTCCAGTCCATCGACAACGCCTTCAGTATGCTCTCCGGTGATTTCCATCATCGGCACTTGACCCAGGCCAATGCCAATAAAGACTGCATCAAAATCTTTAACCAGGTCGTCCATTTTAATGTCCTGACCAATGGTGACACCATTTTTAAAGGTGACACCAAGGTCTTCAATCATTTTGACTTCGGCAAGACTGACTTCTACAGGTTCTCTAAAGACAACAATGCCATATGTGGAGAGCCCACCACCCCATTCTTTCTTTTCAAAGACAGTGACATCAAAACCAGCTTTTGCCAGCTCACCGGCACAGCTGAGACCGGCAGGACCAGCGCCAATGATGGCAACTCGTTTACCGTTTGGCTGACCTTTTTTAAAAAATTTGATATTGCGTGAGCTAGCATAATCAGTGGCATAACGCTGCAAGCGACCAATAGCGATTGGCTTATGGTCAGCACCGAGGACACAATCGCCCTCACAAAGGACATCGACAGGACAAACACGGGCACAAGTAGCACCCATCAAATTGGACTCAAGAATGGTCTTAGCAGAGCCTTTGACATTGCCAGTGCTAATCTTGCGAATAAAAGTAGGAATATCGATACTGGTCGGACAAGCCACCATGCATGGTGCGTCGTAACAGTAAAGACAGCGGTCTGCTTCCAATCTCGCTTCGCGCTCGCTAAAGGGTGGATAGACTTCCTGAAATCTCTCTTCCAGCGTCATTTCCCAGGCCTTGTACTTAGCGGGCTTGTAGTGCTCTGCCATATAAAACCTCTTATCAGAAAAAAGAAAATTAGCCGCAAAGAAAAGCTTCGCGGCTAATCAGTATTTTTAGAGTTTTACCAGTTGCTCATAGGTCTCTGGACGTCTGTCGCGGAAAAACTGCCAAGTGTGGCGCACTTCTTTGATTTCGTCGAGATCAAGATCGCTGACCAGTAGTTCTTCTTCTTCACGGCTAGCTTGAGCTATTATCTGACCTTTGGGATTACAAAAGTAGCTTGTGCCATAAAACTGACCAATGTTCCAGGGTGCTTCTGTACCGACTCTATTGATAGCGCCGACAAAATAACCATTGGCAGCAGCATGAGCAGGTTGTTCTAGCTTCCAGAGATATTCGGAGAGTCCGGCCACAGTAGCACTGGGGTTAAAGACAATCTCAGCGCCGTTAAGACCGAGGGCCCGAGCGCCTTCAGGGAAGTGACGGTCATAGCAGATATAAACACCGATTGTGGCAAACTGAGTTTGAAAAACTGGATAACCCAAGTTACCTGGACGGAAATAGAATTTTTCCCAGAAGCCTGGTGCGACGTGGGGAATATGGTTTTTGCGATACTTACCCAGATATTTGCCATCGGCATCAATTACAGCGGCAGTGTTGTAATAGATACCAGTCTGTTCTTTTTCGTAGATGGGCACAATCAAGACCATGCCGTACTTTTTAGCAGTCTCTTGCATCAGTTTGATGGTGGGACCGTTTGGAATTTCTTCAGCAGCTTCGTACCAGCAAGTCTGTTGCTCTGCACAAAAATATGGTCCGTTAAAAATCTCTTGATAGCAGAGGATTTTTACACCCTTTTCGGCAGCCTGTTTGGTGTATTCGAGATGCTTTTGCAGCATCTTGTCTTTGATCTCATCCACCATTTTTTTGTCGGTGCCACCACTGGGTGATACCACTTCATTTTTGGTCTGGATTAATCCACAGCGTACAATATTAGCCATTTACAATGCTCCCTTAATTAAGCCTTGGCGCCCACTTTGACAGTGGCTTCGATACTCTTTTGCACCACCTTAAGCATGGTGTCGACGTTTTGTTTGTTGATAGTGAGTGGCGGTTTGATACGGATTGTATTGCCCCAGAGACCACCTTTACCCAGCACAACACCTTCGTCTTTAGCCATTTCGACTATAGCGGCACATTCTTTGGTCAATTGTGTCTTGTTTTTGTCAGCCAGCTCCATGCCGACCATTAGACCTTTGCCACGGACATCTCCGATAACATCAGGAAACTGCTTTTGCAAATCTCTCAAACCGTCCATCAAGTAGTTACCTACTTCCAGAGCATTAGCCATCAGTTTTTCTTCTTCGATGGTCTCGAGCACAGCGCATGCTGTGGCACTGGATACAGGGTTGCCACCAAAAGTGTTGATCTGCTGTTTGACCAGTCCGTCTACCACTTTGGTGTTAGCAATGACAGCACCCATGGGCAGACCATTGGCGAGCCCCTTAGCCATCGTAATCAAGTCCGGGGTAACGCCCCAGTTACTGATGCCAAACCAGTGTTTACCAGTACGACCAACGCCAGTTTGCACTTCATCAGCGATAAACAAAGCGCCGTACTTTTCTAATATTTTTTTGACTTCGCCAAAGTATTCATCAGGAGGACAGATAGCACCGCCCACACCCTGGATAGGCTCAGCAATCATAACCGCGGGCTTACCGCTGGTTTGAGTCTGAATAACACGCTCAAGATCTTTAGCGCACTCTAAGGAGCAATTATCAGGAGTCTTTTTGAAGGGGCAGCGGTAGCAATAAGCATTGGCTGTGTATGCCACACCGGCAGCTGGCATCAAATCAGGGCGCCAGTTGTGGTTGCCGGTCATTGTAGAAGCCAGGTGTGATTCACCGTGATAGCTGTGCTCCAGCACGATAACTTCATTGCGACCAGTAGCCAGACGAGCAAAACGTACAGCCGCTTCGTTAGCTTCGGTGCCGGAGTTGGTGATAAAACATTTGGACTCTTGCATAGGGGCAATGGTGGCCAGCTTTTCGGCCAGGTCGACCATGGGCTGAGTCATAAAGGCTGTGGATGTGTGCTGCAATGTTTGCAGTTGGTCGACAGTACGCTGAGTTACTTTGGGATGGCAATGACCGACTGAGACTGTGACGATGCCAGCAAACATATCGAGATATTCGCGACCGGTCTCGTCATAGAGATATTGCCCTTTGCCTTTGACAAAGTGAGGCGGGTCTTGATACATCTGCTTGACCCCAGGCACGATAAATTTATCGCGTTTTTTCTTCAATTCTTCGCGGCTTAGTGGAGCTGACACTTTTTCCTCCTCGGGCAATCACATCAATTGCTTTTATTGTTGTTTAAGTTAGCCAGGCCAAATCAAACCCTTGCGCCGGATGCACAACGGGCTCATGTGGAGCTTTTAGCAAAAAGAGATGCCTGCCACTGGATGGCTAACTGATAGCCTAAATGGTACTAATGTATCTTTTGTATAGTCAATATCTCGTAATTAATGCTTCTTAATCAAAAACCCTTCTGGAGAGATTAGATAGGCTTCCTGTCGCAAAAGTCCTACCTCTTGTATACTCACGGGCGATGATATTCTCAAGCTTCCAATATCTCTTGTTTCTACCTGTGGCAGTGTTTTTATACTGGCGCAGTCGAGGCCATTGGCGTACCCTCGTGGTGGTCTTGACCAGCTATTTCTTTTATATGAGCTGGATGCCGGTCTACGGACTTTTGCTTTTTGCCATCACTCTTTTTAACTGGCTCCTCGGTCTGTCGCTAGGTCAAGCAAAAGCCAGCCAAAATCAAATTGCCTGCAAGCTTTTGCTCTTGCTGGGACTTTTTGCCAATGTCGGCGCACTTTGCTATTACAAATACGCCAATTTTGCCCTGCAAAATCTGACCAAGCTGGCTCGCACCACCGGTGGCGCTCTGCCTCAATCGGACTATCAAGCCTGGCTGACTCAGTGCAATCTGCCCTTTTTAGAAATAATTTTGCCGCTAGGCATAAGCTTTTTTGTTTTTGAATTTGTCCACTATCTAGTCGACGTCTACAAAGGCGACAAAGCAGCCACAAACTTTCTCGACTTTGCCGCCTTTGCAGCTTTTTTTCCCAGCCAGATTGCTGGACCAATTAAACGCTACCAGGACTTTTTAGTAAAACTGGCCGCCCCTGAGAGACTCAGTCGTCCTGTCTTTTACGAAGGCATCAGTTTAATTATGCAGGGGCTTTTTAAAAAAGTAGCTCTGGCGGACAATATCGCCACAATAATTGCTGCCCCTTATGCCTCCAGTGTACCTGTCTCTTTTGTGGATGGCTGGCTTGCCACCATCGGTTTTACCATTCAGATTTATTGTGATTTTTCGGGTTATACCGATATGGGCAGAGGCTCTGCCTTATTGCTTGGTATAAGACTGCCCGAAAACTTCAACTTACCACTGATCGCGCCAAATCTCACTCTATTTTGGCGGCGCTGGCACATATCGCTCAGCTCCTGGCTGCGCGATTATATCTATATACCGCTGGGCGGATCGCGCGGAGCCAAATGGCTCAATTATCGCAATTTGTTTTTGACCATGGCCATAGGTGGGCTCTGGCACGGCGCTAGCTGGCACTATGTAGTCTGGGGCGTCGCTCACGGACTGGGACTGATTGCTCACCGCCTGTGGTGCGCTCTACTGGACAAAACAGGTATCAATCAAACAATCAGTGCAAGCAAGTCCATAACTGTAGTTACTACTGTGGTCAGTGCGCTTATCACCTTTGTTTTTGTGGCTGTGGCCTTTAGTATTTTTAGAGCGCCTGATACCAGTCATGCCATTGTCATTTTGCAATCTCTCATAAATGTCCGCAATCAGGACTTCACAATGCTTGTACCGCTGCTCAAAAGCGGCATCGTGCCTGTGTCTTTTGCTTATATGACATTCTGGCTATTGAGTGATTATTTGCTCAAACACCGCACAGTAATTGATCCGCTAATTAAATCAGACAATCTTGTTCAGTTTAAACAACCAGTGCGTCTGGCCTCATGGATAGCCGCCTGCATTCTCATGGTGGCATCGCGCCCCATGGAGACAGTTCCTTTTCTCTACTTCCAGTTTTAGGGTGATATGACTAACACTATTACTAGAGTAAAAAAGTCAGTGAGCTTGCCCAGAGAGCCAGGCTCAAAGTCGCCCTGGCGCATACTGACAGTGCCAGCTCAGTATCTAATCTGGCTTTTAGTTTTTTTGCTGGCAGTTGAGGTCGTCCTCGCTTTTGCTGGTCTTGGTGAAGAAGAAATCTTTGCCCTTGATAGAGAGCTTGGTACTCGTCATATGACTGACAAGAGTGTGACCTGGCGCAAAGAAGGTTATGCCCGCTCTTATTTTAATCACGACGGACTGCGCGAAGGTGCCCTGACAAAGGCAAAACCAGCTGGTACATTGCGTATAGCCCTGATGGGTGACTCTCTCGTTGAAGGTCTGCAAGTACCAATCAATGAGACTTTTGGCAAAGAGCTGGAGCGCAAACTGAGCGAGGAGCTAGCCCAGCCAGTGCAGGTAATCAACTTTGCCACCTCGGGCTACAGCACCGCCCAAGAATACATGCAGCTGCAAAAACAGGTACTGGGTTATGCACCAGATCTGGTGCTAGTAGGTTACAACGCCAGAGATATGTTCGAAAATTGGTCACCGCCGGATAACACCATTGCCAATGTGCGTCCCCTTGCCCTCAAACTACCAGGCAAACCTTTAGCCGTCGAAACCGGCTCTATAGCTCAGTGGATGCGCACACCCAGAGCCAAAATTTTGCTCAGTATCGCCTGGCTCAGACAGCACAGCCGTATCTGGGGACTTATCTCAGCAGCCGAGACCGAGGCCAGTTTTCATAGTGAGACATACAAGACCTTGATGGCTCTATTAAATCAGCCTGGCAAAACCAGCCGTGCTTTGTTTAAGAGCTGGACAGACAGAGACAACTGGCAAAAATGGTCAGCGGATACAAGCGCCTCTATCAAGCAATACTCTGCCACGCTCTTTAAGAGCAATACCACAAGCAATATCACCGCACCAATAGCAGTGGCAGCAAAAGCGCCGACAACTGCCACCACCAGTGCCACCAAAATAAGCAAACCCGTCAAACCCAATCAATATGTCACTTTAATGACCAATACACTAGAAGCTCTCTATGTCGGCATGGATAAGCAATGCCAGCAAAAAGGAGCGAGGCTGATGCTGGTAGCCATGCCATCAAGAGCTGCTATCTTGCCAATCTCAGGCATGGATAGCGATGTTTACGGCGTTGATTACCGGGGGGAAGTGGCAATCGTCAATGACATTTGCTCAAAAAACGGACTCTTATATGTAGATGCTCTTAGCCCGGCCCTGTCCTTTGACAATCAAAAGCAACAAAAGCTCTTTTATACAGCCCATATGACGCAAGCGGGCCATCAATATCTGGCTGACAGGATTTACAGTCCCATCAAAAGATATATAGATGACTCAAAGCGCCCTTAAACTGCTTAGCTAAATGTTGCTAATTCCATTGCAATTCCTTCTAGTTTTCTTGACGATAGGTTAGACCGACTGTTAGGATGAGTCCTTAATGCCGCGAGCGCCCGTAGCTCAGCTGGTAGAGCACTCGGCTTTTAACCGATTGGTCGTGCGTTCGAGTCGCACCGGGCGCAATCTTTAATAAGTTAAATAGTTTTCAAAACTGTCTGACTTTAAAGCATCAAAAAAGGACCTCTGTCACAGAGGTCCTTTTTGTTTTACCTAAATAGACTTACCAGGGGAAGTTGAAGCGAGCAAATAAAGGTGTCGATGCCGCTGTCAGACCTTGCCTGAAATCAAGTACACCAATTTGTACGCCACGATCCTCAAAAGAGGCGGGATACAAATAAAGGGAAGCCGAAAACTGCTCCACAGTGCCACGCTCGGTGAAGCCGCGGCCCAGTTCAAAGACTACTTCCAGACCACGGGGAGAGCGGACGGGAGTATCGAGCTCAAAATATTTTTCGAATAAAAGATCTTCGCCATAGGGCGGTGGCTCATCTAAATCTACAGGCAGGCTATGGGTGGTCCATTGCCAGAGAGTCTCATCAGAGCCAGATTTTTTGAGAGTTACGTTGAGTCTGGGAAACCAGTCATCAACCCCCATATTGGCGCACTCGCGATAGACCGACAATCTGCCTCTAGTCAATACCGGGCGATCCACTAAAAGCTGGCGCCCTTGGGCGTCTATCTCATCCATCGGTGTACTCCTGAAAACTCCTGCCTGGTGTGTTAGCACCTAGAAGAAAAGCATAACACCTGAAGACAGAATGACTGCAATCGGATAATGTTATCCACTGAATACTCCCCATTTCCCCTGGCCTCATCAAAATTGCCTATTTTCATGACAGAGAAACTACTGAGATTTCCAAAAAGATTTTCGATGGGCGGGCTATATATCGCTCCACGCTCACAACCAGAGACCTGGGAGCTATTGACTACACCACAAGGATTGATAGTCAATCCCGAAAACCAGCCCATCAACTGGCAATGGCTCGATGACGCCTCTGGCGATGTAGTGATAAAGGAGCCAGAGCTGCACAAATTACAGCTCAAGGTCTCAGCCAGTGCCGCTGGCAGCCTCAGTCCACTAGAAAACCTCCAGGCAGACAGCATCCATGTTCTCGACATGAGCCGCTCTCAAGTGATGGATCTGGGCTTGACCCATATTTCACATCTGCACTCAATCAGAATATTGGAGTTGGCTTACACGCCAGTCTCGGACGCCGGTCTGGGTTTTGTTGCCAGACTAAATCAAATCCAGTCGCTGGGCCTCACCGCCACCAGCATCACCAGCGACGGTCTGGTACATCTCTCTCCACTTGCCGATTTGCGTGAGCTATGGCTCAATGGCACTAGTGTCGCCGATAGTGCTATCGAGCACTTGCTCAATTTTAAACAGCTCATGGTGCTGGGACTGTCAGGCACCCAGGTGACCGACGAAGGCATCTTGCAACTGGCTGAGCTGCCTAATCTTTTGAGACTCTATCTCTTTAATACGACAGTAAGCGAAAGCGCCATCGAAAAGCTGCGCAAAAAAAATCCACAGCTGCGTGTCAAATGGAAAAGAGCAATGCCCGGTCGCCCCGAATTTACTCTGGCTGACTGGGTCGACCTCTCGGTCAAAGCTGACGAAGAATTGCAGACAACTCAAAATATCGCTAAAAAAACAATCGAAAAACCCGCTCAATATATGAGCGAGACTGAGTTTTGGGACATAATTGAGCTACTTAACTGGGACGAAGAAGGCAATGATGATGCCGTCGTGGCACCACTGGTCAATTTTTTGTCCCTAAAAAAAGAAGAAGAGATTTTTGCTTTTCAGGAAATACTCTTTGCCAAACTGTATCAAATAGATGGTGAAGCCTACGCCCGTGAAATTGGCCGTGACGCCTATCAAAATCCGGATCAATATTTTAGTCGCGAATGGTTTTTGGCAGCACGGTGCTGTGCAGTGGCCAATGGACAGGGCTTTTTTGAAGAAGTGATCGATGATCCAGCCAATATGCCTAAAGATCTCGGCTTTGCTGCTTTGACTACAGTGGCTAACCGTGCCTACCGCAAAAAAACCGGTAAAAATCTGAGCTATGTAGCAGGCGTATCAGAACAGTCGATGAGCAACCTTGATTTGTGGCCCTCCTTTAACTGAGTAAATCATGACTACCGGCGCGCGCAGCAAAAGACCTGCTCCGACTAACAGTCGCAACAAACAAATAATCGCTTATCTAAGCGACAAAGACCCGTCTTTAGGCAAAGTAATAGAGCGTGTCGGCGACTACAAACTGGCAGTTAATCCGCTGCAAAACAGTTATGAAGCCCTGGCTGAGTCAATTATCTATCAACAAATTACGGGCAAAGCAGCAGCCAGCATCCTCAAAAAAGTGGTCGACCAGGTAGGCGACTTAAGTGATCAAGGCATAAAAATCTTTCCCCAGGCAAACACCCTGCTCAAACTAGAAGCCGAAGCCCTGAGAGCATGCGGTCTATCGCGCAGTAAGCAGCTAGCGCTTATTGATTTGGCCAACAAAATGAGCGTGGGCGATTTGCCATCAAAAGAAGAGATGGTCGAACTCGATGACCAGGAGCTTATCGAAAAACTGATCACCATCCGCGGTATCGGCACATGGACTGTACAGATGCTCTTGATTTTCAACCTGGGCAGACCTGATGTAATGCCCCATACCGACTATGGTATTCGCAAAGGCTTTACACTTTCTTTTCCCCGCTCTGGTACCAGAGCAAAAGATGGACTGGCAACGCCCGCTAGTGTCCTCAAGCGCGCCGAAAAATGGCGACCATACCGCACCTGTGCTAGCTGGTATTTGTGGCGCAGTCTGGATGTAAAAGGGTAAGATTGCAACATGCGCAAATTGGTTTTACTGGCACTAACTTTAAACTTAATTACCGGGCTGACCTTGCCAGCCCTGGCCCAGCCCGGTCCAAGCTTTGGTGGTGAAGACGAAGTGCCACCGCCAAGCAGACCCTCAAAATACAGCAGTGCCGCAGACGATGACTATATAGGCTCACCGCCCCCCAGACGGACAAGCACCCCCAGTCAGGCCGCTGCGCCCCGACTGACTCAGCCAGTCAATAGCGCCAAAATAATGGTGCCGGCTTTTGTCACTTACTGGACACATGATGGACTTGGTTATCACCCCTCGATTTCGCTCAATGTGCAAAACGATACTGGTCAAAATCTGGTCGGTCAGACCGTACAGATGCAAGCCCATTTTATGCTTTTGTCCGAGGGCATCAGTACCATAAGCCGCTGGCAAACCAGCTTTGATTTGATTGGCGGCATCCAGCAAGTCAATACCGAAGCGCACGGCAAAAGACCTTTTGAACTGCCAATAGATCCCAACGAGTGGCCATTGATTGAGTGCAAAGTACTGTGCAAAATTGGCGACAATCCTGGTCAAACAGTGCTTATAACACGCATTCAGGCGGTGGCTATGAATGACGACGAGGCCCGCTCGGCACTGAACAATCAGCTCAGTCGCTATCGTCTCAATAAATACAAAGTCGATACCCAGCGTAAAAAAGATGCTCTCGCTGCCAAAAATGACCCGCGTCCGGCTCCTGTAAGTACCGCTACCACTGCTCCCAAACCAGTTAAACAGCCCAGAGTAGAAGCCCCGCCGCAGCCCGAAAAACCACTGACGGCCGTAGCCGCCAGCTTTAGCAATCCTATTGCCAGTGGCACAAATAGTGCCGCACCAGTGCGCGAAAATTTGAGCGGCGGTGCTGTCGAAGCTTTTATTGGCAAAGTGGCAAGCCAGCCAGGCCTGAGCGATGACTTTTATCTATTCGAAAAACTCTATGGTCTGCCAGTCCAGACTGATGTCAAAGACAAAAACTGGGTTTGGGCAGAATATCGCAAAACCCCAGGCACTAGAGTCCTGGCCGGCTCAAAAGGACGCACAGGCAAAGCCGACACAGTCATTGCCGTAATCAAGCAAGATAATTTGTCTGACGCACAAACAGTCAATTGTATAAAGGCTATTGCCGGCAAATTCAAAAGCGAAAAGCTCTCACCACTTGAACATTCGGTGCGTTATGTGGACACATCAATCAGTGCCAGCGGTCGCCTGGAATTAACTCAGCTAAGTGGGCAGAGCTTTAGAGGTTTGAGCTTTAAAGTGCGCGAGCAGGACGGCACACACTCCACAGCTGTTGCTGTAAGCAGACTGCCCGGCGCTCTCTTTGAACAAATCAAAGCGGAAGGTCATACAACTGACCTGCTCAATTTTCTTTTGCCCAGCCTGGGCGAGCAAGAAGCCCGCCAAAGCCCGTCTCGGGCCACAAGCAAGGACGGCGACGACGATTACTAGAAGACTTTTAATGTAGTAAAGAGCCCAAGATCTATAATTGCCAGGTACCTCATTTCTCCCGGGGAATTCGTCATGGCTCTCAAAACACCAGTCAAGGAAGGCCTATCAAACAAAATGAAACAGGAGTCTCAGCCCCCTGCCCCCAAGCCCCCGGGTAAGTCCATTTTTGATTTGATTCCGGTATCTCTGGTACTACAACTGGCCAAACCTTATTTAGCTGGTGAAACAGCAAACGACGCCCTTAAGTTAGCCAGACAACTCTATTTAGAAGACAACTACAGCGCCACTCTCGATATCCTGGGCGAAGACGCAGCTAACGACAGCGACTGCGATGCCTCAGTACTTCATTACAAACAACTTATCGACGCCATCGTGCAAAGTCCTTTGCCACTTAAAGAGCCAGTGGATGCAAGACGCAATCCCACTGTCAGCTTTAAGCCATCGATGTTTGCCACCAAAGCGCCTACGGTTGGTCAAGTCCGCTCGGTCGACTTGGACAAAGCCTACAATCGTATTGAGACCCTGGTCAATTATGCCTGTGAGCGCAATGTCAATGTCACCCTCGAAGCTGAGGATCACCGCTGGACAGATTTTCAACTGGAGAGTTATTTCAGCCTGATTCAGTCCGGTTATCGCAATGTCGGTACCGTGCTGCAAACCAGACTTTTTCGCACGGCTAAAGACATCAAACGCTTTGACCAGCGCATGCGCACAAGGCTTGTTATAGGCATTTATAACGAACCAGCTGAGGTTGCTCATACCAACAAAGCCAAGATGAAAGAGCTACTCGTAGCTTATTCAAGAGAGCTTTTAGCCCGTGGTACTTATGTAGAAGTAGCCACCCACGACACCAAATGTCTGGCTGACTTCTTTGCCGCCACTGTCAACGACAAAGTAGCTCCTGAGCGCTTTGAGACTCAGTATTTGCACGGTGTGCCGCGACGCAGATTTCAGCAAGCACTAATCAGTGGTCAACTCTTTAAGGGTGATGAATACAAAAAAATCATCGAAGCTAAAGAGTGCCTGGACAGACTGGCCAAAGAAGGTGTCTTAGTGCGGATGTATCTGCCTTTTGGTGAAGGCAAAGTATCAGGCGCCTATTGCAGAAGACGCCTCAAAGAAAACCCGAACATGATCACCTACGGTATCAAAAACCTGTTAGGAATAAACTCCTGAATCACGGGCTACTTCGTCAGCGTGATAACTGCTGCGTACCAGCGGTCCGCTAAACACTGTGCCTATGCCCATCTCCTTGCCCTTTGCAGCGTAGCGAGCAAATACCTCAGGTGCGACATAATGATCCACCGCCAGATGATTTGGCGTGGGTTGCATGTACTGACCTATCGTGACGATATCAACATCGTGCGCTTTGAGGTCGGCTAGCACAGCCAGGACCTCGTCCTCGCTCTCGCCAAGACCGACCATCAGTCCAGATTTAGTAGTCATACCAGAGGCTTTAGCTCTTGATAGCAATTCTAGAGAGCGCTGGTAATTGCCCTGGGGTCTTACCGTTAGATAAAGCCTGGGAACAGTCTCGATATTGTGGTTAAGCACATCAGGTGAGGCATTGAGCACAGTGTCGAGGTTATCCCATACGCCCATAAAGTCAGGTATTAGTACTTCGATTTTTGTTTGCGAGCGCTGCCGAATGGCCTCAATGGTGGCAGCCCAGACGCCAGCGCCACCGTCTTTGAGTTCGTCACGATTGACTGATGTCACCACTGTATATTTGAGATTGAGTTTTTCGACAGCATCAGCCACTCTCTGGGGCTCATCTAAATCCAGCTCGGTGGGCTTGCCTGTGATCACATTGCAAAAACCACAGCTGCGGGTGCAGATATTGCCGAGGATCATAAAAGTCGCTGTGGAGCGCGACCAGCATTCACCCCGATTGGGACAGGCGGCAGACTCACAGACTGTGTGCAAATCGTTGTCAGCGATTAATTGTTTTACCTTTTGATAGGCTTGACCGGTAGGTAGCTTAACCTTGAGCCAGTCTGGCTTGGGCTGACCAGCTCGACCATTAGCTGACTCACCGGCAATTAGCCCCGTGCCTTTATTTTTCATTCAACTTTTCGCTCCACAACCGGGTTTTGCTACTTATTAGGATTTTAGAATCAGCATCCATAGCAAACCGTAATATATGACATACTTTCCATGGAATGGCGTTGATCGTCAAGTAAAGCATTTTAAGTCTGGCTCAACTAAGCTGTACTTGAGACTTTAATGGATTGTTCAAAGCCAGTCAGTATCAACTTTTACAGGTGGTGACTAAGCCATGCCCAGAAAAACCATTGAGCTTCCCCAGATTGAGTATCTCTCAATTCTTGACGAGGATGGCAACGTCGATAAAGCCCTCGAGCCAAAAATCGACGCCAAAGAGCTTAAGGAGATGTATCGCTACATGCTTCTAGCTCGTCGTACTGACGAGCGCATGCTGATGATGCAACGGCAAGGAAGATTGGGGACTTTTCCTCAGTCCAGCGGACACGAAGCAATCTCGATGGCATCAGCTATCCATCTCAAAAAATCTGACTGGCATGTGCCAGCTTATCGCGAGCTAGCCGGCTTGCTATTTCGCGGTTGGAGTATCGAGACAACACTACTTTATTGGAATGGTTTTGAAGAAGGTGCCAGCCCACCGGAAGGCGTAAACGACCTGCCAGTCTGCGTACCAATCGCCAGTCAACTCTTGCATGCCGCCGGTATCGGTATGGGCATGAATTTGAGAGACGAAAAAGGCGTAGTCATGACTTACTTCGGTGATGGTGCCTCATCTGAAGGCGATACCCACGAAGCTATGAACTTTGCCGCTGTATACAACGCTCCAGTTGTATTTGTCTGCCTCAACAATCAATACGCTATCTCTGTGCCAATCGCCAAGCAGATGAAAAACAAAACCATCGCTCAGCGCGCCATTGCTTACGGCATGCCCGGCATCAGAGTAGATGGTAATGATGTGCTAGCAATCTATGTAGCCACCAAAGAAGCTGTCGAAAGAGCAAGAAAAGGCGAAGGTCCGACCCTGATTGAAGGTCTCACCTACCGCATGACTCCTCACACCACAGCTGATGATCCGAAACGCTACCGTACAGATGACGAATGCGCCCTCTGGACTAAGCGCGAATGTCTCGGTCGCTTCCAAAAATATCTACTCAATAAAGGTGTCTACACTCAAAAAGAGCTAGACGCTCTGGAAGAAGAACTGGACACAATGATCAAAGCTGCTGTGGTCAAAGTAGAAGAAATGGCTCAATCACCGGAGCTATCCAATCCTTTGAGTATGTTTGACTATCTCTACAAAGAAATCCCGCCTTATTTAAGCGAGCAAAGAGAAGAACTAGAAAACCATCTGAACAAACAAAAAAAATCAGGTAAGAGCCCGCAGAAGCATGCTCCGGCATCTAGCCACTAGTTTTTTAGACCTTAATCCTCAGGAGAATTTTGCAAAATGGCGCTAATGAATATGGCGAAGTCAATCAACCTCGCACTCTTTGAAGCAATGGAAAGAGATAAAAACGTCATCGTCATGGGCGAAGACGTAGGACCGGACGAAGGTGTATTTAGAATTACCGAAGGTCTTTATCACAAGTTTGGCGAAAAGCGCGTCCTTGATACACCTCTGGCCGAATCTGGCATCGTTGGTACAGCAATTGGTCTGGCCATGTATGGCATGAAACCAGTCTGCGAAATCCAATTTAGCGGATTTGACTATTATGCCTTTCACCAACTCGAATGTCATGCCAGCCGCTTTAGAAACCGCACTCGCGGCAGACATACAGTACCGCTTGTGATGCGCGCACCTTATGGTGGTGGCATCCGCGCTCTTGAGCACCACTCAGAGAGTCGCGAAGCTATCTATGCTCATACCCCCGGTCTCAAAGTCGTTATCCCTAGTGGTCCTCGCAACGCCAGAGCACTGCTCCACAGCGCCATCCAGGATCCAGATCCAGTGATCTACTATGAGCCCAAAGCACTCTATCGCCTCTTTAAAGAAGAAGTGCCAGAGACAATGGAAACTCTACCAATCGGTCAATCACAAATTGTCAGAGCTGGTAAAGACATCACCATCATCTCTTATGGTGCTTCACTGAGAGCTGCTCTGGAAGCGGCCGAAATGCTGGAAGAAGAAGACGGTGTCAAAGCTGAAGTAGTCGACCTTTTGACTATCGCTCCACTGGACGCAACAGTCGTTATCGAATCTGTCAAAAAGACAGGTCGCGCCGTTATCGTCCACGAAGGTCCACGAACATGTGGACTGGGAGCTGAAGTAGTGGCTCGTGTCAACGAAGCAGCCCTGCTTTATTTGGAAGCGCCAATCAGACGTGTCACTGGTTTTGACACACCGATTCCGTACTTCTCAAAAGAGCGTTTTTACCTGCCTGACCCAGAAAGAGTACTCTCGGCTTGCCGCGAAACTCTTGAGTTTTAATGACAATAAGTGACCACTTACTTATACAAGGGAAAAATAAATGACCGTCGAATTTAAGCTGCCAGATCTTGGTGAAGGCATCCACGAAGCTGAAATCATCGCAGTCAAAGTGGAAGAAGGGCAGATGGTCAAAGAAGACCAGCCTATTCTGGAAGTAGAGACTGACAAAGCGGTCGTCGAAATCCCCTCACCTTATGCCGGTAAAGTGGCCAAAATCCATGTCAAAGCGGGCCAGCAAGTCACTGTCGGCAGTGTCATGTTGAGCTACGACTTAGCTGGCAAAGGCACCAAACTGGTAGACGAAATCGACAAAACAGTAGAGATGGTAGTGCCACCACTGCCAGTAAAAGCGACAGCAGCACCAGCTGCTAAAGTCCACCCTGAGATGGTCGGCGTAGCCGGTAACGGCAAAACCGCCCAAGCTAAGAGTGCTGCACCACTAGTAGAGCGTGATCGCTCAAGGCCAGTACCAGCCACACCTGCCACCCGCAGATTAGCTAGAGAGCTGGGCGTCGATCTCTACAATGTAGGTGGGACCGGTCCAGCTGGACGTGTGCTCAAAGAAGACGTGATGGCTTATGCCGCAGGTACCTTAGAAAGTCACATGCAAACCAGTGTCCAGCCCTCTAAGGCTACAACTAGTACACAGGCTCGCGGACCAGCTTCGGTCAATGACCGCTTTGGTGGCGACGATGACAAAGCTGGCAGTAAAGCCCCCGGACCACTCAAAGGCAGCTTTGGTGGTGGCAATAGCGAAGCAGTTGAGTATCCAGATTTTGCTAAATATGGTCCAGTTGAAAGGCTGCCTCTTAAGAGCATCCGTCGCAAAATCGCTATCAATATGAGCCAGGCCTGGTCCCACATCCCTCATGTCACCACCTTTGACGAAGCAGATGTGACCGACCTATCGGCTATGATTCCACGCTTTGAGCAAGAGTATGCCAAACGGGCAGGCAATAACAAAGTCCGCCCTACCCTCACAGTTTTTGCTCTCAAAGCATTGGCTAGCGCCCTCAAGCTCTATCCTCAATTTAACAGCAGCCTGGACGAAAACACAGGCGAAATTGTGATTAAGCACTACATCAATATCGGCGTGGCAGTAGCCACAGACAGAGGACTTATTGTCCCTGTTATCCGTGATGTCGACAAAAAATCATTCTTTGAAATCGCCAGCGAACTGGCTGAAATCGCTGAAAAGACAAGAGCCGGAAAAGTTGAGCTAGACAGACTGGCTGGTGGCACATTTACATTGACCAATATTGGTTCCATCGGTGGTACTAATATGTCCCCCATGGTCAACTTCCCAGAAGCAGCCATACTGGGCATGGCCAGAGCAAGTCAAAAGCCCGTAGTCAAAGACAATCAAATTGTCATCGGCACAATATTGCCAGTGGCACTGTCCTTTGACCATCGCCTCGCCGATGGTGCCGAAGCCGCTTACTTTGTCAGACACGTTATCGAGCTTTTGCAAGATCCGCTTAAATTTGTCCTCAGCGTCTAAGCTTATTTAGCCAACAATCAGGAGATATTATGGTCGTCGGAGAAATGGTCCAGGAAGTAGACATCGCCGTAATCGGTGGTGGTCCAGGTGGTTATACCGCCGCTCTCAGATGTGCCGAGCTTGGTCTCAAAACCATCCTGGTGGACGCTGCACCAAAGCCAGGCGGTGTCTGCCTGCACATGGGTTGTATCCCTTCCAAATCTCTTTTGCACGCAGCCGAAGTAATTAACGAAGCCAAACACGCCGAAAAAATTGGTATTACCTTTGGTGCACCCAAAATTGACGTCAAAGCTCTGCGCGAATGGAAGCAGTCAGTGCTAGATAAGCTGGCATCTGGCATTGTCGGCATGTGTAAGAGTGCTGGAGTTGAGATGCTCCATGGTAAAGCGGTATTTCAAGACAGTCGCTCGGTACGCGTCGATTGCCCCGGCGAGAGCGCCATGCGCATCAAGTTTAAACATTGCATCCTGGCCACTGGCTCACGTCCAGTGCAGCTGCCCAAACTTTTTGCCTCACCTGAGCAAATGCAATCCGAACGTGTATTGGACTCGACATCGGCTTTGAGTCTTGCCGATGTGCCTCAAAAACTGATTGTCATCGGTGGCGGTTATATCGGTCTGGAGCTCGGCACAGTCTATGCCAGCCTCGGCAGTGAAGTCACCGTAGTAGAAATGACCGACGGACTTTTGCCTGGTGCTGACCGCGATCTGGTCAGACCGCTTGCCACCAAACTCGGTGAAATGTTTAGCAAAATCCATCTCTCCACCAAAGTGACCGGCATCAAAGTGACTGACAAAGGGGTGGAAGTCTCAGTGGAAGGCACTGAAAAGACCACGCTGCTGGCAGACAAAGTGCTGATCTCGGTAGGTAGACGTCCAAACAGCGATGGTATCGGACTGGAAAACACCGATGTCGAAATCGACCAGTTTGGCTTTGTCCCATCTGACGATAGCTGCCGCACAAAAGACAAACGCATTTTGAGCATAGGCGATATTTCAGGTCAGCCCATGCTGGCACACCGAGCCATCAGACAGGCTTATGTAGCAGCCGAAGTCCTGGCCGGCAAACAATCGCGTTTTGACAATCGTGTTGTCCCCGCTGTCGTTTTTACTGAGCCAGAAGTAGCCTGGTGTGGACTGACAGAAGTTGAGGCCAAAGCCAAAAATATTGCCTTCCAGGTAGCTAAATTCCCGTGGTCAGCTTCCGGCAGAGCCATGACTCTCAATTCACCCACTGGCACCACCAAAATACTATTTGACCCTGAGACCCAGGAGATCCTGGGGGTAGGGATGGTTGGCGCTCGAGCTGGCGATCTTATATCCGAAGCATGTCTGGCTATCGAGATGGGAGCGGTGCTGGAAGACCTGGCTGTTACAATTCACCCCCATCCCACACTCTCCGAGACATTGCCGGAAGGTGCACTGGCGGCACTTGCCAGACTTGACCGTAACCGGGCTAAAGAAATAGAGAAACAAATTACATCGCCATAGATGCCAAGCGCTTAGTGGTATAGAAATGCGGGCATAACCAGCCAAGGTGATGGCGATGCTTAGTATTGGCAATTTGTACGAGACCAGTGAGCAAAAAGGCAAAGATTTTGCCTCAAATTGACCCCAAAAAGGTCAATTTACCGCTCAATTTGGATGCCATGAAGGCTACCATTATTGGTTAAATATTTCTGTGCCGAAAGAGGGAATCATGCCTGAGGAAAGTACTCAAGCAAATCGTGGTGGGGGCTTTGGCTCCGCCGCCAATTTAATGATCGAAGCCCTGGAAAAAGCGAGCCAGGAGCTCGAATCGATGGTGGGACAATGTCTCGACCAGCTCGACAGTTTTGCCGAAGGTCTCGATGAGAGCTTGACCTTGCAGCTCAATAAAGTTGTCGAGCAGAGCCGCCACCTGGTCGACAGCCATGGCAACGTCCTGGAAGCCAAAAGAGACGAAACAATCGACGGGCTGGCTGATTTAGAAGCCCGCGAAACCGAAAAAATCTTGCTCGGCGCGGCTGATATGCGCAAACAATTATCAGACCGAGTCGAAAATTCAATTCTTTCACTTTCGGAAATCATGGAAGCCCAGCTCAAAGAGCTCGCTGAGATGGTTGAAACGCCCAGCTCAGCCCTCCTCGAAAAGAGCAAAGATCATGTACTAGATGTGGTCTCTGAAGGCAAAGAAAGTGCTCTGGTAATCAAAGAGCATGGCGAAACATTTGAAGACGCCATGTCTGATAAAGCTAAAGAAATAGACGAAGATTCTCAAAAAGTGATCGAAAACGCTAAAAGACAGGTAGACGAAAACCTGGCTGGTTATTCGTCACAGTTTGACGCCAAAATTGTGGCAGTGCAAGACGAGCTAGCTGGCATAGTCAAAAAAGCATCCATTGATCTCAAACGTCTCTCCAACCGAGGCGAGAGCTCAATTGACGAGGCTAGAATCACCAACCTCAACATCGTATCTGAGCAAATTGATAGCTGGCAAAATCAGCTAATAGCTCTACGCGACCGCTTCCAGCAAAGTAGCCTGGAGCAACAAAGCAAACATCAAAAATCATACAACGACGAAATCGAACGCAAGCTCAGTGTTTCGCAAGACGAAATCAGTCGCATTGCTCAATCCGCTCGCAAGCGTATGACAGTCAATCAAAAGCTCTTTCTCAATACATTACGCCGGGCTGAACGTCAGCTAGGTGATGATGTAGATAGATTGATGACTAGATTTGAGGCCGCCATTGCCCAGGAAGCACGAGTACATCTGATGGTATCAGGCGGCAAACTGTCAGCTGGACCGGAAGTACTGGACAAGCTATCGCACCGCCTCAAAAGCCATGGGGCCGAGCTTGTTAAGACATTTAAGACACAAGTAGAGCAAACAGAACAAGACTTTGCTCGCTCAGCTCAAGGCAGCAACGAGCGCATTGAAAGTATCAGACAGTCTTCTGTAGAAGCACTGGAAAAACAAGTACGCATAATGAGAGCCGACTTGGAGCGCATTACACGCAACTTCCACAGTGAGCTTTCGGATCTCAATCTCAAACTCCCCGTCATCGAGGAGTCTGGACGTGCGGCTGCGCTTGCTGTGATGGCATACAAAAGTGCCATGCTCTCTCTAGGAAATGACTAAGTAAAAGGTTAAACACAAAATGACTTTTGCCGGTAAAAAGCTTCAGGACATCTATGACTCTGGCTCAACCAGACTCTCTGAGCTAGAAGAAAATTCACAATCTAAACTTGCCACCAAATCTGAAGCGCACATATCTGAGCGCAAAGAGAGTGAGCAACAATCAAAAATGGAAGTAGCCGCTAAGGCTGCCAGTGTTGAAGAAGAAATCAAAAAACAAGCAAAAGAAACAGCAGAGCGTATTAAGCAAGTAGCTGACACCGAAAAGGCTGCCACTCAAGCTCATCTCAATACAATGATTGAGCGTCTCTCTAGCTTTACCAGCGAACTAAAGCGCGCTATCGAAGACCTCAAAACCAGCTATGAGACAGGTCTTGAAGACAATTTTGTGAGAGCCGCTGATCACTATTCATCAGGCGCCGAGGGTGTCTGCCAGGAAATCGAAGACCAACATTATCAAAGCGGGCAAAAGCTCCGCTCGCAATCGAGCTTCTATGCCAATTCTCTGCAACAAAAACTAGACCATAGCCTCTGGGAATCTCGGGGCAGCGAAAAGCAGTCAAACAGTCAGCTTTTCCGCAACTATATGCAAAAGGCAAACAGCGTAGAGAGCCACTTTAGCGGCCTTATGCAAAAACTTTCAAGCGACTTTCAGGAAGGCTTTGATTCTCTTCAAGCGTATTCAAAAGAGTCCGAAGATCAGCTGATTATATCCACCGAACACCTCAGCGAAAAAATTGATGGCATCTTAACTACCATCGAAAAAGACATCAATGAGATTTTTAGTGCAGCTAGAGACAGCAACCAGGAGGCTCTTAAACACAAGTTTGAAGGTACCTCTAGTCAAGTCGAAGAACTAAGTAGTGATACCGGCAGACAATTGCGCGATGAGCTAAACGAGCTATCATCCAAACTCTCGCAGATGTCGTTGCAGAGCAACCATGCCCTGCGCAAAAAATGTGAAGATCTAAAAGAGAGCGTGCAAAACGAAATGCAGTCTTTTAGAACTCGCATGACAGAAAACGTCACTGAGTCAGACAATACACGCACTCAGCTAGCTGAAGCAAAAACAAAAGTAATTGCCGATATCAGAGCCGATCTGGTCACCATACGCGATGGCTTTGAAGAGAGTCTCAAGCGCATGATGAATGATGCTATCGAAGATCTCAGGCATGTGCAGGAAGAAGTCGTCACTGACATGATCTCAGCATATGACCGCTCTTTGCACAAAGTCACCAGCGACAGTAATAGTGCTAAAAGCGAAATTGAAACAGCAACTAAAAAGCTCCTGGAGCTAATAAACCAGAATAAAAATCAGGCACTGGAAGAAATCACCAGAGCTGCCGGCGAATAACTCACAAAGATCACCCCACCCCCGACGATAGAATCAGAAAAATTATGAACTCTATGCTTGGAAAACACCACCTGAGATTGCCTGACATAAAGGCCTACCTCAGATCATTTGAAAGACACATGCCCATGACTCAAGATGAGTGGGCGACAAAAGAGAGCACTCTCTTTGCTCCTGGTTGTCTGATCTTTTGTCTGGAGCCAATGGCCGCGCCATCGGGACTATCATCATTTAGCAAGAAGGGTGAAGAAGCTGGCGAAACATACAGAGTAAAAGACCTTTGTGTAGTGGTCAGTAAAGAAGACGGCAAATGCATGGTGGTCAATATCACCGCATCAGCATATGAGTTTCGCACCCTTGATTCGCTCATGGTCGAAAAGGCCCGTAAATCAATTCTCGATGGTCGTGACTTCCATTATGTAGCAGCCAGACCAACTAAAAAACTAGATCGTACCGAAGAAAAGAGCCTCTACGAAGTTGCCTCCAGTTACGCTCAAGGCGGCTCTCGCCGTAGTTTGACAGTAGAAGGATCAGCTCTTGCCGAACCAGCCTTTGCTATGCTCGCGCACCTTGGCGCCAACCTCAATACAGTCAATCCACAAGCTGGCAAAACTGTGCTCGATATCGGGCTAATCTGTCATATGATTGTCACGCCAGAAGGTAGACAGGAAGACAAAACAAAGGCTCTATTAAAAGTCACCTTTGCGCCAATCAAAGCTGAAGATCTGGAACAACTAGCCAACCCTTCTCAGCCTCCAGCCCCAGTCGCTGGTGTCTACAGCGAAGACCCTGCTGCTATGTTCTATGGTCAGGGAGCCGATCTCGGCGCCTTAGTCAGCCAGGACACGGGCGAAATAGCGGCACCACTGCCCGGCGCATTCGCTCCAGAACCACAGTATGAAGCGCTACCAATCGCTGAGCCAGAGCAAGTATTTCAGCCAGCTCCATTATTCCAACCAATTCTAGCCGCTCAGCCACTCACCGCACCGCTGGTAGAGGCAGCCCCAGAGCCGCCAGTGATGGAGCCTGTGCCGACCTATCAACCAGCCCCCGCCCCCATGGCCGAAGTACCAGCACCAGTGCCGACCTATGAGCCCGCACCAGCCATGGTAGCGCCTCCGCAAGCCCCAGGCCCGAGTGCTTCTGGTACTGGTCTGAGAGCCCTGACCCAACAAGCACAGCCACCCAGCGATATGATCGCGCAGGAATGGTTTGTCCTATCACAAGACCTAGTGCCGATTGGTACTTTAGCAAGTACCAGTCCCAAATCTTCCGGACTTATTGATGTACTTTCAGCACCACTTGAACCAGCTAGCAAGATAGATTTTGCTGCTCAGTTTTTAAGTGACTTCCAATCCGGTCACGCTGGCTCTGAGGCAATCGAACAAGCCGAAAAACAACTGGCAGAAGAAAGAAGACGTACTGAAGAACTGGAAAAAGGCAAAGAAAAACGCCTCAAAGAATACTTTGGCGATGACCACTACAATACCTTTATAAAGGATAGCGTTGAGGCTGGTGCCAAACCAGAGGGCAGCTCAGACAATTGGGACTTGGATCCCAATGCCTATGCCCAACCAGCCCCCATAGAGGCTCACTATGAGTCAGATATATTTGCCAGCGGCGGTCGCGGCACCCTCGAGACCAATCCCGAAGCAATATTGCCAGAGCCGGTAGCACCAGAACCTATAATTGCCCCAGTAGCAGAAACAATCGTTGAGCCAGAGGCACCAACTGCAAGGGCAAGCAATCAAGCGCCAGAATTGCCCGACTCCTGGATGTCTCTGGCCCAGCCACAGGCTGCTGCTGAGCCGCCAGCTGCGGTAGCACCGGCAACTGAGAGCCGTCCCAATATTTCTGAGCGTGATATCGAGACTGTGGCACCAAGCTCGGTGGCACACTTTATGGATATGGCCGCTAAAGACATAGCCAGTCAGGATGAAACCATCTCAATTGCTGATTCTGGTGCCCTGCTAGAACCTCCTCAAAAGGCGGCGGAAGCACAGATTCATGCAGCGGATGAAGACATCGATAGCAAAATCGAAACACCTCTGCCACGTGTCAGACCGCGTGATTACTCCAGCCCACTGAGAGCAAAATCTCTCAGCGAACTGCAAAACAAACGGCCGATGCAAACACCCAGACAGCTATCGTCGGCTGAAGCTCTCAATCCTGAGCTTGCTGCTGCTACGACAAGCTCCACATCTTTGCCTGAAGTAACTGCACCAGCTGCTTCAACAAGCTCTACATCACTGCCTGAAGTGCCAGCCCAAGCAGCCACAGCAAGCTCCACATCTTTGCCGCAAGTCTCATCACAGACAGAACCTGTAGCAGATGCACCAGCACGTCAGGCCACTGTAAGCTCGACATCGCTACCGCAGATGTCGGCTCCAGCTGCCTCTCCCAGCACTAGCTCCACCGGTCTGCCAGCACAAGATGCAGCACCAGTAGCTACTCCCAGCACTAGCTCCACCAGTCTGCCAGCACAGGATGCCGCGCCACTAGCCTCTCCCAGTACCAGCTCCACTGGTCTGCCAGCACAGGCTCCTGCTGTTACGGGACCAAGTGTCAGCGCCACTGACCTACCTGCTCAAGAGACTGTTGCCACCGGACCAAGTATCAGCTCCACTGACTTGCCCGCTCAAGCTACAGCACCATCTGCCACGCCCAGCACTAGCTCCACTGGTCTGCCAGCCCAAGCGCCGCAGGATCCCGTTGGTCCGAGCATTAGCTCAACAGATCTACCGGCTCAAACACCGGCCAAACCATGGGTCAGTGCTACAAAACTGCCAGCTCAGACACAAACACCGCCAGCTGCCAGCACCAGCTCAACCAATCTACCAGCCCAGACTGAGCCAAAGCCCTGGCAAAGTGCCAGCAATTTGCCAGCCCAATCAACAGCGCCGGCAGCCAGTACCAGTGCCACCAATCTGCCAGCCCAACCGGCTAACCCTAAAGTCAGCTCAACCAATCTGACACCACCGGTACCGGCCCAGACCTCACCTAAAAAGAGCTGGCAGTCACTACCGGCAGTTGCACCAGCCGAGAGCTTGACTCAACCAGCCCCTCAGCCTGAGGTATTGCAGACAAAACCAGCAATACCAGCACCCGAATCAGCCAGCACAAGCGCAACCCGCTTGCCAGCTCAATCTGCAGCTGCCAAACTCAGTGCCGAAGAAAGCGAGGCCCAATCTAAAAAAGCTGGTCAAGACGCTCGTTTGATGATGAACGAAATGACCACTTTGATGGCCAAGCTAGAGCAACAAGTTGGCAAAGCAGCAAACAAACTGTCATCCCGCGCTGAGGAGCTAAAGCTCAGACTGAGAGGACAGGTTGACGACCTACTCAAACAAGCTTCTGAAATCGAAAAACAAGCAGAAGGCAATTTGTCCGTCTTGTTAAACGAACTTGAAAGCAAGCTCCAATTCTTAGCAGAAGAAGTGAACGGCACTATTGAAAGAGAGTCGACTGCCGCTTACTCTCACATGGAAGAAGAAAGACAAAAAGGCTTTGAAGAGCTAGAAAAAGAACAGAAGCACTTCTCTGGTCAAATTGTCCGCACTTGCAACGACTTCCGCAAAGAACTGGACGCCCTTTCTGCCTCCATGGAAAGCAAGCTGGAAGACCTGATCACTGCTCGCAATAGAGAGCTGACCTCACTGAGACAATCAATTCTCGACGAGCTAAAAGATGGTCACGAGCGCTACAACACTACAGTCGATCAGCGTTTTGCCCGCTTCAAAGAGCGCATGGACGAAGAGACCGATACAGTCACTCGCTCACTGGAACGCAATATGCGCTCCATGATCGAAGAAATCGACAGCTCGCTAGAGCGCGCCTGTGAAAAACTGGAAGGTACAAAGCTCGATCTCGAGAAGACCATTGCTCATACAGTGGCTTTTGCCGAGATGACTATTGCCAGACGCACCAAAAACATCCTGTCTGAACAAATATTGCCTCGCTTGAATGAGCAAAAGACGATATTGCGTACGATGATTGGCGATATGTCCAAACAAATCAATCAAGAAACCACTCTTGCTCTCAGCAAAGAAAGTACAAAACTTGATGACAGCACACGCAAAGCCTCTGCCAGCCTCAAAAAAGTTGTAGAAGAATGCTTCCAGAATTTTGAAAGCTCCGGCTCCGGACTGCGCGCTGGCCTCGATGATACATTTGCTAAAGCTAGCCACGAGCTTAATCAACGTATCTCTGAAGTACATAACTACATCAAAGAAACCGAAAAACGTATCAGCGAATCTGACCTGACTTTGCGTAATTTAGCTGAAGCAACCAATGTGGACGGTGAACCTGAACTACAGGAAGAAAGAGCCAATGCCCTTTCTACCCTACAAAGATTGAAATACGAAGCCAATCGCAAACTTACAAGCGCTATCGAAGACGGTATCACTGGTCTTGAGGACAAATCAGAGAAGTATTTCTCCGAATTGACCAACAAGCGCTCTGAGCTGACTTCATCTGTGCGCGATTGTGCCGAATCCAATCTAGATATGGTCAGACAGGCTCTGCAAGAAGCCACCGCTTCAATTCAGTCAGCCCGCGAAAAACACATGGATTAAACTGTCCAAATTGTTAATTTCTGAGCCAGCCGCCAAAACTACAGGGGCTGGCTCTTTTATGCTGATAAAAAAGTATGCGAAAGGTTAGATGGCAGAAGTTTGAGGGAATAAATTTTTCAAGGTGAAAAGTACGGCTCTGAGAGCTTTTTGCCCCTCGCTCCGTTCCTTTTACTGAGAGGGAAAGGTCCTGTATAGCCTACCTGATCATCGCGTACCACCGCCTCTGGCGGAATTTGCCGCTGCCAATCCCGGCGTGGAATACAACGCCGCCGCTGGTGAACTCGTGCTTTATCACGGCACCAACTGCTACCGCCGTTGGGAAATAAATCGCTCTGGCTTTGTCGAGCCAGGACGCAGCAACTACAGCTTTTTTAGTACCCGCCAGCAAGACGCCTATTCCTATGCCAGAGCGGCTTGCATCCGTGACATCAAACCAGAGACTATAAATTCACTGTCCACTGAGCCAGTTGTCTTGCGCCTCAAATTTACAGAGCGCAGCTGGGTGCAGGTGGACTTCGTCAATAGTGAGCCTGATTCAAACGGATTGAGCATTGCCGTGCTTGGTCCTATCCATATAAGCAATGTTATAGAGGTACTTCATTGCACTCATGGCACCAAGCGTTTATCCCAGGGACTATCGATTAGGACCTTTGAGGATGGCGATTTTGCCAAAAGCATCCAGAGATTGAGAGAAAATTTGCAAAAAAGCCGGTTAGACGTGTGGGTATTACGAAAACTGGGATTTGTCGCGGACAAAGTCGGTGTTACACTGAAGGGTGGAGAGGTACCATCTCTCACGCACAATGACCAGCTCAGAAAGCTCAGGCAAAGAGTGTCCCCGGCCGAATCCTGACCGGACCAAGTGACAAAGCCAAAGCTTACTGTGTGGCATGGAGGTCACACCGTAATGTTCACTCAGATAATCGCAGCAAATAAACTCAGGGCTACCTGGCTAGCTTGCACCGTGGCGATAATCTCGGCATCGGCACCAGCGTTTGCGCAAGGCGCCAATAACTTTGAGTCTGCCTTTGGACAAAACGGCGGACAGTCCCAACAACCGGGCAATTTCAATACTCAGCCCTCAGGCAATTTTGGCAACCAACCAGACTTTGGCAACGGCTTCAGTCAAACACCTGGTGGTGACTTTGGCAGCCCAACCGGTGGCACTAACAGCCAGCCACCAGCCTATGCTGGCTCTGGTACAAGTTATGGGGCAATTCATTCCAATGATCCCAGCTTGATAGACTGGGACAACCTCACGCCCTTTGGTAAAGAGCGTCGGGAGACCGGGGTCGGCAAGATGGGCACGACTATCAACTTTCCCAAGGATGCGGCTTATATCCCCACTGAGGGTTATGACCAGATTCGCAACACTCAACAACAACAACAGCGTCAGCAGCAACAACGCCAGCAGCAGCAACAGCAACAACAACAACAACAACAACAGCAGCAGCAGCAGCAATTTCCCAACCAGCAATCCTCCAACTTTGGTGGTGGCGGTGGCGGCGGCGGCGCCAATGGGCTGAGAGGTAACGTCAATAACTTTGGCAATACTGGCTTTGGCAATACCGGCTTTGGCAATGGCAACAGCGGCATGCTCAATGGCGGCGGCGGTGGCTTACAGCGCACCATCCAGCAGATGGGACGGGCACTGACTGGTGGTGCCTTCACCTCAGGAGCTTCTACCATCCAAAACGGCTTGCTCAACAACGCCAATGGTGGCGGCACAAGCTCAATGACGCAGGGCGGCGGCTCACCACTGATGAACGCGATGCGCTCAGTCCAGGGTCAGCGCATGCCCAATCAAAATCAAGGGCAATCAGGACAACTGCAAGCCGTTGAGAGCCGAGTCGAAAGCCAGCTTAATCGCACCAGAGACATGGCTAACAGCGCTCAGTCGGCACTCGATAGAGCACTCAGCTCAAGTGATCGCAATGTCCGACTGGCAGCTGCCAGCGAGGCACGCAGCTACGCCAGCAACGCCCGGGCAGCGGCCGACAGTGCTCAAGCCATGGCATACTCGAGCCAATCCAATCAAGCCAAAAGTTATGCCGATCAAGCTCAATCCATTGCCAGCCGGGCCCAGAGCTTTGCTGACCAGGCCACAGCCAGGGCCGAATCAAGTTATTAAATATAGTTTGAGCCGCCAAGGATTGCCGAAAGAAAGGCAACAGGATATCCTTTGCATTTGAATTGGGCGCACATTTGTCGCCCGACCAATACTCTTGTGATATCCACCAAGGAGGATCTATGGTCGCCACAAAAACCAGCAGCGGCACCCAGTGTAAGTTGCTTGTCGGCGGAGAGTGGATTGCATCCACCGCCACGGAATACCAGGAAGTCTTTAATCCCTCCACCGGTGAGGTAATCGCTAAGACCCCCATGGGCGGTAAAGCCGACATGGACAAAGCAGTGCAAGCTGCGCAAAAAGCATTTTTAGAATGGAAAGAAGTGCCTGTCGTAGAGCGCGCTCGCGTTATGTTTAAGTTTAAGGCTCTATTAGAGGAGCACTACGACGAAATTGCCCGCTGTGTCACAAGAGAACATGGCAAGACTTTTGCCGAAGCAAGAGCCTCACTGCAGCGCGGTATCGAAGTCGTAGAATTTGCCTGCGGCATTCCCAGTTTGATGATGGGCGAGAGCATGGAAAACATCGCTCGCAACGTCGACTGCGAGACCATTCGCCATCCAATAGGTGTTTGCGCTGGCATCTCACCATTTAACTTCCCGGCCATGGTGCCACTATGGATGTACCCAATTGCCATCACCTGCGGCAATAGCTTTATCCTCAAGCCCTCCGAAAAAGTGCCACTAACAGCCATGATGATTGGTGACTTGCTCTCTAAAGCAGGACTACCAGCCGGTGTCTTTAATATCGTCCATGGCGGCAAAGACTGTGTTGATGCCATCATCGAGCATCCCGGCATCAGAGCCATATCATTTGTGGGCTCTACTCACATTGCCAAATACATCTATCAAAATGGCACTGCCCATGGCAAAAGAGTGCAGGCAGCAGGTGGTGCCAAAAACCACATCATCATCATGCCTGATGCCGACATCGAGCAGACAGTACAAGCCTTGCAAGCATCAGCCTTTGGCTGTGCCGGTGAGCGCTGCATGGCCGGTAGCCTGGCCATACCAGTAGGCGAAGCAGCCGAAGAACTGATACCACAACTGGTGGCATCCTCAGAACGTATGAAAATCGGACCGACAGATGGCGATGGCAGTCCTGATATGGGACCACTGGTGACAAAAGAGCACCTCGATAAAGTCAAAGGTCTGATTGCCAAAGGCAGCTCAGAAGGAGCCAAACTGGCTCTCGATGGCAGAGAGATACAGGCCGCCAAAGAAGGCAAAGGATTTTTCCTGGGACCTACAATCTTTGACCATGCTAAGACCGATATGTCTATCGTAAAAGAAGAAATTTTTGGACCAGTACTATCTGTGGTGCGGGTTAAAACTCTCGAAGACGCTATTAATGTGGGCAAAGATTGTCCTTATGGCAATGGTGCTGTCATCTATACAAACTCAGGACGCTCAGCCAGAGAGTTTAAGCGGCATTTTAACGCCGGTATGATCGGTGTCAATGTCGGCGTTCCAGCCCCGATGGCCTGGTTCCCCTTCACTGGCTGGAATAATTCGTTCTTTGGCGATCTCCACATCCAGGGCTCTGAAGGCATCCAGTTTTATACTCAACAAAAGATGACTATGACCAGATGGTTTGAGCCAAAAGCAGATAAGTTCCAGGACCCTATTTGGAAGCCTAAGAACTAAGACTTGGAGCCGCAAATCCTACTAATGGTTAATGCCGTGGCTCTAGGGTTGCGCCACGGCTTTGATTGGGACCATTTAGCGGCAATACTCGACATAGTCAACACTTCGGCAGTCGATAAAGGAGCGCCAAAACGGAGCCTCCGCCCTCTTGTGGGTGCGCTCATGTACGCCCTCGGACACGCCATGGCTGTGGCTATCCTGGGACTTTGCGCTCTCTATTTTGCAGCGATTTTGCCCCGCTGGATAGATCCTCTCATGGAGCGCATGGTTGGGCTGACACTGGTGGTGCTTGCTTTATGGCTGTTCTATACACTCTTTGTCTCTATCAAAAACAACTCAAATGAAGCCATACCGAGTCGTGGACTGCTTTTAATAGATCTATTCAAAAGGCTCAAAGGCAAAAGGGCAAGCGAGGACGGCAATCAATCCCCGACAATAAATAGTCCACGTGTTTACGGTTCAGGCACCGCATTTGGTGTAGGCATTATCCACGGCACCGGAGCAGAAACCGGCACTCAAATACTGTTATTAACCGCTATCGGTGGCTCCAGCAGTCATAATATGGCAGTAGCAATGCTACTCAGCTTTATTGTCGGACTACTCTTATCTAATTCGCTGGTGGCAATCATCAGCAACTTTTGCCTGGTGTCTACCAGCAAATTTAAGCCAGTCCAAGTTGGCTCTGCAATACTGACTGGTTTCTGCAGCCTCACTCTGGGCCTTTACTTCATTTGCGGCAGAGCCAGTCAGTTGCCCAGTATCGCAGAGTAGTAATTAGTCTATAAATCAACCACAAAAGTAAAAGTCCTCCGCTTAAGCGGAGGACTTTTGCTTTAGATCTTTAGAGAATAGTTGGTCTATTTGACCAGCACTTCTTCAGCTTTTACAGCGCCAGGCTCGATTGTGTCTTCGATGTTTTTGGCAAAGGTAGCACTCTCGCGATTGGCTTGAGATATCAGATCAGCAGCAATGATGTTTTCTTTGCTGGCTTTGTATTTAGCCATGGCAGATTGCACAGCTTGCTTGTTGGGGCTGATTACATCAGTAGCAAGACCAAGTTTTTCTAACAGGCAGATAGTAGCCCAGGTCATATCGACTTCCCACCAGAGCATGCCATGACGAGCTGATTTGGGGAAGGCGTGATGATTGTTGTGCCAGCCTTCGCCACAAGCCATAAGGCCAACCCACCAGACATTGCGGACTATCGTCGCGGCTTTCAAAGTTGCGGTAACCATGCTCTTTGAGATGGCAAAAAGTATTTACGAATTGGGGGCTCCAGAAAACGATGAAGCCAGCAATCAAATTAGCTAAAAACGCTACAGGACCAAAAAATGCCAGGATAGCCAGTCTCACTATCACATTTACCGCCAGGCATAGATGAGCCTGGCCGGCGTTATGACTGGTCCCCAACATGCGGAGAAATGGGTCATTGATCAAATCGGGGCACTGTCTGGCAACTTCTGCTGCATCTTGCTTGCCTTCCATTTTGGTCATCCAGCCATAAAGAGCATGCTTAAAACCATCACGGGGAGAATGAGGATCGCCCGGCAAATCAGACTTTTGGTGGTGCAATCTGTGGGTAGCGACCCAGCTGATTGGCGCACCCATGAGAGCTAGATAACCGCCGGTGACAAAGTAGTACATTACAAACTTTGGAACTTTAAGCGCTTTGTGAGTCAGGAGTCTGTGATAGCCGAGCGTAATGCCCTGACTGTTAAAAAAGAAAGATCCAACAAACCATGCGGTGAAAATACCAAGGTTGTGAAAATTGAACCAAGCTGAAAGATCCAAGTGCTAAGCCCCCATTTGCAATACTTCTAATCCTGCCTACCGCCCCAGCCAGCAATTATTAGTGCCAACTTAAGATCGGGGCATAGTAGCCTTGCTGAGCAAGTGCCATACCGAAGCTGCCTTCTTTATAACACGTCTCTTAGTTGTCACGCATTCATCCTGTTAACTGATTTATCCGACAAACAGCCCGGCTTGGTATGTGTGCCCGGGCCCGCGCCTGTTCCCTGGCACTGCCTGGTCGACTACAGACTGAGCTTAGATAAGGTTCAAGAAACTACAAACACTCTAAAGTGGAGTTCATTTTCACATAGGTAAAGGTCACGCCACTACTTGTGATACCAGATAGCGCAATAGTGGTGACCAGGGAGAGTGTTTTTGCAAGATGAAGCACAGTTAGTCTTTTACCGGCGGGTTAAGGGGGAAAAATCCCATCAACCTGAGAAAACGAACCTTGTTAGGAAGTTGTAAAACCAATAAAGTCAGCTTATTGAAGGCTCATGAAAACCTCCATCTATCACGCAATATATTGCACTCTGGCTGGCACCAATCCTGGCGGTATCCAAAATGAAATTTGTAATCACTGGCGGTCCATCAGTCGGTAAAACGACAATCGTAACTGGACTGCAAAATATCGGCTACAAAGTAGTGCACGAAATAGCCACCAGGACCATCAAAGAAGGCAAATTTTTGCCCTGGGTAGACAGACAAAAATTTCAAGCTGAAGTATTGCGCCGCCAGTTGTCGGCAGAAGCAGCAATACTAGACTTTGACAAACCAGTCATATTAGACCGTGGATTATTTGACGGCGAAGCCTACTATCTTTATGACAAATTGCCTGTGCCAAACGCCTTTGGCAATCTCGACGCCAGCCAGTATGCAGCAGCCTTTTTAATAGAACCGCTGACCTTTTTTGAAGAAACCGAAGTGCGCAGAGAAGACCTTACTTTTACAAAAGAAATTAGTGTCATCCTCGAACATTGCTACGAAAGCAGAAGAGTAAAAGTTGTACGCGTGCCAGCGATGCCGCCAACTGAACGAATCCAGTATGTAATGCAGCAAATCGAAGCAATCAAAAAGACGCAAGTTACATCAGTCGAACAAGCCACACACAGAGCAGCAATGGCATTCAGACCGGTTTACTCCGGAATGGCCACCAGCATCTATTAACCCTGCATTTATCGATATTGCCAGCCTGAGATGCTAATCTATTAGCATTTCCTAAGGAGGCGATTATGCGGGCTTCTGAAGCAACCAACCATTACTTTCGCAGAGCGGCCAAAGAGCTGAGACTGGGCGCAGGACTGGAGACTGTCCTTATGTCTCCCAGGCGAGAAGTAAAAGTTGAATGTGTAATTGAGCTTGACAATGGCGAGCTTGGCACTTTTACCGGTTTTAGAGTACAGCACGACAACAGCCGTGGACCATACAAAGGCGGCTTGCGTTATCACCCCGAAGTCGACCCAGATGAGGTCAACAGCCTGGCATCACTAATGACCTGGAAAACTGCTGTGGCCAATATCCCCTATGGCGGTGCCAAAGGCGGCATCAACTGCGATCCGGGCAAACTATCGCACTCCGAAATGCAAAAGGTAACTCGCGCCTTTATCGACGAAATCCATGACATCATCGGACCCGGTCTAGACATACCAGCGCCAGACATGGGCACTAATGCTCAGACAATGGCCTGGATTGTGGACCAATACTCCAAATATCACGGCTGGACACCATCTGTGGTTACTGGCAAACCGCTGGAGTTAGGCGGCAGCGAAGGGCGCGAACAAGCCACTGGCCAGGGCATCTACTTTGTCACAGAAGCAGTCTTGCATGATCTCAAAATGGACATCAAACAAGCACGCTTTGTTATACAAGGCTTTGGTAATGTGGGCTCCTGGGCAGCAAGATTTATCCACGGGGCTGGTGGCCGTGTCATTGCTATTGCTGACGCCACCGGGGCTGTTTACAACAAAGACGGTATCGACGTCACAGCACTCTGGCACCACACTACCGAGACCGGCGGTGTCAAAGGATTTAGTGGAGCTGAGTCTCTTGATCCAGCCAAGATATTTACACTGGAGTGTGATGTACTTTTGCCAGCCGCACTCGGTAATGTCATTACCGAAGCCAATGTCAAAGACCTCAAATGCAAAGTCTTAATCGAAGGCGCTAATGGACCAACTACCCCAGTGGCTGATGAATACTTGATCAAACAAGGCATCACCGTTGTCCCCGATATCTTCGCCAACTCGGGCGGAGTTATAGTCTCGTATTTTGAGTGGGTACAAAACGTGCAGCAATTCCGCTGGCGCGTAGAGCGTGTCAATCAAGAGCTCAAGAGTTTGATGCTTGACTCCTACAAAGAGATAAAAGGCATCTGTCAGAGCAGCGATTGCGATATGCGTACGGCAGCTTTTCAGCTAGCTATCACTAGAGTGGCTCGCACCACAGCTTTGCGTGGACTCGAAAACGAAAACTTCTGCATGCTCTCAGCCCCGCACTAAAAGATAAAAATGGAAAAATCAGACCTGGCAGTTGTGGAGCCCGACAAGGGCGAAGACCTGAGCGACGACGATTGGTATAAAAATGTCTATCAAGGTGATGCGGTCCCACAGCTGACCTGGCGCGCGGTCCTGATGGGCGGACTGCTTGGCGCACTTATGTCGATATCCAATCTCTACACCATGCTCAAGCTCGGCTGGGCATTTGGTGTAGCAATCACGGCTTGTGTACTCAGTTTTGTACTGTGGAATGGACTGAGACTGATTTTCCCAAAACTATCCGAGATGTCCATCCTCGAAAACAACTGTATGCAATCCACGGCATCGGCTGCCGGCTACTCGACCGGTGCCACAGTCGGTCTGGCTTTTGGTGCCCTGCTTATGATCACAGGCAAGCATGTAGACTGGCAGATACTTTTGCCCTGGACAGCTGTATCGGCATTGCTTGGTGTATTTTTGGCAGTGCCAATGAAGCGCCAGATGATCAACAAAGAAAAATTGCCTTTTCCCAGTGGCATTGCTGCTGCCCAGACTCTCAAGAGCTTGCACGGCAAAAGCAAAGAAGCAGTAGTGCAAGCTTATGCTCTGGTGGCAGCAATGGTGGCAGCAGGACTGACTGGCTTTCTTAAGAATGGTCAGTATCCCTGGCAAATAGCAGCCAAACTCAAGATACCCGAGTTTATCGAGTTTAACTTACCCTGGCAAAAAATCAATCTCAAAGACTTCCCGGGCTTTGGCTTTGAGCCCAGCATGCTACTGGCAGCAGCCGGCATGCTTGTCGGTATGCGTGTATCGCTATCGATGTTGATTGGCTCACTGATACTCTACTTTTTTATGGGACCCTATGTACTTGGGCTGGGAGAAATATCCAGCGCCAAAGGACTACTCAAAGAGTGGGCACTGTGGAGCGGCTCAGCTATTATGGTGACATCCGGGCTGACGGCATTTGCTCTGGAGTGGCGCACTATCATGCGCAGCTTTACCACTCTCAAAAAAGCTGATAATACTGCCGGTGGTGACAGCACAGTGGATCCCATAGCCCATATCGAGGTCCCCAATAGCTGGCTTATCATCGGTATAGTGCCTCTGGCAATAGCTTCCATAGCCTTGCAGTATCTGGCTTTTTCGATTAATCCGATGGTCGGTCTGACTACTGTTGTTTTGAGTTTCTTTTTGGGCATTGTGGCCTGCCGCGCTACCGGCGAGACCGACGTCACACCGATGAGTGCGATGTGCAAAATCACACAGCTGACTGTGGCTGTGCTGGCTCCCAAAAACATAGTCACCAATCTGATGGCAGCATCGGTCACAGCCAATATCGCCTCTAGCTCAGCTGATTTGCTTACCGACCTCAAGAGCGGATATTTACTGGGAGCCAATCCACGCAAACAATTTATCGCCCAGATGGCCGGTGTCTTTTTTGGACTGGCTGCTATTGTGCCAGCCTGGTATCTGATGGTGCCGGATCAAGCCGCCCTGGAAGCCTTCCAACCACCGACAGTCTATATGTGGAAAGCTGTGGCAGAAGCACTCTCTCAGGGACTCGATAAGATACCAGTAACTGCTCGCTGGGGCATGCTTATAGGCGGACTGCTTGGTATTGTACTGTCACTCACTGACAAATACTTACCCGCTGGTGTGCGCAAGTACACTCCATCAGCCATGGGACTGGGCTTATCCTGGGTGATGCCCTTTAGCAATGCCTTTGCCTTTTTTGTCGGCGCGCTAATAGTAGAGGTCTGGAAACTTATAAACAACAAAAATGCCGCTGTCTATGTCGTACCAGTAGCATCAGGGGCGGTGGCAGGAGAGTCACTGGTCTGCGCTGTAATCGCCATTATCGATGCCGTCATGGCGCTAAGCGGGCACAGGTAGGGGCAGTCATAGTACCTCGGACTGACTCACGGGGAAGTTTCAACATAGATTTGATTCACATGACCAGATTTATTGAATGATACTCCCCAGACTTGGAAAGGCGCTAACAAAAATCCATACCTCCAACCAACCACAGCTGCGCCATGCTCAGGACTCAAAGCTTTGCCTTTCCATACTGGTCCACTTATCTCAACCGACCCACTTCTTGTAGTCGGCGTACCGAGTAATTGTGTAACCTGTTCCTTAGTCATGCCCGGTGTCAACTTTTCAAAATTGCGTTCAAATGCAACTAGCTGAAAAAGCTGAAAGCACAAAAATAGGACTAACAAAGCTGATGCACAGACAAATATCTTAAGGCTTGTCACTCCTCCAATCACCTATTATCGCTCCACACGAGAGATTGCAATCAAAAGTGATCCTGGTTTACCAATACCGCCATCTTTATACTGCCATTCGCAAAAAACATTGTCACCTTTTGAAACTCCCAGTCCTCATCTATAACACTAGCATTATCACTCACAATTTGATAAATCCAATCCCCTTGGGAAACAGCTTGAACTGGCGCCCAAATCATCTTGCCACCAGCAAACATTACAGATTTCAAAAGACTGAAACTCTACAAACATGAAAGTCTCACAGCAAAGACACTTACACCTAGGAGTCTCTATGAGCTCAGATTGAATCACTTTAGCTTCCTCAATTTGTATAAATGACCGTTACGAGCAGACCGTCCTCATGTTTAAAGGGTAGTAGTTTCGATAAAACGTTTGCGCGGGTGGCGCTGACCTTCATCGTTATCGTTCAACGGCGAACTTTGTTTCTACACTGACTCTAAATTACAATGAAAAAGTGTCTCAAAACTATTGACACATTCCGGCCATCGATGAGGATGACCTGAATGTTGAGTTTGTCGAGTTTTCTTTCTTCAAACGCCTTAACCAGGGCAGTGGTGGCTTTAATGGCTTTTCTGCTAAAGGTGCTTTTGCTAAGACCAGCCCCATCGCTGACCTGTTCAACAGTTTGAGCAAAATTTCTTCCCGATACCCCGGAGAGCATGCGGTTCAAGACTGATTGTGAAAGCGCGTCTGGGGCGTTGAAAGCTGCGTAGGTCTCTAGCGGTATTTCAACACTAGAGCCATCTTGGTTCTTCTTTCTGACCCGTGGCTTTGCAATTGGTGTCTTTTGCGCACCCAGGACAATTGAGCCTGGCTGCGTGCCCCAGCGGTTCATTTGTCCCAGTTGCTCTCTTCCGTATCTAGGACCGATGAGCTGCTCAACTTCGGCTTGCATGAATTGCTAAATTACAATCAAGCCAAGCTGAAGTCCAAAGTTTTCCATCTGACACCTTATGATGTCACCCAAGTCTACTTGCTTGTAGTCCAGCTTAATTGAGGATCTTAGCTTCTCAAGATTGACATTTGTTGCCTTGGTACTAGATGATCTCTTCATGCGGTCTCTCCATATTGTTTTAGTGTGGTAACCAAAACTTTGCAGGCTTAGGCCTGGGAGGGATCGCTCAAATTTCAACTAGCTTTAGGACATGCCCCAACCACAGCTGAACCATACTCGGGACTCAATGCGGAATGTGTCAACAATTTTGAGACACAATTTTTGAAAGATTTGTATAGGGAAGCAAAAACGATTTTTGCCGATTTCCAAGCTTTAAGGGTACCCCATAATGCGCTGCGCGCGTTCCACTATTTCGAAAACGCCCATAGGATGGACGATTTCGAAATAGCGGTTACTAACATAATCTAGATTACCGGACTGTTCTGATAATTCTGATACCGCATGAGATACCAGAGTCAGGCGGTCTTTTCTTCGTCTTTTTCTTGCGGTCCATTGAGCCAGACAATAGTGGGCAATTCTCGTACCTTTGGCGGACCATTTACATACCGCTCTGGGTGATTTGCATACGCCGTATCCATAACGGCTTGCCGCGACTTCAGAATCGATGCCGCCAATCCGCTGTGCACTGCATGTGGGGTCAAGTGACAGACACCTGAGTGATAATGCTCTGTGTTGTACCAGCTAAAAAATTCGCGCATGTATTTTTGCGCTTCGTCTAGAGAATAAAAGCGTTTCGGATATAGCTGGCGATACTTCAAGGTCTTAAACAGACTTTCGACAAATGCATTGTCGTTGCTTACACGCGGCCGGCTCAGAGATTTGACTATTCCCAGGCTGGAGAATAGCAGACCCAGCGTCAGGGACGTCATCGTGCTGCCACGATCGGAGTGCACTATCAGTTGCCGCGAATCTGCGCGCTCGCGCCTGCAAACCTCTCTGAATAGACGTTTCGCATGTTTTGCATTTTCTCTTTCTGCCACCATCCAGCCGACAACCTTTCTGCTGTAGAGATCAACAATCGTGTACAGAAAGTAGAACTGCCATGCGTGTGGACCTTTTAGCTTCGTCACATCCCAGGCCCATACTTGATTGGGACCGCTTGCCCTTAATACCGGCATTTCGTATTTCTGATGTCTTCTAACGGCCCTGCGTTCTTTGACCTCGTAGCTCCTCCCCATGATTCGATACATTGTCGACACAGAACAACGGTATATGCCCTTGTCGGCAAGGCTTGCACAAATTTCCCGTGGTGCCCTGTCGATGTATTCTGGACTTTCCAAAACCCTTAACACCGCTTGCCGTTCTTCCGATGTTAGGGCACGGCGTACTGGTTTGGGAGCCGTGGGCACTTTGTTTACTACAGTGATTTTGGTCTGCCGGTAGTATGTGGCCCGCGGTAAAGCGACAGCATCACAGGCTTCTTTGATAGCCACTCCGTCTTCTACCAACTGCCGCACATTTGCTACTACCCTTGCTCTGTCCTGTCTTGAAGATCTACTCCGAGAATGTCTGCAATTTTTTTTTGAAGTCCCAAAAGTTTTTCTGTTGTCTCAAGCCTCTTCTCTACCTTGGCTAGCTTTGCCTTCAACTGAGCATTCTCTGCCTCTAGCGACTTACTTTCCGGTTTGCTCGCCGGCTCTTTTCGCCATTTCGAAATGTGCGAAGCATACAACCCCTCCCTTCGCAGGAATGCGCCTTTGTCTCCATCCGGGAGTGAATCATACTCGTTGAGTACTTTTCGTTTGTAGTTTGCCGAATATGCGCGCTTTTTGCCGCGAGGGGAAACCTCTCCAGACACAGTTCTTTCCTCGTCTCTCGCAGCTTTGTCGTTGTCTTTCAAATTTCCCCACTCCGGATGTAGTGCTCGTAATTTGTGAAAGTAGTGATAATAATTGTTCTTCTGAAGACCGTGCTGAGCGCAGTAAGCAGTCACGCCATCATTGTAAGCCCTTGCACGCAAAATGTGCTTAGTCCAATATTGGGCTCTCTCAGTCGCTGTTCGTCCTGGAGTTCTCTTCATTTGCTGCTCACCCGATCTGTTAAAGATAAAAAAGCCGCTGAAGCCGAAAGGGCTAGCACTAAATAAAGTGCTAATTCATGTTCCCTTTTGATCTGTCTCGCGTGTCTCAGTTATCATAGACACAGAGGGAGGTTTCCCCCCCCCAAACCCGACTTTCCCCCCCCCTAACCCCCCTAAAAAAAGGCCGGGGACCCCAGGGGAACCCAAAAATAATTTAAAAACCCCCAAAAAACCCCACAACCCCAAAAAAAAACAACACCCCCCAAAAAACCCCCAAAAACAAGAAAAAAAAAAAACAACCAACCAAAAAAAAAACAAACAAACAAAAAAAAAAAAAAAAAAAAAAACACAAAAAAAAAAACCCCCCCACCCCAATCCTCCCCCTCCCTTCTATTTTAAATTTTCCCCAACCCCCCCCCCCCCCCCCCAAATCCCTCTCCCCCCCAAAAAACACAAATAAACTCTTCACATAAAACCAAAAAAAACCCCAACCAAAATTAGGACCGGGATGCGTTTTTCGATAAGACAAAAAAAAAAACCCCCCCCCAAAAAAAAATTTATATCTTTTTTTTCCTCAAGTTTTTTTAACCCCCCCCGGAACTCTCCCCCCCCCCCCCCAAACCCCCCAGCCGGTCTACTGGGTTTGGGGGCGGGGGAGGGCGGACCAGTTCCTGTTTTTTTTTTTTTTTTTTAATTTCTTGTTATTTTGTTTGGGTGTGGGAAAAAAAAAAAACAACACCCCCCCTTTTATTTTTTTTTTTTTTTTTTTGGCTGCCCCCCCCCCCCGCTCGGCCTGGCGGACCCAAACATGCCACGGGTTGGCAAAAAACAAGGGGTTCTATTTGCGACAAATCCCGGGATATTCGGATAGCCATGACCGACCCAAGTCACAACATTTGCAGGGAGAGTAGTTGTACCAAACTGAGCGTTCCAAGGCGCTGGCAATATATTGATGTTGTTCGGTCTAAGTCCTGTTGGATCGATTTGATAGGAGGGTGCATTGTTTACAAAAGCATAAAGATTAGTGCCTCCCTCCTCAAAAATTGGGTCACGAGAAAGCCACCTTGCGAGTTGGGGACTATAAGCTCTGAAAAGGGAAAAATCCAAACCGCTACGTCTATGGAAAAAGAATGAATCAAAACCAGAGTCGCTTTCGATAGAACCAGGCCTTGTATCAATTCTGCCAAATAGGTCAATTTCATACATCGATACTATGGCTTGATTCGTATCCAGAACTTCGCGGACAGATCCTAAATGATCGGTTGTGAAGCAATAACTTAGTGAAGCTACTTGCTGACCCAGTGAAAAATATCGTTTATCTATATTGTTCAGACCATCGCGAGCTTCGCTTCTCCCGTCCTCTGCCCAAAGGTATTGCCTTATGTTTGTCCCAGAGGTGCTAAAGCTTTCATTTGTGAAGGTGATATTCTCAAATGCATCGTATCGAATCTCCGTGAAATTATTCGATCCTGGGTATGCTATTTTTATTAGCCGGTCTTCAGCATCCCAGGAGTATGAAGAGAAGCCATCACTAGTCATGTTTCCGTTTAGGTCATACGTTGGAGTAGCACTCACACTGCCATTGGACGAGACCTGGTAGTTATTGGTCTGAGTCGTATTTGAGCCGTCAGTTGCAGCTACGGGGACATTATTGGTTCCATTTGCCAACGTGGCATTACCAGCAAAGCTCTGGGTGGAGTTTAGAGTTGCCGCGTTGCTATTAACTGTCGCCGACTTTAACGCTTTGTTTGTCGTGCCTTGCCATTTTGTCGCACCACCTGCAGCAATGCTGGTCATCTCATTTAGATTGTTGTACGCGCACTGAGTTGCACTTGTCGATGGCGCAAGCGCAATAGTCTCCGTCGCGCCTCCACTCATTGATTTGGTGTATGTTGTGGCATTGGCAGAGGCTGATTTGATGTTTAATACTGTCCCGCTTGATGTTGCCGTTACAGATATCGCCTGAAGCGCAGTATCAGCATTGATAGCCGATGCCATGTTGGTGGCAATAGAGGTCAACGTATCGCCGGCTAACACGGTGTAGTTAACTGCCTTTGAGCCCCAGCAAGCGCTGGGTCAAAGGTCGTGATGGTCAGGACATCACCAGTTGTCTTTGTCCCGCCGATGACTGCTGTTTGCACTCCGTTTGGTGGCAAGCCGAGTGAGACTACCTCTGTCGCTGTCGCACTTGTAGTCACCCGATAAGTAGTCGGATTGATTGAGTTGGAGTTGATTGTCAGCCTTTGACCACTTACAGATGCGGACACACCTATCCCTTGGAGATTGGCGTCTGCATTTAGAGCTGTGGCAATTCCTGAGGTTATTGTGGCGAGAGTATCGCCAGCCTGGACCGTGTACGTGACAGATCTGGTGCCGCCAGAGAGCGCGGAGTCATAAGTGACGATGGTGACTGTGTCACCAGTGGTCTTAGTCCCGCTGATGCCAGCTACCATCGGTCCATTTTGATTTACTGAGAGCGTTATCGTCTCTGTCGATCCTGCATTGACTGATTGAGCGTAAGTAGTGGCATTTGCCGATGTGGACTTGATGGTGATGTTTGTCCCAACAGAGGTGGATGACACTCCGATAGCAATCAGCGATGCATCAGCATTGATGGCGTTTTTGATTGCGGTAGCTATGGTGGTCAAAGTATCAGCAGCTAGGACCGTGTAGTTGACATTTTTACTGCCTCCAGCCAGTGCTGGGTCTTTGACTGTGATTGTGAGTATGTCTCCAGTCTTCTTTGTGCCGCCGATAGTAGCATTCTCAACAAAGTTGTCTGTAACTCCCATCGCTATCGCTGTAGTGGCGCCACCACTAGTTGATGCTGCAAATGACGTGACATTTGGAGAGGTTGATTTAATACTGATGATAGCGCCACTAGATGATGCACTCACTGTCAGAGCCTGGAGACTTGTATCGACAGTGATAGCCTCCGCCATCTTGGTGGCTATCGTGGTCAGCGTATCCCCAGCCTGGACGGTGTAATTAATCGCCTTAGATCCACCAGTCAGTCCTGAGTCTGTCACTGTGATTGTGAGCACATTGCCAGTCGTGACTGTGCCGGTAAATCTGGCTCTTGTAACGGTAGAGCTTTGATTGCCAGTACGATTGGAGGCAGGATCGTATGCGTAATAATTTTGCTTGAGATAGGCATTTGTCTGCGGTCCACCACTAGCGGCTGCCGCGGTGAGCTGGCCAGCCTGGTCATAATCTAGCGCATAGTTGAGGCTGGTATTGCCCTGGAGCTGCTGCCATTGCTTGATTTGACCCGCTGGATCATAGCGGTAGCTAAACTGCGAGATGGTTGTTCCACTAGGTCCTAGATTGGAGATCTGGCGGAGCCTCTCATCTTGAGCTGTGGGATACCAGTCGTATTTTGTCACCTGGCTATTTGGGTAAGTGACAGAGGCTAGCCTGGTCACACCCTTAGACGAGCCTGCGGTGTTGTCCACATAGGCATAGGTAAAGTTACCCAGTGCATTGGACTCAGCCGTGACCCTGCTCATGGCATCATAGGTCCATGTTACGGAGTTACTCGCTCCATTAATTGAGCGATTGGTGGTGCGACCCAAACTATCGTAAACATAGGTAGTGTCTGAGTTTGCGATGACGTCATTGTGCACAAGCTGGAGCTTGCCACCACCGGTGATGAGTGTTGCGCCCGAGCTAGTGACATAATTATTGTATGTATAGGAATAGCTACCCCAGTCGTTTTTGGTGGTTTTGGTCAGCCTTTTGAAATTGTAATCCCAATAGTTTGTGACTGGTGCGGTTGGGTTGATTGGATTTGGATAGCTAGTCTGGTAGAGGGTGCCATCAGGATTGTAAAAATAATTTGTCTTCTGACTGAGAGCGTCAGTGCGAGTTTTGACGTTGCTCGTCTTTTGCTCGTAAAGATAGGTATATGTAGAGTTATCCGGGTAGGTTTTGGTCGTCAGGCGTCCCTCGATATCATGAGACCAAGAAGTGTTGCGGCCCAGTTGATCAGTCAAAACTGCCAGAGAGCCGCAGAGACACCAGGTGTATTGGGTCTTCCGTCCTAGCGGATCGACTTCGTAGGCAAGCTGATCTAGAGAGTTGTAGCTTCTCTCTGTCCATCTTGCATTTCTATCTCTCGTGAGAACAGCGTCAAGCTTGTCATAGACAGTCTGCTCAAATGTGGTGTCAGGATATGTTGTCCGGAGAGGACGATTCATAGCATCGTATGTAAAAGCAATCTGGTAGCCAGTTGAGCTTGTTTGAGTAGCCAGCCTGCCAAAGCTGTCATAAGTTAGAGTAGTCACATCCTGGCTGCCAGTCAGCGGTCCATCAATCTTTGTCAGATAGCCCCAGGTGTTTGCCCCAAGAGCCAGAGTCACTGTGCCGGTAGTAGTCTTGGTATAAGAGGTTACATTGACAGAGTTTGATGACATGGTCACAACAGCAGCTGCCGATGTGGCAGTTAGACCAATAGCAGCAAGCGCAGTGTCAGCATTAATTGCATTCTTTAGCGCAGTAGCGATAGTAGTGGTGGTGTCTGTGCCGAGTACTGTGTAGTTTACAGCCTTTTGTCCGCCAGCCAGTCCTGCATCAAACACAGTGATGGTGGCAATGTTGCCAGCGGTTATGGTGCCGCCAACAGTGGCTTTGCAGGTGCCAGTATAGGTCATGGTGGTCGTGTTGTTATTTGCATCCTTTACAGTCAAAGGCTGCCCAGAGCTGTTATACGTGTACTCAGTCCTTTGAGCAGAGCCATCGATAAACACTATCGGCTCATGCTTGGCGTTGTATTCCCAGTGACCTAGCAAGTAGTTATCTGTACCCTGAGTCTCGCGCTCCCCTCTGTGTCTATGATAACTGAGACAACCTACGCAGTCTAATTTAGAGAAGTGCATAAGCCAAAGACATAGTAATTCCACATTCAGTCGATATCCACCCCTCTGTGTCTATGATAACTGAGACAACCTACGCAGTCTAATTTAGAGTAGTGCATAAGCCAAAGACATAGTAATTCCACATTCAGTCGATATCCACCGCATCTGCTCACCTGAGTGCTTGCATTGGTATCGTATTTGGTTCATGCTGAGCTTTGCAATGGAGGGATCATGCAAACACCACCATCAGATGATTTACCGCTGAAGCAGCGTCCGAGCTATTGGACTAGGTTTATTACGGAGTCCAGAGAATACCCATCTGGCATTACAGCGTTCATCAAGAAAAAGGGTGTTGGAAAATCTCTGTATTATCATTGGGTCCGTAAGCTTAAGCCATTTCACCCCGAGTGGAATGATCTTGGAAAAGATCGCCAACATCATCTGAAAAGAGCTGAGTCCAGGGCAGAACGAGAACTTCCGAAAACGGAAGTTTCAGAACGTCCACGGCGGCGTTTCTTTTCAGCTGCAGATAAGAAACAAATTTTGGATGAGATAGATACTACTCCGACGGGCAAGGTGGCAGCAATACTCCGCAGAGAAGGGATTTATTCATCCGCTATCCAGAAATGGCGTCAGGAAGAAAAAGAACGCGGACTGGAAGAGAAGAAGAGAGGTCCGAAAACAAATTCCGGAACTGAGGAAATCAAAAAACTCCGCATTGAACTTGCGCGCTCACAAAGCTCCTCGCACGGGCGAATGAGGTTATTCAACTCCAAAAAAAGTTGCGGAAGTCTTGAGAACCCATCTGGAGGAAGGCGATACGATAGGCTGATTCAGGAAGTCGAAAGAGCAACGCAGGAAACAGGCATTACCGTGAGGACCGCATGCGCAGCAGTGGGACTTCCAATATCGACCTTCTATCGACGAACAAGGAAGAACCTTGCTCCACCACAGGTCCATCGAAAACGACCTTCACATAGAGCGCTGTCGCTGGCTGAAAGGGAGCAAGTACTATCTATTTTAAACTCGGACCGATTTGGCGACAAACCACCAGCACAGATTTATGCGGCATTGCTCGATGAAGGCGTGTACCTGTGTTCGGTGTCCACAATGTATCGGATACTCGTCGAGAACGATCAAGCATAAGAAAGACGCAACATTTTGCGCCACCCCGAATATGTAAAACCAGAACTTCTGGCGACTGGCTGAATCAAGTTTGGTCATGGGACATCACCAAGCTTAAGGCCTTGAAGTGGAAGTTCTACCACTTGTACGTGATTATCGACATCTACAGCCGCTACGTTGTGGGCTGGATGATCGCCGACAGAGAACCGGTCTACTGGCAAGAGACCTCATAGAGGAGACATGCAAAAGGCAGGACATAGAAGAAGACCACCAACTCTATATTCATGCTGACCGTGGCGCATCGATGAAATCAAAGAGCGTGGCTCTCTTGATGGCTGACCTGGGAATCACAAAATCGCATAGTCGCCCGCACGTCAGCAACGACAATCCATTCTCAGAAAGCCACTTCAAGACACTGAAGTATCAGCCGCTCTTTCCAAGACGATTTGGCAGCATCGAGGATGCACGGCGGTTCTGTCGTGATTTCTTTGACCGCTACAACGAGGAACATTATCATTCCGGCATCGGCTACCTGACTCCATCTATGGTTCATTACGGAGCCGGAGAGGAATGCAATCGTCGAAGACACAAAGTACTCTCGGACATATTTGAAAAGTTTCCAGAGCGCTTTGTTAAAGGGCATCCCAAAGTGGCTGAACTCCCGTCCGCGGTTTGGATCAACCGTCCACAAGAACCAAACGCATTTGATACCGTGGCAAGTATCACTATTATCAGCGACTCTGGCGTTAGTGTCTCGTAATATTGGTTATGTATCAAACCAGTAGAAGAAAAATGCCCATGCAGTGGGCGTTTTCCTTCTACTGGTAAGCGCGAAGCGAGTTTTGGGGGACCCTTAAAGGATCGAATTCGGCAAAAATGCCTGAAATACTTTATGTCATTTTTGCAGCGAAATTATCCAAGGGCGATGTATCGTTCAACGGCGAACTTTGTTTTTACACTGACTCTAAATTACAATGAAAAAGTGTCTCAAAACTATTGACACATTCCGCGGCACCATTATGTACTGCATCTACTATCTGATACTTGCCGACAGTTAGACTTGTCGTTGGAGTAATTACATTGCTGGCAACGGCTCCGTTGTAAGCGTTCAGCCTGACTTGAGTATTTACTGTCTCCAAACTGACGAGGTTAGAAGGTCCCGCATTTGCCGTTGAAAAGAACGTCTTAGTGGCTGTACCGACAGGTTTGATCACAGCAAAGATTGAAAACCCACCAGTCAAGTCTGTAAATTGATTAGTGAGTACATAGTCTCTAGACGACCCGTTAAACAAGCCGGCATTGATACCGTTTATTGCACCTGACACGACAGTAGCCTGTTTTGTAGAAGTAGCCTGTGTAGCATTGTTCGCAGGAATGCTACCACTCAAATCACTCCATTGAGTAATATTGCTACCACTTACCACAGCACCAAAATCGCGCAACCAGAGACTCATCCCCGCGCGTGGAATTGAGAGACTATTCACATCATTTTGTATATAACCAGTAGTGATGGCGCTTGGCACCCCCGTGTTGTATGCTACTGCTTTAATGGTGTTAGTGGCACCAAGAGCAATTGGCACCGTATATAGTGTTGACAAATTAGTCGGGTTTGTTCCATCACTCGTATAATAAATTTGGTCACCGGGCGTAGCCGTGATTGTCGCCGTTGACTGATATGTCGAGTAGACACCAGTACCCGGCGTGATTGTTGGCGCAGTGACGGCAAGCGCTTGACTGGCACCTGCGATCATCAAATACAAACAAATTGCCAGACCAAACAACACCTTTGACTTGATCTGCAAAAGATTCACTCTCAAGGCTAAACTCGAATTCAAAACCAATCTCTTAGAAAAAGACATCTATACGCCTCTAAAAAAATGTCCTCAGCTGCAAAACAGCCAAGAAAAATGGACGTCACAATATGTGCGCTGCGCTAAACCAACACAGCCAAAACTAATGGCTACAAGAGCCACTTATATAAAGGAAAGTACAGGATTCCTCTGACACCAAATCCTGTAAATCCTTAGTATTTACTCCAAGGCAAAAAACATGATTGATAATCTGGACGGTAGATTACACGCCCAAAAGATATCCGTCCAGTCCCAAATGGAGTTCCCCCCGTTCATGAAAACCTTTTAAGGACACGGGTGGACCTTTTCATTCACTCCAAAAGGAGAGTCCAAAGAAAGCTGCCATCAAGCACGATAAACTTACAAGCAACAAATCCCACACAAACACAGCCTATGCCAAACCTGACAATCAGCTCACTCAATATCTATCCAGTCAAAAGCCTCAAGGGTATATCGCTAGCGCGCATGCCCCTATCAAAGCGCGGACCGATTTTTGACAGAGAATGGATGATAGTAGATAGCAAAGGCAAATTTATTACCCAGCGCGAATACGCCAAAATGGCTCTAATTGCCTGCGATCTAACAGAATGGGAAGACATAGAAAGAATTGAAACAGCCACAGTGCTAACTCTTACACTGCCGGATGGAGAGACTATCGACATCCCCCTCGATGGTAGTGACACACCAACAGATGAGCCTATCGCAGTCCAGGTCTGGCGAGACACTTGCTTTGCCGAGGTAGAGACCAGAGCCACCGGTCAACTCTCTGACTTTTTTGGAGCAGAAGTAAGACTGGTCAGGATGCGCTCAGATTTTAAACGCATAGTCGATCCCGACTACTGTGTTGATGGCAATGAAACAGTAGGATTTGCCGACGCACACCCGCTCATGCTCATCAGCGATAATTCGCTTGTGGATTTAAACAATCGCCTGGAGATACCAGTCGAGATGAATCGCTTCCGCCCCAATATCACCATATCTGGTGCAGAGCCATTTGCCGAGGACAACTGGCAGATTTTAAGCAAAGGCGATATCGACATCCATATGGTCAAACCCTGTGCCCGCTGCGTCATCACCACAATTGATCAAGACACAGCGGACACGGGTAAAGAGCCTCTCCGCACTTTATCGACCTTCCGTAAAATTGACGGCAAAATCATATTTGGACAGGATGCCTGCCACAAGTTTACTGGTGATTTGGCCGAGTTAAATGTTGGGGATACTCTCTCCCCTAAAAACCGGACACCCGACTAAAAGCACCGCTATTAGCAGCGTTGCGAGCGGCTCTATTAAGCAGTACTATCGACGTCACAGGGACAGCGATGGCCGCAGTGGCGCCCAATACTTTTGTGGCGGCACTAAAAGCGCCACGCAGTTTACTAGCCTTTGCTGGGGCATTGCTGTAAGTTTGATTGTAATAGTCAGGTGTATTGTAACTAGCCTGATTGTAATTTGATTGATTGTAGTTTGATTGATTGTAATTAGCCTGATTGCTATGAGTTTGATTACGGCTGACTTCAGCCTCTCTAGCAGGTGGCAAAGTACCATCGGCAGAGCCATACATCGCCTGAGACATTTGCAGCGCGATTTCTTGCTGCTCGTATAGCGATAATTGTTTTTGCTGCTCCTTTTGTTTAGTCAGTTTTTGGGTAGTAGCCTCCTCGCTTACAGGATAAGTCTGGTTGTAGCTTTCGGCGGTGGGAGTGGTAATGCCTTGAGATAGTACAGATTGAGGCGCGCTTAAGGCAGCAAAACTCGCTGCGGCAAGCGCCACAGCTTTCAATTCTTTTTTCATAGGCTTATACCGTTAGTAAGGAAATATTGGCTCCACGAAAACAAAATAATTGACCAAAGTGGCAAAATCATGTCAGCCACATTAAACGAGCTATTTTTGTAAGCTATGGACTTTTACTTCCACTTGGCTCTCGGCTCAAAAATCGAATCGGACTTGAGTGGATTGCCTTGAGCATCCAGTCCGTATGTTTTGTCGGCATCGCTGGCACTACTGGCTAATTTGTTGTCAGCCTTTGCCAGGTCCTTTTTGCCTAGCTTGAGATAGACCTGAGCCCTTGCTGTCAGTACTTTGGGAGAGCGCGCATGCAAGCTGAGAGCTTTATTTAGCTCAATCAGTGCATCCTGATATTTACCAGCACGTAAAAGCTCCATACCCTGATCATAGTGAAGCTCCACAGTACGTCTGAGATTATTGGGTGTAGGCAAAACTAACGGCATACGCCCACGCAGATAAGACTTAGCAATGCGCTCAACTGTATCCTGACTGATTTTGCAAGCATAACCAGTTTGTACTGTTTCTTTACTCTCAGCCAGCCTGGTAAAGGCATCTTGAGCAAGCGCATGATCTATATTGTGTAGGCAGATAGCAGCATACAATTTACCAGCAGGTTGAGCGTGCTCAACTAGAGTAAGCAACCGGTCTTTATCTTTAGCTTGCCAGGCTGTGGCAAAGGCTAAATAATTGTCACTCATGTGACCATCTATAGATACAGCGATTTCATCAAATCGAGGAGCGCTGTGTAAGGACTGATACCAACCAGGAGTGGCAGAAGCAATAAACTTGTCATACAAATCATGCTTAGCGCGGTCCGTTATCGCCGGAGGCTCTTGAGCCGGGGACGGACAAGCTAAAAGCAGACCGCTATAAGTTAGGCTCAAAATAGCTGAGAGCAAATACTTACTCAATTTGACCTCACAAACAACTAACCAAGTTTTTGCTCTTCAACCAGATGCACGATTTTAAAGGCAGCCACTTTGACTGTGGTTACTTCAATTGAGCTAATCCTGATGCCCCAGTTGCCAATCTGCCTGTCCATCAATGTTTTGAGGCGGCTGTTGTTACGCTTGGGGTCAGCCTGTAAGTCAATTAAGGCGGTCTGCCGGGCGAGCTCACGTAAATTGCTCTCAGTGACAATTTGCATCGCTGACTCGATGTCTTCGACTTTTGTCACTGCCTTTTTGGCATCGGCAACATAGTAAATACAATCACAAGAGATAAGCACTGCATGCTCCTCCTGGGTAGTGACATTGAGGTCTACCACCTTGAGAGTCCTCAGTCTAGTCTCGACCATCTCTATATGATCAATGATAGGCATGATCAAATGCAGACCAGGGCCTTTGCAGTCAGCCACACGTCCATAGCGGTAAATCACCAGCTGATGATGCTCTTTGACTGTCTTGAGTCCAGAGAGCAAAATCAAAATAGCCAGGACTACGATACCGCCGACAATCTCCAGCATTAAACATCCCTTTTGATTGGTAGCTTTATTCTACCCCCCTAAACAATGATACTAATCCAGGACTTACCCTAGTCAGTCTTTAGCGGCGGTGATATAGAGTAGATAAAGTACCAGGGAGCAGCTAATCGTCAATGGATGATTCTAACGCCAAAGCCTCTGAGCGTAGCTCTGTATTATTGCTTGCCCCCAGGGACCAGGCAAAGGCTTTTGCACCAGGGACAAAGTCACAAAAAAGAGAGACTGATAATAAGGATAAGAGAGGCCGCTGGTTTCTCTTTTTTGGCGTTATCCTGCCCCTTTTAACAGTAGCTTTTGAAGTCACCACCAGATACTGCGCCCAAAACTATTTTGATCCATTCCCATCATCCTTTCATGTGGGTTTGTTCTGTCTTATTCCGCTCAGTAACTTTTTGCTCTGGCTTTCATCCAGACGCGACCTCAGTCATTTTTATGGACCGATGTCTCTTTTAAGCGGCATGGCCATGGGCATTGGCTGTCTCTATTCATTGATGTTTTTGCCAATTACTCCAGGCAGCGCACTTTATGTCCTTACATTTGGTTTTGGTCTGCTTGGTCTAGCCCCGCTACTGTCATTGCCATGCAGCTGGATGGCAGGCAAAACAGTCTGCCAGCTAGCTCACAAGAGTGGCACTTATTTTGATGCACACCAGGTCGAGCACATCGGCCACCTCATTGTGCTCGTAATGGTAATAGCTGTGGAGCTACCCTCTACTCTCACAAGGGTCAATATCTCCCAGGTAATAAGCGGGGATGCAGCACAAAAAGCAAGCAGCGTAGATTGGCTCAGACGCTATGGCAACCAGGAAGTAATGCAACGCGCCTGTCTGGAGCGCTCAGGCAAAGCCACCGATATCATCGGCACGCTCTATGAGGGTGTCCATCCTATCCCCGTAGACAAGGCACGCGAGGTCTTTTATAAAGTAACAGGCAAAGCCTATAACTCTGTGCCTATACCAGCATCATTTAGAGCCACTATTAAGCACAATGGCTCTATGCCAGACTCAGACCCGCTTAATTCTGGAGTAAGCGACGAATTTGACCTGGATGCCGATGTAGCTGGTGCCACTGTAAGCGGTATGGCCAGAGGGTTATCACAGGCAGGCAGCAAGTTTACTGGCAAAGTAGATAGCACAGCAGCAATAGCCAATATCAAATGGACACTATCATTTAAAAACAAATCCAAATACGACCGCGAAGTGCGCACAAAAATACAGCTGCCACCAGGAGCGGTGATATCCAGAGCCACTCTCAAAATTGGTAATGTCGAAAGAGTAGCAACAATCAAGGCACGCGAGGAAGCAAGAGCGCTCTATCAAGCCGCTGTAGTGGAGCGCAAAAACCCGCTTCTGGTGAGCTATACCGGCAAAGATCAAGTACTGGTACAGTGCTTCCCCGTCGAGCCTGGAGCCGACGTACAACTCAGTCTCGCTATCGCAATACCTATGTATGTCGACAAAGACAGTCACGCCACCTGCCTTTTGCCTTATATAGCTGAGCGCAATTTTGTGGTAGACAAAGATGGTCAGGCAAATTGTGAATTTGTCTCGACTGACTCAGGCAAGACTTGCGAGGTCAACGAATCAGCCGGTCATCAGTATCTGAGTATCAACAGAGACATGTCGATTACAGAAGTAATCAGTGCCACAGGTCAAAACACAAAAGACGCCTCCATTGTGCGCACCATAGGCAGACCGCAGTATCCCAGGCTCACTAAATTATTAGTGCTTGTGGACGGCTCACTAGAGATGAAACCATTTTTGCCACAAATTGCCGATGCTCTTACTGGCTCTGAAGATGTGCTAATGACGACACCAGAATTTGTATCTGACCGCTTAAAATTCATCAAACACCCCAAAGAACTAGCAACATTCGATGCAATTGGTGGTCAAGACGACTCACAATTGGTACTGGAATATGTGAGAGTAAGTGGAGACATAAACGCCCACCAAAAGAGATTTGAATGTGCAACGCTCTGGATCCACGGAGCCCAGCCACTGGCAACAGACAATGCGAAAGTAAAAGAGCTATTAAACAAGAGTGCCAATCCAGTATTGTTTGACATGCAAGTGGCTGATGGACCCAACGAAATACTTAGCGATTTACCAAGTGCACCTGGTCTGGCAACGGTGATCAGATCTGGCACAGTTGGCGAAGACCTGGCATATTTCATTGATTCGATTAGAGACAAAAGCAAGGAAGTAGGAGCATATCAAAAGCCAGAATTTAGTCTGACTGCAAATAACCATATTCCTCAGCTAACTGTTACAGCTAACCAGGTAAATGAACAGATAGAAGTAAAAGATGTCGAAATCCAGAGCGCGCTCACCAATATCTGGTGCTGCGACGAGATCAAACGCATGCTCATGGCACACTCCGCTGACTTAGACTTTAGAGCAGCTGAGCTCGCCAACCTCCATCAAATAGTCACGCCTATATCGAGCGCGATAGTTTACTGCCCCGATGACTACAGACCAGTAAAGATTGCCCCGCCCTTAAAAGAATCAATCAGAGAGACTATAAGACAATGGCAATACCAACTGTTTGCACCATTTACCTCAATGACTGACATTGCTGCAAGACCATTTAAACAGGCAATAGAAAAAGCAATGGAAACAACAGTGAGTCAGCTCAATTGTCTATCCAGCGCAGCCGGTACTGTCTCGACCGATAATGGCGCAGCCGGATACCGGACTATGTACGAAGATACGAGAAGCGATGGCAATCAAAAGTCACAAGACTATGAAGCACCAACAAAGAACAAAGTAGCAGACCGCCCCAACGCTCCCACCGAAGTGTCGGACGCATTTGGCAGTGCCAACATGGCTGATATTAGCTACGGTGTAAGTAGCTATGGAGGCGGCCGGGCAGCTGAGCAAAAGCTCAATGGACCTCAGGCAGCGCCCCCCACACCAATGCCAACGCCTACTCCAACTCCCAGCGCTAGTCCCAGTCCTTCGAGTCAATTGGCACAGTTGCCAATGCCCCGTTTGCAAGCCATTGAAGGACTACAACGTCGCGCCAAATCGGAATTGGAGACTGGCGAATCTGGCGCAAAGCGTCAGTCCGGCGACGAGTTTAACTACAATCGCAAAAAAGGATATGGGGTCGCAAGCTTACGGCAACATAGTCCTTAAATCAGGACAATTGCAGGACTATAAACAGGACAAAGACGCTGGATACACACCAGTTTTGCAAGGTGCCACAAGCGGCACGATAATGCCCACCAATGGACTTATCGGTGCCCCCGTGGACCCACGCTACGGACAGAGTAATGAAGTAGCACCAGGTCAAAGCTTTTGGGCAGACGAAATGGTTGCCAAATTTGCTCGCAGCCAAAATGCCGATAGCGAAATGGGTCCACTAAGAGTGAGTGAATTTACATTTCTGGCATTTTTGACAGCAATAGTGGCAGCACTATGTGGCTTTACGCAGTGGCTATACAACTTCACTTACATAAAGCCACCAGTAAAGGACGAGCCAAAAGAAAGCGCAGGCGCTTAACGCAGCTCCATCGGTCTTGTATCCATACCGAGTCTTTGAGAAATATCAAGACTCCACTGCCACAGCTTAGTACCGAGTTTGGTGTCTTGAGAGAGCTTGGAGCTACTAGCCTCACGCTCTTTGACATAGTATTTGCCAGTAGTGGAATAAAGCTCCGGAGCGCTAGCCAGATAAACTATTGTCCTGGCGCCCTTTTGTGGTGTCACACCAAAAGTACTGCTATAAAACTGGACGATACGTCCAAGCAAACCATTATTGGCCCCAAAATTGGTGGAGACAACACCTGGATGCAAGGCGTTGACGGTGACGCCTGTGGACTTGATGCTATAAGCCAGGTGATTGGTAAAGAGCAAATTAGCCAGTTTTGTATCGGCATAACCAATGTAGCCTACCGGGATATTGTCTTTAAAATTTGGCATCTCACTGAGAAATGATCTCTTATGAGCGTCAGAAGAAACATTTATAATACGGCTTGGCGAGCTGGCTTTGAGTACATCCAGGAGCATGCCGGTGAGCCAGAAATAGCCAAAATGATTGAGAGCCCAGGCCATCTCCAGACCGTCAACACTGTTTTGACGGCGCATAAACAGCGCTCCAGCGTTGTTTACCAGGACATGCAATTTGTTGTACTTAGCTTTAAAGTCCAAAGAGAGTTTGCGAATCTGGTGAAAGGAAGAAAGATCACAGACCATATAATCGAGCGACTCATTGCCAGTCATTGCCTCGATTTCGGCCATGGTGGAGATGCACTTCTCCTCGTTGCGACCGACAATGATGACGGTAGCACCCTTGGTGGCAAGCTCCATGGCTGTCACCTTACCAATACCACTGGTGGCACCGGTGACAAGACAAATTTTGCCTCTCATTGATATATCTGGTGGAGTCAAACCAGCTCTCCTTTTTGGGTTACCTTAGCTTCTTCAAGAAAGGTTTGTAGCCTTTGCATGGCAGTATCAAATCGGTTTTGTTCTAGACAATAGCAAAGTCTCACCATCTCGCCGGTACGTCCCCAGACACCTGGATTTGTCAGCAATTTAGCCTTTTGGGCCAGATCTTGGTGGCGATTATCGAGTTTGCCCAGCAAAAATAGTCCGCCCCGATAAGGCGTGTCATAACCGTCATCGAGCCCGTGTTTACGCAACAGTGTAAGCAATGCCTCACGATTGGCCGAGAGACCGCGGCGTTTTTCCATCAGATAGGTCTCGACTTCGTTAAATGCTTTACCTACATCGAGCATGTGGTTAGGCGACTTATCGAGAAACGCTGAATAAAGTCCATCCCAGGCTCTCAGTAAAGCTCTTGGCGGTTGTGCCGCAAAGCGTGCAATATCTGCCGCCCACTCATCATCTGGTGTCATCAAAAAGCCCAGACGCATGCCACCACTGGCAAAGCTCTTGGCGATACCATCAGCCATAAAGATGCGTTTTTGATAATTACCACTGGCATAGGAACCAGCCGATAGCGACGAAGGCGTCCAGCGGCCCAGGCGGTGATCCGAGAGCAAGAAAAATATCTCATCAGAAAAGATGTAGATGTTTTCGTTGTTGCAGACATCAATAATATTGCGCAGTTTTTCGGGGTCATAAAAGACACCGCTGGGATTATTAGGCTGGGTCAACCAGAGCACATCAGGCTTAACAGGCAAGTCCTGAATATCACGCGAAGCAAGCAGATAGGCTTTGGCGGGACTGGTCTTAATCTCCATCAGCTCAGCGCCGTAATATTTGAGCATGGGATAAAGTGGTCCGTAACTGCCGTCCGGTACACCCACGACTGGAGCTCTGCCCAGTCTCATCTTAAGAGCCTGGATAAAAGCACCAAAGAGAGGAAAAACACCCTGAGCCAGGACAATGCGTCTGGGCGAGACCTGGACATGGCGAGTAAATTTGACGTAGGCACAGACACGCTCTTGCACAATATGAGGCAACAGTTCGGTTTCTTCGTCGATAAAGCCCTTAAAGAGCGACTTAATCAAAATATCTGGCGGTGCACATTCAAATTCACCATAGTCGAGTCTAATTAAACCGGGGTCTTCGACATCAACTGGCTTGGGCATAAAGACCGGGTCTTTTTCTAAGTCTTCTATCAAAGGAGACAGTGCTTGCTCAGTCTTGCTCTCGCCTTTAGCGAGCAGGTCTTCGCTTTGATCAGCAAAGGCAAAAGTCATCAGGTCTTCAAAGAGCCATTGATACAAAAGCTGGGTCGGATAAGCAATACGACTGTAACTAAGCTCTGAGCCAACATCAAAGCCGCTGAGCCAGTTTTGCGGGGCATTGACGAGGAAGCTCAACTGCAAATCGGGACTGATTGTGTTTTTGACCAGACCATAAACAAAAATCAAATTAGCAGGCAGGTCTTCTTGAGCAGCCAGACGCAGAGTCATATTGGCGCCCAGATTAGAGCTAATCAAAAAGTTGGCTGAATCATCAATCAGATAAACGCGGTCAGGATGCTTACGAGCCTGCTGACAGAGTATTTTGAGAGTTATGGGAGAAGGCGCTGCCAGTTGCTTGGGAGCAATGAGCACCACACGCGGTGTGACCAGATCATCAAGCTGACAGAGTTCGCCCAGGTCTTCGTTACCTGTAGTGATATCGAGACCGGCCTGCAGTGCTGTCTCTTTATAGACAGGTTCAAGCGATGAGGATAAAAGGATATTCTCTCCGGAGACTGTCACCATCTTGAGGATCATAGCCAGCATCTCGGCGCGAGAGGGCGCTATAAACAGGTCTTCAGGACGGGCAGCAAAATAACAAAAACTCTGCAGATAAGTGGCAATCAACTGCCTGATGGCAATATCACCGCGCTCATGCGGATAGGGAATAGCCTTAGACTTGAGCATAGAATGAGAAAGTCTGCTCAAAAAGCTGACGCGCTCTTCCTGTAGCCTACTAAAATCGAGTTCTTTGCGCAAACTGGAAAGGTCCATTTTGGAGAGATTGCGCACAAAGTCAAAGACTTCTGGCTCAAAGCGAGTGACGGCTTCGTATACGAGCAAGTCATGATAAATCTGCCGACCGCTGGCCAGTAGTTTAACGGCAGTAGCGGCAGAGACCGACTCTTGAGAGTCCGACTCACGCGACATAAAAAAGTGAAAGCGGATACCATAGGCTTTTTCGAGCTCCACCAGTGAAGCCAGGTCGGTATCGTCGGCTTGCTGAATACGGCGCATCCAGACTAGTTTGACGTCATAACCGCGACGCTCAAACATACTCTCGATAGCTTGGCGACCGGGACGACCGCCCAACACCAGTGTGACTTTGCCACCACTAGCCAGACAAAGTTGCGATTGCTCAAGAGCCCGGGCAATCAAAGGCAAACCAAAACGGTCTTCGAGTATGCCCTGCTCAAAACAGTAATTGGATAAATCGTACAGGTCTTTTTCGGACAGTCCATCGGCTGAGCTGCCACTATGATCCAGCTTTTGAATACCTGGATTAGGATGGAGTACCTGGGGGATACAGCCAATCACATGATCAAAGTACTCGTTTCTTTGCAATGGTGCTGTAAGCAAATCGGATACTTCTGCTCTAAAGGATTGGACGATAGGCTCACCGGCCAGACTGAGCCGCAGGGTGCCATCGCGGGTAGTGCCATTGAGCCAGCTATTGAGGCGAGCCATAGTCACCGCCACAGGATTTAAATCTAGCCCCACTACTTCTTTGACGTGGGTAAACAACAAAAGTAATATCGAGATCCAGCCTGAGCCAGTACCGACCTCTACTATTTTTTTGCCTCTAAACTGCTCTTTACTTTTGAGCAATCCCTCGGCAAAAGTACGCCCCCAAAACTCTGGGCTAAACACTGCTCTGGTAAGCAAAAGCCTGATTGGATAATCGAGCGCGGGCAGATGCACGGTTTTTAGGGTCAAACCTAGATTTGAGCTTGTTTCAAGAGCTTCAGCCAGCGCATGCAAAGTGGTCACAGCTTCACTTCTGTGCTTTTCGTCGTCGAGGGCCGCCACCAGCTTATTAAGCTCGACAATCAAACGATCATTGTCTTCAGCTCCAGTCTCTTGAGCAAAAGCCAGTATGTCTTGGACCTTAGGCACTGCCGTAGATGTTTTCACTTGCCACCAACAAAGCGAGGGACTAGTCGATTAGCTACAAGTTAGCTAATCATAGTTAGGTCGCTATTGTACTCGGTCTGACCACCCTCAAAAAAGGGTTAATTAGCAAGGCCAACTCTTGGGCTAACAGCAGGAGATGAAAGCCTGAGGTCTTGACCACTCCAGCGGCTCTTAAGCACTGGGGTTTGCATTACGCCTCTTTCTCTCAAGACTTCTTCCTGGACTTTGTCCTTAAGATTTTGAAAGGCTTCGCCTAGGGTAGTTGTGGCTCCATTTTTGCGAAGCGAATCAATCAAGCAGCGAGTAAAAACGCTGTTTTCGTATTGCTTGGATTCCCATGAGACCTGACTGGGTGTGCTGGAAGAAATAACAAGCTGACCGGTGCCCTGGGCAATGGCTGCAGCATCGACGTTATTGGTACGTTGCAGACCTTTGGCGCCAACATCCACCGCACCGCTATGGCAGGCATCGAGCATGATAACAACACGATCTGAATGCACCCGACCTTTGATGATACGGGTCAAATCTTGCATAGCCAGACCAGAAGCATAGAGACTATCGACTTGGCTGTCATAGGCCAGTAGATAGTTTGAGCCGGCCACGTCCATCTCAGAGGCACTACCGTGACTGGAGATATAAACCAGCACAAGGTCATCTGGATTAGCTACACGTGGCAGCCACTTATCACCAAGATCAGAGAGAATATTGGCTCGGGTAGCCTGCTCGTTTACCAGTAAGCGCACATGATCAGGAGCAAAATTGCCCTCTTTGATCAAAAAGTTGTAGAAATCTTTGGCATCTTTGGCTGGATATCTGAGGTTGAGACTCTTGTCTGCAAAACTACTAATACCAACAATCAAAGCCCACTTATCACGTACTGGACGATTAACAATTTCGAGGGAAGGTGCTTCATCAGTAGTCACTTCGGGTTCGACTTTGGTAGTGGGCAGCTTGCCTACCACTTTGGTGGTTTTGTTTGAGGCGATGCGGCGCGCTTCACGCTCCTCTTGCAGAGCCTTATCTTTTTCTTTGCGCTCATTCAACTTAGCTTCAAGCAACTTCGATTCGTTCTCAGCCTTGATGCGAGCGATAGCAAGACGCTCTGCTTCAGCGCGTTCTTTTTGAGCTTTAAATTCAAGCTCTTTTTGCAGTTTGATCCACTGCGGATCATTTGTAGCCGCTGTCGAGCTGGCGGTGACACTGGTCTTGCCACTACCGGCAGTACTGGCTACCACTACTGGCTTTTTATTGACAGAGTCACCAGATAAAGCCAGCACAGTGCTTGCAGGAGCAACTTTGGTTGTCTCTTTGGCGATTTTATTCTTTTCTATCTGGTTAACACAAAACTTGCGGTTGGTCTCGGCATCAGCTAGACCCGGATCGTAGCGCAAAGCTTGATCAAACTCTTTGATTGCTTCTTCTAATTTGCCTTGATTTGAGTAAATCAGCCCTCTGTGCATATAACATGAGGCACAATCGGGTGAAAGCTTGATTGCTTCGTCTAAGTCGTGCAAAGCGCGCTCTGGCTGCTTTAAACCCATAAGGGTCATAGCCCGCCAGTAGTAAGCATCAGCACGACTGGGATTAGCTTTGACACATTCAGTAAACTGACTCAGAGCCTGGTCAAATTGACCAGAATTGTAGGACTGCTTGCCGCGGTCGAGAAAGGTGTTTTCGTTGTCGTACCAGGCGCTATAAGCTGGGACCATTGTCATGTTTAAAGCGAGCGCTAAAGATAGCGCAGACAAACCAAATGTTGTTTTTCTAGTTTTGCCTTGCATAGTCATGCCTAAATCCTTACCAATACCCCTTTTTGATACCGATTTGCTAAACAGTATTATCAAGCAAATCGCCTCTCTTATGTTGATTGTCAAACAATCATTATCTAAATCCATTTTTTCAGTTCTCTTATGCGTGATTGACGGCAAAGCCTGGCAATTTAGGGAGATTGCAAAAAAATAGCTGCCCGAGATAAACGGACAGCTACTTTTGAACTAAAACTGACTGGATAGCCCGCTAAGACTTACTTGTCAGACCCCTTACCGGCTCCACCCACTACAGGGCAAGACTTGCCGCCCCAGCCGCCTGAGCCACCCATGTGACCACGACTATAGCCATGATGACGACCACCCATCATGCCCATGGGCGACTTAATCATGGCTTTGTGCAGCTCCACCCTCTGAGCTGGGGTAAAGACATCGGCCATGGCAATCATATGATCGAGCTTGATGTTAGACAGGTCGGTCTTGGCTGCCGAGATACGATTGCGCAGGTCGTTTACCTTTTTGCTGTCGATGGTGGCCGAGCCTAGAGCATCTCTGAGCTGACGGCTGAGGGATGACATCTCCGCCATCTTGGGGCCCATTTTGTCCAGCATGGCGTTTTTAAGGACATGCATACGCTCGTACTGCTCATCGGTAATGGCATTGTCCCCATCCAGGACTCGTCCCATGGGGCAACCGCGCATACCGCCACCGTGACCCATGCGGGCCATATCGAGGACTGGCGGCTCCATACCACCGGGCAAAGCGGCCACGGCAAATGTCATGGGATCGCCATCAGGGGCAAAACCAGGACCAGCGCCGGGAGCGCCATCGAGCGAAATTATAGTCAAAACATCGTCGTCATCGGCAGCCACACCCTGGGCAAAGCCAGCCTGGGATAGACAAATAGGTAGGGCAAAGGCCAGCGCCAGGCTGGATTTTGCGATACGCAAAGTGGAAGACTTTAAATTAAACATCTGAACACTCCTGGCCTTAAATAACTACATCTATAAGAACGCTTATTTCATTCAAAAAGTTCAATTCTGAAAGTAATTTTTTTACCGATGCCGATATCTATCGGATAAGCTAATGAACCGCCTGTCAGGCATCACACAAACAAACGCCCACGGGCGCCATATTAAGGTTATCTAATGAGCCAGCCTAATATCGACTTACAGGAAGCCTCTGCCAATAATTCTGGCGGCAATGCCGAAGTAAAGTCAGTCGAATTGAAAGCCAACCTTGCCACTAACAGCCAACCAACAAACTACCGCTGGGTGATTTTGGGCTTTGCCTTTTTTATCACTCTGGTCAACTACCTGGACCGCACGGCGATTTCATACGCCATGGAGCCGATGAAAAAAGAATTCGGCTTTAACCATGCCGACTTTGGCAGCATCACAGCAGCGTTTGGCGTCGGCTACATGATCATGACCACTGGCGGCGGCATCATGGTAGACAAATGGGGCGCACGCAAAGTCTGGTCAATAGCCTGTATTCTCTGGTCTGGTTGCACCGCCATGATGGGCAAGGCTTCCAATCTCAGCCTCTTTTGCACACTGCGCACCTTGCTTGGACTATCCGAAGGTCCGCACTTCCCTTCTCTCACTAGAGTCGTAGCCGACTGGTTACCCACCAGTGAACGCGCTCGCTCTACAGCTATCGGTCTAGCTGCTGTGCCTCTAGCTAATGCTATCGGCGCACCTTTGCTTATTTGTCTTTTGACAAATTATGGCTGGAAAAACATGTTTGTCATACTGGGCACTGTCGGCATCGTCTGGGCCGTCGTGTGGTGGCTTTTGTACCGCGATTATCCCGAACACTCCAAGTTTGTCAATGATGCAGAGCTGCTCATTATCCGCGATGGACGGGTGGTAGACCGCGAGCACACTCATGATCAAATCAAGGCTCATGATATTGAGCTGGGCAAAACCACCTGGAAGTTTTTGCTCACAAACAAATCACTCGTAGCAAATAACTTTGCCTTTTTTGCCTTTGGCTATTTGCTATTTTTTGCCGTACACTGGCTGCCTGACTACCTTTGCTATACTTTTCATGTAAAGCTCAAAGTAGTTGCCGACACATTGTGGATACCGTGGCTGGTGGCAGCAGTGATGGTGTCAGCTGCCGGATTTATCTCAGACAAACTCTATGTTAAAACTGGCAGCATGCGCATTGCCCGCTCTCATGTGATGTGGATTTGCCAGCTACTTTCGGCGATTTCTTTTATCCCAATTTTGTTCAGCCCCTCCATTGAGCACGCTCTAGTATTTCTCTCACTTGGTCTTGGTTTTGGTTTTATGCCAAACGCCTCATTTTATGCCATCAACTGCGACCTAGCTAAGGACAAAGCGGCTACCAGCCTTGGTCTCATGGACAGCTTCCTGGCTTTTGCTGGCATCATTGCACCTTACTTGACTGGAGTCCTGGTCGAAAAAACCAAGAGTTATAACTCACCATTTATGCTGCTTATTGCCTTTACTCTTTGTGGAGTGATTGCTGTAGCATTCTTCCAAAATCCAGACAGAGACAGACCAAAGTCTCAACTACCAGTAGCCTGATACCAGTACCCAGCAATAAGAAACCATCAGTGAAAGAAGACTGGATCAGACATAAAACGCACCTGGAATTAACCAAGGTGCAAGCCCAACAATTGCTAGCACCAATTGAGGCAGCTGCTGCAATTGATGAGCTGACTGTTTTAACTAGCGGCTTTAGCAATACCAATTACAAAGTCACCTTTGCAGACAATGCTCACAAGCCACTTGTAATCAGGCTTATCGAGCATGCAGACAAAGAGCGCATGGCCAAAGAGATAAAGATCAATGACTTTGTAAAAGACCTGCCCCAGCCTAAATTTGTCTATCACCAGACAGAAGACTCGGCTATTGACCTGCCCTATATAGTGATGGAATTTATTGAAGGCACCACACTCGATGCCCTCGAATTACCGCTCACTCCAGAGCAAATTAACAAACTCGGTCAATCGCTGGGCGCTAGCCTTGCCACTATCCACAAGATCAAATTTGCAGAAGCTGGTTTTTTGAATGGCATGCTCATTGTCGATAAACCGATAAAAATGACTGGACGCAGCCTCAATGTCTTTGCCAATCAAGTGCTCGTAGAGCAAGGGCGGCAGGAGATGCTGGGTAAGTCTCTGAGCCGCCGCCTGATGGCCTTTATCGAAGAAGAAGGCGAACTCCTCAACAGCTATAAAAACTTGCCCTGTCTCTGTCATAGCGACTTTGGCAGCTCCAATATATTGATAGACACAAACACAATGGCAGTAAGCGCCGTGCTGGATTTTGAGTTTGCTTTTGCCGGTACTCCCTATGTGGACTTTGGCAATTTGCTCAGACCGCCCTTTGGCTTAGAGCCCGGTCTGCGCGAGGCCCTGGCCGCAGGCTACAAAAAAGCGGGCGGGCAACTGCCAGATAACTGGTATCACCTCAGCTTACTGACAGATTTATTTGCCTGGCTCGAATTTTTGTCCCGCGACGAAGTGCCGGAGCCGGTGCTGGACTCCGTACGTATCGTAGTTAGCGAAACAATCACTAACTGGCTCTGGCTAGACTAGACTCTGGTTAATAGTCTTTGACTTAAAACTCGGCAGTCTTGGGAGCGCGAGGAAACGGTATAACGTCTCTGATATTGGTCATACCGGTGCAAAACTGCACGGTGCGCTCAAGACCGAGGCCAAAGCCAGAGTGCGGCACTGTGCCATAGCGGCGCAAATCGAGATACCACCAGTAATCTTCTGGATTGAGGTGGCTGTCTTTCATACGCTGGACAAGTACGTCGTAGCGCTCTTCTCTTTGAGAACCGCCGATGATTTCACCCACTTTAGGCACTAGCACATCCATAGCGCGGACGGTCTTGCCGTCTTCGTTGGCGCGCATATAAAAGGCTTTGATATCTTTGGGATAATCGTAGACCACAACAGGCTTTTTAAACTTCTTCTCGGAGAGATAACGCTCATGCTCCGACTGCAAGTCGATGCCCCATTGCACAGGAAACTCAAAGCTCTCGCCACTCTTGAGCAGGATATCGACAGCCTCTGTGTATGAGACCCGGGCAAAATCACTCTCAACAATGCCACGCAATGTCTCAATTACAGTCTTATCGATGCGCTCATTAAAAAAGGCCATATCTCTACCGCAATTGGTCAGAACATCACTAAAGATTGTCTTGAGAAAAGCTTCGGCACAGTCCATGTTGCCTTCTAAATCACAAAAGGACATCTCAGGCTCAATCATCCAAAACTCAGACAAGTGTCTGGAAGTGTTTGAGTTTTCGGCTCTAAAGGTCGGGCCAAAAGTGTAGATATTGGTTAGCGCAGTAGCAAAGATTTCGCCTTCGAGTTGACCACTGACAGTGAGATTGGTTTGTTTACCAAAGAAGTCTTCGGCATAATCAATAGCACCACCCTCGGTGCGGGGAATATTGTCGAGGTCAAAGGTTGTCACCTTAAACATCTGACCAGCACCCTCGCAATCACTACCAGTGATGATTGGCGCATGCACATACATAAAGCCACGAGACTGGAAGAAATTGTGAATGGAGCGGCAAATTTCGTTGCGCACCCGAGCTACTGCACCAAAAGTATTGGTACGTGGTCTGAGGTGAGCGATAGTGCGCAAAAACTCAAAGCTTGTACCTTTTTTTTGTAGTGGATAAGTAGCAGGGTCAGCAAAACCCAGCACTTTTACAGATTCGGCTTTGACTTCGGTCGTTTGCTCTTTACCGGGCGACTCGACAACATTGCCGATTACTTCCACTGAGCTGCCAATACCTAGCTTGAGGATTTCGTCTTCATAGTTGGGCAATGTTTTTTCGGCTAGCACCTGGACGCTATCAAAAGTAGAGCCATCGTTTATCTCGATAAAACTAAAGCCACCCTTGGAATCACGTCTGGTACGGACCCAGCCACAAACCCGCACTTTTTTGCCGATAGTCTCCTTTTTGAGCGTGTCCACCACGGCGGTGCGTACAAAAGATTCGACTTGAACTGCCATCTAATTTATCCTTCTTACTTACTGGGTTAACGCTTGCGTAGCATGTAGACGCCGTCGCGGATGGTGAGCATGACTCTATCGACACGCTCATCCTGAGCCACTACGTCATTAAAAACTTTGAGTGCTTTTGTATTTTCATCGTTGGCATTGTCATCAATGACCTGACCACTCCAGAGCACATTGTCCACCAGGATTACACCGCCTTGTTTGAGCAATGGCAGCACGGCTTGGTAGTAGTTGAGATAATTGGTTTTGTCGGCGTCAATAAAGACCAAATCAAAGGGTCCTGAGAGCGTCTTTAAGGTCTCTAGAGCTGGACCCTTAATTACTTTTATTCGACTACCAAACTCACTTTGATCAAAATATCTCTTGGCAAAGTCGATGCAATTCTGGTCCACATCAAGAGTGATAAGTTCTCCGTCCGGGCCCGCTCCTTCAATCATAGAAAGAGCCGAATAGCCGGTAAACATGCCAATTTCAAGTATCTTTTTGGCGCCGGAGATTTGCACCATCATCTTGAGGAAACGTCCCTCAAGTCGACCTGTCAACATCTGCGGATACTGCATGTTCTGGCAAGTATCTTCCGCTAGCTGACGCAAAAGCGGACTGACCGGTTCGGTCTTGGCTTCTGCGTATTCTTCGATACCAGGCTTGGTCAAAGCAAGCATGCTGGCCTCCTCAATTAGCTACCAGAGTTATATATCAGATCCGGCATCAAACTCCATGAGACGGGAGCAAAATGAGAGAGTGAGAGGCTAAAAAGAGTTATCAACGTAGTAAAATCGCCCCACTATGAATTCATTTCTTCGCGCAGACCACATTAGCCCTCTCGATATGTTCAAGATTGGCGTAGGCCCATCTAGCTCTCACACTGTGGGACCGATGGTGGCGGCGCAAGCATTTCGCAAGAGTGCGGCAGCAAAATTGACTGAGCAGCTAGCTAAAAAGCCACTCAAATCAAGCGAAAAATTGCACCTTAAAGTAGAGCTTTATGGCTCATTATCCCTCACCGGTAAGGGTCACCAGACAGACGGCGCCATCTGCGCAGGACTGGCAGGACTCAGTCCCAAGGACTCGCCAGTCAATCAAATCTGGCAAGTCATGGACGACCTCAACAAAAATCCCGACCTCGAGCTGGTCAAAGGTGTGCCGGTCCAATTTAAGCCAGAAGAAGATCTGCTCTGGCTGGCCTGGCTCATGGACGGAGAAGCTCTACCTCATCCCAACACTCTCAGATTTAAACTGCTACGCGGCGATCAAGTACTACTATCAGAAGTGATTTTGTCAGTAGGCGGTGGCTTTGTCGAAACTCTTAGCAATGCGCCAAAGTCCAAAACCAGTGAAGCGCTAGCGCCAAGTTTTGACCTCTTGCCTTATCCCTACAATACTGCCCAAGAGTTTGTCCATCAAGTCAATCAGAGCGGCAAGCATGCCTGGGAAATCGTGACGGCAAACCAGGCAGCCAGAGGTTTACCAGAATCAGAACTGAGAGAAAAACTGTCTGGTATTTTAAGAGTCTTTGAATCCTGCATCGAACGTGGCCTTGTCACCGAAGGGATACTGCCTGGTGGTCTCAATGTCAAAAGAAGAGCAAAGGGTCTCAATGAACAGATGCTGGCTGGCAAACAATCTGTCTGGTCATCCAATGTCGGACTAAAGCCATCAGTCTACGCTATCGCTGTAAACGAAGAAAACGCCGCCGGCGGTCGAGTGGTAACAGCACCGACAAACGGCTCATCAGGACTTATTCCGGCTGTGTTTCGCACACTCCAGGAAGGCAAAAATCTGAGCGAAGAAACACTGCAAAATGGATTAATTGTTGCCTCCGTAATTGGTGCGCTGGTAAAAACTCATGCCTCCATATCTGGTGCTGAAGTGGGCTGCCAGGGAGAAGTTGGCACATCTTGTGCCATGGCAGCGGCCGGAGCAGTGGCCATGCTAGGTGGCTCGGTGGAGCAGATGGAGCAAGCGGCTGAAATCGGCATCGAACATCATCTCGGCATGACCTGTGACCCGATTATGGGTCTGGTACAGGTGCCTTGCATTGAGCGCAACGCCATGGGGGCAGTCAAAGCTCTCAACGCGGCAGAACTCTCTCTGGCCGGCGATGGTAAGCACATGATCACCCTGGACCGGGCTCTCGAGGTGATGAAGCAGACAGGGCTTGATATGAACCAGAAGTACAAAGAAACAGCAACTGGGGGCCTGGCCCTTGGTTAAACCTCAAGGTTTTCTCTTGACATTGTTTGTTACAAACGTTAATCTAATATGTAATATGGCCTTATCTGCGACGGTCTGGCTATTTACTAACCGATTTTTTGTTACTGAGCCCTCAAGGGCGTAGTTTTCTATTGGTGTCCCTATGCAAGATCCCTCCAACCTAGATACCCAGATGCCTCAAGAGCCTCCGGCTGAAGAGCACCTGTCCATGGACCCTGAGGTCCCAGCCAGCGGCATACCCTTCCACGAGTACGATCTCGGCACGAGGGTAGACGGTCCTATTCGCACGACGTTTCATGTCTACAAAAGCGAGCAGCGCATTGGCTACTTTGTCGAAAAAGTCTTTGACCCACAAAATAGACTTTTGCGAATGGTCAAACGCACCGAAGATGGCCGCTCAGAGACTAGATTTGACCCGACCACTGGCGACATCGAAAAAATCTTTGAGTCTTACACTCTGCCCGATGGCAATATACTGACCAAAGAAAAAAAATATCTACCAGAAGATCACTCCACAGAGTCAGTGATCGTGGTCGATCCTGAGTGCAAGCTAGTACGCACAGTGCTGCGCGAAATGAAGAGCCTGACTAATATTTTTACCGGTCAGACAGAGTACTCAAAGGCAGGCAAAGCGAGCCTCTCAATCAATCACTGGTTTGACAAAAAGACAGGCAAACTGACCAGCCGAGAGCAGGTGCAGTGGCTCTCTAATGGTCAAAGAGGTGTTTCAGAGCACTTTATCTTTACGGCTGACGGCAATCTCGTCAAATATCACAAGACTATCTACAATCCAGAGCTAGCCAACTATCTCGAAGAAACTCATCTCTACGAGCCGCGCTCACAGGCGCTATTGCGCAAAGAGAGCAAATCCTATGGCGAGTTTGACGAAGAGGTAGCTGTGGAAATCACCATATTTGATACCAGAGGCAATCAACTGGAATTTACTTCCAGAATAGAACATCGCCTGTTTGGTTGAGTAATTAGATACCAAGCTTGCGACGCACCCAGGCTTTAGCTCTAGGGAAGTATTTGGCATTGGCATCATAGCCAGAGCCGCCCATTAAGCTGCCGGCGCACTCAGAAAAACATTCCATCGGCACAGTGTAATAATTGACGTCTTCTTTTTCTTCGCTCGACATGTTGTTGATATCAGCCTGCAACTCAGCCTTAAAAGTTGGGTCATTAGATGGCAGTGCCAGTGAATCATCAACAGCATGACCAAGCTCGTGATAAAGCACACGCACCATCTCACCAGTGGACCTTGCTTCTTTGAGTTCGCTTGTGCCTCTTACTTTTTCGCGCTCATAAACATGCACATCATGACCATAGGTACGCCCTGGCTCCTCACCAAGCGTGCCATCCCTAACGCCAGGTTTTGCGTCATCACCTGCCTTTGGCCACTTGTCCATAATATTAGGAGCCAGAGTAATGGTGGCACCCTTGGTATCAAGCAAACGATAAATGGTAGACGGCAATCTGCCCACGGCTGTGCGCACCGCATCAATAGCAGCACGACTGACCGGTGGATGATTTTGAATTGGAGGAACGACAGTGATGCGACTAATTAATGGTGATGCACCATTAGCTACTGGTGCAGCGCTAACTGGTGTTGCCGATGCTGGTAAAGTCCGAGCCTGACTGGGATCTAGCCGCACAATACACTGTGCCGCAAGACCGGACTCAGCACTACCAGGAAACTTATCAACAATCTGGCGATAGGCGGCAATTGATCTTGCTCTATCGCCCATGCCCATATAAGAGTGACCAAGATAAAGCCAATTGATTGCTTTAGCATCAGCCTGAGTTGTTGATTTGCTAAACAACTGCGAAGCCTGAGCAAAATTTTTGCCATTATAAGCTTGCAGGCCTTGTTCATAAGGAGTCAAAGTCTTAGCCAGAGCCAAAGTTGCAAATAGTGACTGAGTGGCTATAGCCAAAACAAGAGTGGCACAAGCCAATTTGCCCTGACAATCAAACAAAACTTTTGGTTGAGTGGTCAAAATATCTTCCAATCGTGTAAGTAGCCGAAATTTACTTCTCGCCAGCACTCTTGGTGTCAGCGGGCGGAGATATTGTGGGCGTTGCCGCGGCAGGATTTTGATCAACTCTACTATTGTCATCGGCAATGGCCTTATCAAGTACCAATCCCCGACTGACAAAAGACAAATTACGCGATGGACCGCAGCTGATCATGATTGCTTCCACGATTGGTGGACTGACTTCTGTTGTTGCGCCCCAGTTAATTACAAAATTGGCCCCAGTACCGCCGCTAATATCTGTCCGCGTCACAACAAAATCGGCAGTAGCAAACGGTCCCACTTCAATTGGCTGAGCTAAATAACTGCGTAATCTTTTGCCATCAGAGCCGTAGTAGTTGACTGATCGCAACACTACAGCATTTTGACTGTCCGTATTGCGGAAGCTCACGGTCTCGGCCAACTCCACTGTGCGCCTTCTATTCTCAAAATAGATGTGAGAATAAACTGGAACATAGACACTTTTGTTAACGATAAGCTTGTCAACAGGAATGGTGCTCTTCTTGAGATGTGCTTGCCAACTCTCAGGATGCTCCAGAGCTTCGTCAGATTCGGGTGCAGGGTCACAACCTTGCATGGCAAAAGGCAGAGCCAAAGCCAAAAGAGTCAAAGTCACTCTAGAAAAAATCGCCACTGACATCAACTGCATCCTCACTTAGGCAACCTGATTATGATACCAACTCAAGCAAATAGCCGCTAAAACTGTGTGCAAAAGCGAGGGGCAATCTAAGGCTGATCAAAAATCAGTAAAAGATTGCCACCATCAGTAGTGACTTGCTCCAGCAATGATTGCAATGATGCAATGCCAAAGATAAGTACTACAGCAGTTATATAAAAGTGATTCGAATCAAAACCAATACTGAAAGCAAAAAACGAAGGCTGTTACCTTCGTCACTTACTTATCAATTTGGTTCGAATTCGAACCCTGATAACTGAATAGCCTGAATAAAGCGCCTATCGACTCCACTTAACTGGTCATTGAGTACCTGTTATTCATACCAATTAAGTTTCATAGTCATCGACCTTAGGAGAATAAGGTTGGTCTTAGCTGTTAAGCTCGCAACCTGTAGTGTCAGAGGTCGCTCACGTTAGTGAACTTATCTGAATACTCCCTAGAAAGGAGGTGATCCAGCCGCACCTTCCGGTACGGCTACCTTGTTACGACTTCGTCCCAGTCACCGGCCCTGCCTTAGGCAGCTGCTTCCCGAAGGTTAGCGCACCGACTTTGGGCGTGACCGACTTCCATGACGTGACGGGCGGTGTGTACAAGGCCCGGGAACGTATTCAACGCCGCGTGCTGATCGGCGTTTACTAGCGATTCCGACTTCACGCAGGCGAGTTGCAGCCTGCGATCCGAACTGAGACTAGGTTTGGCGGTTCGCTCCCCCTCGCGGGATTGCATCGCATTGTCCTAGCCATTGTAGCACGTGTGCAGCCCAGGGCATAAGGGGCATGATGACTTGACGTCGTCCCCACCTTCCTCCGGTTTGTCACCGGCAGTCTCGCTAGAGTGCCCAGCATTACCTGATGGCAACTAACAACGGGGGTTGCGCTCGTTGCGGGACTTAACCCAACATCTCACGACACGAGCTGACGACAGCCATGCACCACCTGTGTGTAGGCTCCCTTGCGGGCACCCTCTAGTTTCCTAAAGGTTCCTACCATGTCAAGCCCCTGGTAAGGTTCTTCGCGTTGCTTCGAATTAAACCACATGTTCCACCGCTTGTGCGGGTCCGTCAATTCCTTTGAGTTTCAACCTTGCGGCCGTACTACTCAGGCGGGATACTTATCGCGTTAGCTGCGGCACATCAGGGGTCGATACCCGATACGCCTAGTATCCATCGTTTACGGCCAGGACTACTGGGGTATCTAATCCCATTCGCTACCCTGGCTTTCGTTCCTCAGTGTCAGTTATGGCCCAGCTAGTCGCCTACGCCACCGGTGTTCTTCCCAATATCTACGCATTTCACCGCTACACTGGGAATTCCACTAGCCTCTACCACACTCAAGCCTGCCAGTATTCAATGCAGTCCCAGGGTTGAGCCCCGATCTTTAACATCAAACTTGACAAGCCACCTACGAACTCTTTACGCCCAATAAATCCGGACAACGCTCGCATCCTACGTCTTACCGCGGCTGCTGGCACGTAGTTAGCCGATGCTTCCTTTGCTGGTACCGTCATTTTTTTCGTTCCAGCCGACAGAGCTTTACACCCCAAAGGGCTTCTTCGCTCACGCGGTGTCGCTACGTCAGGCTTTCGCCCATTGCGTAAAATTCCCCACTGCTGCCTCCCGTAGGAGTATGGGCCGTGTCTCAGTCCCATTGTGGCTGATCATCCTCTCAGACCAGCTACCGATCGTCGCCTTGGTAGGCCTTTACCCTACCAACTAGCTAATCGGACGCGGGCTCATCTCTAGACGGATTACTCCTTTAATCTTGCGACCTATGCGGTATTAGCGAACCTTTCGGCTCGTTATCCCCCATCTAAAGGCAGATTCCCACGCGTTACTCACCCGTCCGCCACTAGGTATTGCTACCTCGTTCGACTTGCATGTGTGAAGCACACCGCCAGCGTTCGTCCTGAGCCAGGATCAAACTCTCCGTTGTCAAAACTGTGAGGAGTACTCACAGTGTTATAACGTTCGTTTGCCTACTCAATTGTTTTGACAGGCGCCTTTATTCAAGGCTATTCAGTTATCAGGGTTCGATGTCTGGAGACTCTCATCTAGCGGCGTTAGCCGCGAGGCGCGTGTCGTGTTCCAGACGACGAGAGAAATCATACCAATCGAGTGAGGACCTGTCAAATTCTCCAAACCCACCAAACAGCGCATTTGCACACATAACTTAGCAATCCAATGCGTATACATTTCCTTTATTTTCGCCTCAAAACCGCTAGCCGTGAGCATTTACAGCATATGCATCAGTCGTATGAGAAATATGCCACGAAAAGCTCTTTGCAAAGAACGAGGCTGAAAGCCCCAAAAAACGGCAAAAACTTTTTTTGAAATTGATCAATATCTCATCTGCTGCAATAGCAATTGAGGACTAAAGCGCTTCTTGGCACCCGTTACCAGACAAATTGTTTTGCCTTTGAGCTCCACTGCGATAAAAGTGCTGGCCAGTTTAAAGACATTAGCGTTGCCTGCCAGGCGCGTGGCCGGCATTTCGCCATGACCGGAGCCTAGCTCAGCCATGTACGCAGCATAATGAGACTGAGCTGCCTCTGCTGTGGCATACTCGGTAATCAAGAGTTTAAGCCGTTCTTTGTAGGGTGCCTGGATTTGATAATCCGCCACCGAGCCCCAGACAATTTCATTGCCTTCGCCTACGAGGACTGGCAAATAAGGCGCTGGGCAAAATTTGCGGGCAGATACTGGACCGGCAACAAGTTTTTCGCTGCCAGCAATCAAATCAAGCACCGGCATCTGCCGCATAACTTCAGGTTTTACACCAGGCGCGCTTGTCAGGTGGGAGAGCCCATCAGCGCACTTCCTGATGACATCCTTTGATTCATCATCATCTTCCGACGTTCCATATATAGAGACAAAAAGTGTGCCCTGGCAAAAAGAGATACTGTCATCCTCTTCGGACGAGGCATCACCGCGCTTAATCACAGTAGTAGCGCCTTTGCGCAGGTAATAGTAAGCAGCAAGTGCGCCTGCCGATTGATCAAATTGATAGATATCTATATAGATAGTGCGTTGTCCACGAGCAATAGTTTTGCGGGCAAATAGATTTACTTTGTACTCGCTGATGATCAAGGACTTGGTCTCATCACCATAAAAATAGCTAGACAACGGACTCTTGTCATCCACGCTCTGACGTTGCCAGATAGATTGTTTGACTAAATCCCATCCGTTAAAGCTAAGTGCATCCAATTTGCTACCTATAAAGGTGGCACTGATAGGAGGCGATGAAACTACCGCGGGGGCACCTGGCAATGCCGCATGAGATGTCGCTGGTTCAAGAGCAATTGCAGCCAGTGGTGACACAAAGGTCCAGGCGCAAATAACAATTGCGCTTTTAACTGCGTCATGTTTTTTTGAGCCCAAATGATGCCGCCTGTGGTGAACCGCCGGTGGTGCCCCTAACGAGGACGCCAGGAAATACTTACAATGCTTTGATCTGAGATTGTGATGATGTTGATGTTGAGTGTGTATTGATCGTTTAAAGCAAACATATCAACAGTCTCACCATTTTGCGCGTCATTTTTGAGGACATAGCCTGCCATGACGATCTCATTTTTGTAGTACGTCTCAATTTTAAAGCGATCTGATGGACTCTTAAGCACCACCACATAACTAAATTTGTCATCACCAAGTGGAGTAGAGTCGGCCTTGGTACATTCGGATGGCGTGTATAGAGGGATCTTGAATCCGTCGGGAATAGGTTGACCAGTAGGTTTAGGCGCCTTACCGGCACAGCCATAGAGCGATCCAGAAGCGCACAGCAATGCTCCCGCTGTGAGCATCACCAAACGTTTTTTCAAAAGACCAATCGCCATGACAACACCTCGACTTCCTTATTGGTAATCATACCCCAGGATAGACGAGAAGAAGCATCTCTAATGCTGACTTTGCTCAGCTGGTTGAGCGTTACCGCTGGGCAAATGCTTTCTCAAACCATTAAAGAGACCTTTGGCTTTATCAGCCAAATTGCTCGCACCATTTTGAATTTGTTCAGGATTATTGAGAATTTCCTGTTTAGCGCTCTTCTTTGCTTGATCGATTGCTACATCAGCCAGCCCACTGGGTCCGCCTGAGACCACTTTACCTATCTGGGTGCCTTTACGAGCCAGCTCAGTAGCACTATGTACTTGTTGTGCTTGCTCACGACTGAGATGACGACCAGCCTGACGATCGACTAATTCTGGAGCTTTTTCTCCAACAATCTCCAGTGGCGCCAAATGAGCCTTGGCTCCCAGCTTGGCAGCACCCAGAGCGGCCCCCACATAATTGCCATCTTTAGCCTGTTGAAGGACCCGACCGCCATCTCGCTGGTACTCTTTGCCTGTATTTTTTGCAATAGCGGTAACATCTTCAGTCAGACCGCTTTCTTTGCCAAATTTTTGGGCCTTCTGACCAGCGTCTTTAGCGCCTTCGAGAGCCTTCTCACCCATAGGCTTGGCTGCTTGAGCAGCCTCCTTAGCGGCATCTAGTGCTTTTTCGCCGTATGGTTTGGCAGCTTGCGCTACTTCTTTTGTCTTGGACCAGACTGATGCGGCAAAGTCTGAGAGTCCGCCGCCTTTAGATTGACCATCACCGCTAGCCTGGGCTACTTGCTGGTCACCGGCTGGTTTAGCCAAAACTGCTCTATCTGCCATCACTCAATCCTCAGAAAACAAAGGGTCATTTGGGGGTTGAAAGGAGTTTAATAATGACTTGTGGCAGGTTTGTGACTTTTTTGCTAAAAGTGCAAAAATTTGGCGTTTTTTGCTCTGCGCTAATGACTGTAGTCCACTTTGAGCACCTTTTTGGCGCGGGCTCGGGCAGCATTAACCATGATATCGTCGAGATTGCTATCGCCGCGACCGACTGAGCTAATGCCACTCACCTCGGCCTTGCCTCTAGCAAAGTCAGCGCTAGCAGGAGCAGCCATGGGCATAGCCATACCACCGGCAGCCCCACTGTAAGCACTGGCACGCGCTAGCCCAGCCGATTTGCTACCGGAGCTAACCATCGGACTGTCAGCCATCTTATCCACAGCACCACGAGCCATAAGTGAGCTGAGCCCAGACTTCCATTCACTGGAAGCTGAAGACTTGACCTTATATACAGCACCCGCTGAAGAAATTACAGTTTCCTTTTCACCTTTGGCATTGATTGTCTCAGCGTGATAGGTGAGCGTATCAAATTGACCATCAGCCAATTTGGCAATTTTCTTCCAGACTTCTACACCTTGCTCTTGAGGGTAGACCTCAAGTCCAGCACAGGCAATTGTGTTAATTTGGATGCCACTGGCGATAGCGTGCTTAGCCTCATCGCTCCAGGCAAAATCACCCTTGTAGGTATTGGGTGGAGCGTCACCAATGAGAAAAAGAAGCTTAGCTGTGGCATCGCCTTTAGCCCATTTGAGATCATTTACAGCAGCGTGCAAACCCTGATTAACAGCCTCAGGACCATCACCACCACCAGCAGCCTTTAGATCAGATACATCTTTAACAAATTGATCTATATCCTCTGTAAAAGGATAACACTTAACTACATAGGCATCGCCTCTATCGCGATATGCCACCATGCCTACACGCACAATGGGAGCCGGTTTACCAGAGGCGAGCTTGGCCACAAGTGACTTAACTTTGCTTTTGACCTGGTCTATTTCGTTTTGCATAGAGCCAGTAGTATCGATGCAAAAGGCCAGGTCCATGTGAGGGCGTTTTTGCTCTTTTTTAACGACTGCTTGCTTTGTCTCGGCAGTCTTATTGTCACCAGAAGCAGCATCAGTGGGCTTAGTATCTGCTGACCTATTATCAGATGACTTAGTATCAGTGGGATTGGCAAAGGCTGTCATACCGCAACCAAGAGTGATAAGACTCAGTGCCACCATAGATAAAAGTACTTGCCGCTTCATAATTGCTCCTCGCATTACCTGCTACTACTGTAGGCAACTGGATGCGACTTATCTGCCCGGCAGTTACTGAACGACTATCAGTAAAAACCCTGGATGCAATAAGGCTGGCAATACGGCAAATAGTTAATAAAGGGCAAGAGACAAGCCCTGCACAGGTCTTAACTTTAGCCACTGGGCAAACACCTTTTAAATCAAAAAGATAGTGATATTCAGGGACCTTTTGCATGGCGCCCGAGTCTGAGCAGCTGAGCCCGAGAGCGCTTACCATAGACCAAAAGGTAAATAATGGACGTCAAAGTCTATATGAGTCAGGATATTCAGCTAATCGATGACTTAGTAAAGAGATTGCAAGACCACATCACAAAATGGGATAGCGACAAAGTAATCGAACAGGCAGAACTTATATTTGATGCTTTCTCAAAACGTTTTGCCATCGAAGACTTCCTACTACTGCGCCTCAAGACAAACCGCGACATGCAAGACGCACTCGTCAAATTTTTAAAAATTCGCCGCGAGTTTAGGGAGAAGCTAGAAACGTTATTGACGTTGCATGTTGATGAGCCAGACTTCCACGGTCAAGTCATCATGCTCCATCAAGCACTGCTCAAGCATATGGCTTATCTCAAGGCTGAGTTTGAACCCAGATTTGTCGATCAGGTCTCGGCTGCTCAAATGGCAACAATGGCAAGTGATTTAGAACAACGAGCACTGGCGCTTAGCGCTAGTTAGTCAAAAACAGTAAAAGGAGAGACGACCATGGATCTAAAAATGGACCAGGTACTTTTGGACATAGTCAAAGCCAATGCTGTGCAGGTCTTTAAAGCATCAGGAGTAAGTCTGGCAGACCAATGTGATAACACAATCCTCAATGCCAAAGCAGTTTGCAAAGGCGGCTCATACATAGATGACAACGGTCTGATTGCCTTTAAATCAAATGAAATACTTACGTATAAAACTGAACATGCTAAAGCTCTAAACTCTGCGACCAAAAACCGCAAAGGCGCTTGGGCCGGCTCACTGCCTACATCATCAGTCAAAAAATCAAAACGCGGAGATCAAAAATGAGTAAATCTGTCGGTATCGATCTTGGTACCACAAACTCGGTAGTTGCAGTTATCGAAGGCGGCATACCGGTGGTCATAGCTAATAGTGACGGCAATCGCACTACACCGTCTGTAGTAGCAATTAGCAAAACTGGTGAGCGTCTTGTTGGTCAATTGGCTAGACGACAAGCTGTTCTCAATCCTCTCAATACAGTCTCATCAATTAAGAGATTTATTGGCAGACGCTTTGATGAGATAGCAAACGAGCGCGGCATTGTCGCCTACAAAGTAAAGAGCACAGCCGAGGGCGGCTGCCAGGTAGCACTAAACGACAAAGACTTTACACCCGAAGAAATCTCCGCCATGATTTTGCGCAAACTCAAAGAAGACGCAGAAAAATATCTGGGCGAAAAGGTAACAAGAGCTGTCATCACTGTGCCTGCATATTTTAATGACTCGCAAAGACAGGCGACAAAAAACGCTGGAGCTATAGCCGGTCTGGAAGTACTGCGCATAATCAATGAGCCAACAGCAGCAGCACTAGCTTATGGTATCGACAAAAAGCAAAACGAAATAGTAATGGTTTTTGACCTCGGTGGCGGCACATTTGACGTATCAATACTGGAAGTCGGAGACGGTGTCTTTGAAGTAAAAGCAACGGCTGGCGACACGCACCTGGGTGGCGATGACTTTGACCACAGCCTGATGACCTATCTGGCTGATCAATTTCAAACACTGGAAGGTGTGGACCTGCGCCAGGACCCACAGGCGCTGCAGAGACTCACAGAAGCAGCAGAGAAAGCAAAAATTGAGCTATCATCACTGCCCGAAGTAACAATTTCCATCCCATTTGTCACTGCCACAAGCAGCGGACCTAAGCATCTAGAGTTAAAAGTCAGTCGCGCCAAATTTAACGAACTGACCCATGCCCTACTCGATAGGTGCCGCATGCCGGTAGAACAGGCCCTGACAGACGCCAAACTCAACTACAGTCAAATAGACGAAGTGGTACTGGTGGGTGGCTCGACCCGCATACCAGCGGTGAAAGACCTGGTTAAGAGCATGACCGGTGGTAAAGAACCCAATCAAAGCGTCAACCCCGATGAAGTCGTAGCAGTTGGTGCAGCCATACAGGCCGGAGTGATTGGCGGTGAAATCGCCGATGTTGTCCTACTTGATGTCACGCCACTATCTCTTGGTATTGAAACCATGGGTGGTGTCTTTACAAAACTAGTAGAGCGCAACACCACAATCCCCACCCACAAGTCACAGACTTTTTCTACGGCTGAAGACAATCAACCGGGAGTAGATATCTATGTCTTCCAGGGTGAGCGTCCCATGGCCAGAGACAATAAGACCCTGGGTAACTTTAGACTGGATGGTATCCAGCAGGCCCAGAGGGGACAAGCAGCTATTGAAGTATCGTTTGATATAGATGCAAACGGCATCGTCAATGTAGCAGCAAAAGACAAGGCCACTGGCAAAGAGCAAAAGATAACAATCTCAGCGAGCACCAATTTGACAAAAGAAGATATTGAGAGATTGGTCAAAGAATCTACAGCTAATGCTGCCGTAGACAAAGAAGTAAGAGCCGCTGCCGATACACGCAACGAAGCAGATCAGGTTTGTTATCTAGTGGAGCACCAGCTCAAAGATGGTGCTGACAAAGTGAGAGAAACAAATCGCTCAAGAGCACTTTTGCAAATTGCCGAAATGCGACAGAAGCTGGAACGAAATGAATCAATGGAAGTAATTAAGAAAGGCATCGTAGACTTAAGAAGTCTAATGACGATGATCAGTCAGGATATGTCGACCCCAGGCAGTGCTCAAGAGCAAGGCGCTAGCGGGGGAGCCCCGGGCAATGGTCATAATGGACATAACGGCGACAATGGCGGAAACGGTAATAATGGCGGCAATGGCGATCATCACAGCCATGAGCACAGCCACAAACAACCAGACGACGATATCGTCGATGCCGAAGTAACTTCGGTACTATAAAACGAGCTGGCAGTTGGGCAACCGTTGCCTTATTGCCAGCCAGGAAACCCAACATGCGCTGCTAATCTGCCGGCAAAAGAGCCCATAGCTCAGGTTTGCCGGCATTGCAGTGAACAGCGCGGCCAAGTAGTCCCAGACCCAGTATCGATAACATCACACTATAGCGAGCGGCATGCCAGGCACCAGCCTTTTTGAGAGATGGAGTTTTGAGCTCAGCCATACGTCTGGTCACTGTCGGTATCGGATGAAAAATCGTATCTACCGATAAACTGCGTGTGGCTTCATCCTCTAAATACTTATCAATCTTAGTCACGCTCTGCCACAAAAGATCCTCACTGACAGAGCGCTCAATCGCCAACCGATCTACTTCATATACGGCGTTACGACTGAAGTAAGGCAGGATCAAAAGACCAACAAATGACCACAAGCTAAACCAGCAAGACATCGATATCAAACCAGCAGATGAGGCGACAGCTAGATGCGACACTTGAGTGGTGAGCAGATAGGCAAGCAATGCCCCTAGATTGGTAAAGACCACGGCTAAGATCACTCCACGCTTGTGAGCACCAGAGGCGATGGCAGCATTGCGCCTGGTAATCTCAGCCCATAGCTCTTGCTTGCTAAAAGTATTGAGCCAAAACCGCGGTATAACAATAGCCTCAGCACCAGGCAGTCCAACTATACCGCCACTAAAGCAGCGCTCCTCTGTTAGAGCAATAATTAGCGGCGAAGCACCGGCTCTGTTTTGGGGGAAGTCCGCACGCAAAAATTGCGATGGTTCTTCAAATAGCATACCAGAGTAAAAACGAGCAATCTCAGTTTGCCTTGCTATCAATAGTAGGGACAAAGTACTGGTACCAAGCAGCACGCCAGCAAGACCAAAGAGCCGATTGATAAAGGTAAGAAATACAGCCACCGATAAAAACAAAAAAGCATGCTTGAAGGCAGCCTTGGACCATGTCTGCAAATACTTTGCCAGACTTTGCTCAGTACGGTGATAGCGGCGCTCAATGGCAAAGCCAGCCAGATCAAAGGGCAGGGAAAAAGCGGTAAAGCAAATGACAAATTTGACAATATTAAAGAACCAACTGCGCAAAAGATTGTCAGAAGCACCGAAACAATTGACTATCGCGCCAGTGGATAGACCAATCACACAAAGTGTGACAATCGTGCCAACATAGCAAATACCGAGCCGGCGACGGCTCATGGCATATGGCAAAGTTGGAAGAGCCGTCTCTCTAGAAGATTCCACAAGGGTACTCATAAAACACCATATCATCCAACACTATAACTACAGAATAGATCTATGTAAGGTGCTTTGTGTGAACATTGAATTACTGGAGCAAGTCCTAAATCGCTGTAATTTTCGGGACGATCATGGGAATTCAAAGTCTCCATTGTCGATTTCATCAAGCCAGTCGTTAAGCTCTTTAGCCTGTCTAAGCCTCAACTCTCCTTCTTCTATCTCTTCTTGAGCGTTATTCTTGCTTTGAGCTGGTAGAACCATTGGCTTTATCACGACTGGTCTTTTGATTGGCCTAATCATCAACTGCTCTAGCACATGGTTAGGAGTTGGTGGCAAAAGCCGAACTAACCAATCAGGCAACAATTTCTTGAGTGACGGTACTTTTGCTACTTCTCTCGGTGGTAGTTTTCGCCATGCTGTTATTACATCTTTGCTGCATGTTACTCCATTGCCTAAGAGCCAGAGGTCGCGAAGCGCTCGTCCGGCAAGGCTTTCGCCTAGCCCCTTAATACGCATTGCAACACTCTTACAATTTATACGAGTGCAATCCTGATGATTCAAAAACGAGCTTGTTCTACCATCTGACACCAGTGTGACATCAGATGGCTTTAGCTTCTCCCGTCCAGTGTCATTCAATCTTTCGATGCAATTTCGACTAACAGCTGTTGCTACTGTGGCGATTTTGCGACCAAATGCTCTTCGCTTTATGGCAGCCAATTGCTTATCAGAGACCTTCCTATTTGATGGAGCAAAAAATCTAAAAACACCACGAGCTAAACGTTCGAGAGTTCCACTCTTTACTAGTCTCGACAAAGAGCTATCAATCGTTGTGCGCGGAGCAAACGGAATCAAATCGCGACTTGTAAAAATGTATCCCTTGGGTAGCCCGTGAAGAAACCTTAAAAATGGTGACGGGCGTCGTGCTCTGGCTGGCATAGCCTACCTCCTTTGTGGTGGTTATTGCGAGAAAAACAGCTGTATTTCTCGCAATAACCACTGCGATATAAGAGGTACTACGGCGGGCGCCCCCAAAAAGTTCAAAAATTCAATTTTTCAATTTCAAGACAAAAGTAAAGGGACCTGAAAACATCAGGTCCCTTTACTACTAATAAAAAGCTTTCCGCACCCTACTATTTATGCGCAGTAGCCAGTTCTTTCAATTCCTGACGATACCATTCGATAGTCTCAGTCAGACCTTCGACAAGATCCTTCTTAGGATTCCAGCCAATCAATGCTTTTGCTTTAGTTGTATCAGGCAGACGACGTTTGGGGTCATCCACTGGCAGTGGCTTTTTGATGATTTCGCTTTTGGAGCCAGTCAACTCTTTGATAATAGTAGCGAGTTCCATTACAGTTTTTTCTTCGGGGTTACCGAGATTGACTGGTAGATGGTGCTCTACTCCCATTAGCTTAGTGATGCCATCGACGAGATCGGAGACATACTGGAAGCTGCGAGTTTGTTGACCTTCACCATATATGGTGATTGGTTTGTTTGTCAGTGCTTGACCAATAAAGTTTGATACCACACGTCCATCATCTAGACGCAGTCTCGGTCCATAACAGTTAAAGATACGGATGATGCGAGTATCAAGACCATGTTTATGGTGATAAGCAGTGGTGATGGCTTCGGCAAAACGCTTGGACTCATCGTACACACCGCGAGGACCGATAGGATTTACATTACCCCAATAGGTCTCAGGCTGTGGATGCATCTCAGGATCGCCGTATACCTCTGAGGTACTGGCGAGGAAGTATTTAGCACCTTTAGCTAGTGCCAGACCGAGTGTATTGTGAGTGCCGAGGCTGTTTACCTTGAGTGTCTCAATCGGCAAGGTCAGGTAATCCACAGGAGATGCCGGTGAGGCAAAGTGAATCACCCAATCAAGAGGGCCAGGCACATGAATGTGGTTGCTTACATTGTGGTGATAAAACTCAAAACGCTCGCTTGCTTGATGCTGAGCTATGTTTTTGTAATTACCTGTGATGAAGTTGTCCATCACAGCCACATTGTGACCTTCGCTCATCAATCTGTCAGTCAGATGCGAGCCAATAAATCCTGCACCACCGGTGATGAGTACTCTCAATGTCCAACTCCCACGTATGTCAAACCAGCTTTACCGATTTCGTCTTCATTGAGGACATTGCGTCCATCGATGAGCAGTGGCCAGCGCATTGCTTTGCCCAGTTTTTTCCAATCGAGATTTTGAAATTCTTTCCACTCAGTGACAAGCACCAGAGCATCTGTGCCAGAGGCTAGCTCATCGACATTGGCGCAATAAGTGATCTCTAAATTGGGATGGAGATGCTTGGCGCGGTCGTTGGCTACTGGGTCGTAAGCTTTGACGCTAGCGCCCATCTTGAGCAACTGATAGGCGATGGTGATGGCTGGAGCATCTCTCAAGTCGTCTGTATCTGGTTTAAAGGACAATCCCATCAAACCAACAGTGCGACCCTTCAAGATTTTGAGTTCTTCCTGGAGCTTTTTGATAACAACAAGACGTTGTCTGTCGTTGACAGCCACAGTCGCTTCTAATAGTGATGTGGGGTAGTGATACTCTTTGGCCACTTGCATCAGGGCGCTGACGTCTTTACCAAAGCAGCTACCACCCCAACCCACGCCAGCATTGAGAAACGCTTTACCGATACGATAATCAAGACCGATACCTTGAGCGACTTGACGCACATCGGCACCGACTTTTTCGCACAGACCAGCGATTTCGTTGGCAAAGCTTATCTTCATCGCCAGGAAGGCATTGGCAGAGTATTTAATGAGCTCAGCGCTAGCCAGGTCGGTAACAACAAAGGGCACATGCTTAAAGCCCTCAGGGCGATTGGCAAATGATGGCGCCTTAAATGTCTGCTCGGTGATTGGCTTGTAGAGATTTTGCATGACAGCTACTGAGGTGTCATCGGTGGCACCCACGACGATACGGTCTGGATAAAAGGAGTCAGCAATAGCGCTGCCTTCTCTCAAAAATTCTGGGTTGGATACAACAGCAAAGCTCACGGCTGAGTTGCCACCGGCTCCGGCAGGGACGGTCTGCTTGTTTTGTACGCCTTGGCTGACGAGCATTTCGACCCAGTTGCCTGAGCCGACCGGTACTGTGGATTTATTTACGATAATGCGTCTCTTAGAGCTATCAAGAGATGCTCCAATGGCCCGGGCGACAACCATCACCTGGGAGAGGTCGGGCTCACCGTTGGGGAGCGAGGGGGTGCCTACGGCGATAAAAATAACATCAGCCTTTTTGACGGCACTCTCTAAATTATCCGAAAAGGTCAAATTGCCAGATTGACTGGTGGTCTGCACAAACTCTTGCAGTCCAGGCTCAAAAAACGGCACCAGTCCCTTGCGCAAGCTGCCGAGACGCTCTTCGCTGACTTCGACGGCGGTCACTTGATTACCGAGGTAGGCCAGACAAGCGCTGGTTACAAGTCCTACATAGCCAGCTCCAATTACACAAATATCCACGTGACAATAAACCTATTGAGGAGTGAGTATTGATAAGCTATCTCTTGTCAGATAACTACCAAGCCTTGACCAAGGCTACCTATTGTTTTATCACCTTGAAAGCCATAGTAATCTAAATAATGTCTTTGATCACAAATCCAAAAGCCTCAAATCTCACCCTTTTTGTCGAGACCATAGCCAGACTGAGGGCGCCTGACGGCTGTCCCTGGGACAGAGAGCAAACCCACAAGACCCTCAAACGCTACCTCGTCGAAGAAGCCTACGAAGTGCTGGAAGCCATCGACCTCGAAGATCCGACCTTACTAAAAGAAGAACTGGGCGACCTGCTTTTGCAAATTGTCCTGCACGCCCAAGTGGCAAAGGACGATGGGCATTTTGATATCGAAGAAGTAGCAGAGGCCATCAATCAAAAAATGATCCGCCGCCATCCGCATGTATTTAGCGACAGTACGGTGGAGTCAGCTGATGAAGTGGTAACTCAGTGGAAAGACATCAAAGAACAAGAAAAGAAAGACAAAAAGGATAAAGGCGGTGCTCTCGGCAATATCCCCAAAGGCATGCCCGCACTACTGCAGGCGCTAAAGATTTCAGAAGCGGCTGTGGACAAAGGTTTTGAGTGGAAAAAAGAGGGAGATGTCTGGGACAAACTGGATAGCGAAGTACTCGAACTCAAAGAAGCAATCTCCAGTCCAGAGCTAACTGAGCCGCAAAAGATGAGTCAAGCTCAAGAAAACATCGAGCTAGAATTTGGCGATGTGCTCTTTTGTATGGTCAATGTAGCGCGCTGGCACGGACTCAATCCAGAGGATTGCTTGCTCAAAACGATGAATAAATTCCGCACAAGATTTGCTGCCATGGAATCGATGACACCAAAGCCACTACAAGATCTCACTCTTGCAGAGTGGGATGGGCTCTGGGAAGAAGCCAAAAAGCAAGGACACAAGAAATAGCTAGCAGACTAATAACGCTCAGGGCTAAATAAGCAAATTCAAGACTAAAACCTAAAGCGGCTGTCCGTTTGGACTGCTAGCAGTTTGTTGATTGATGGTGGTGCTGCCAGAAACAATCCCGGCTGTACTACCAGAAATATTGGCGTTAGAACCGCTTGGCACAGACAATGTGGCGGATTCACCGCGCATGGCAGTGGCAGTCATAGCACCGCTAGCAGTGGCACTACCAGAGGTACTACCAGTAGAGAGATCGGCTGCGGCAGTTTGCTGCTTATCATCAAGACGCTTGATTGGTTTTTTAGAAACTTTGAGCGGGATGCTGTTATCGAGACCGAGATCGATGTATTCAAGTCTGTCGACATAGGTCTCCACAGTTGGCAAAATCGAAACAAGACGGCCAAGACGACGAGTAAGAGTGGTATCAGGCATACCGAGCTTGAGAGCAAGATCGCCGTTTTGGATGCGGACATCAAAGGGCTGTCTCATGTCGATGCTATCGACTGGTCGACCGGTTTGTTCGGTTATGTAATTAGCCCAGCTAGCCCATTGAGTTACTTCTCTACTGGTCAGCTTAAAGTTTGGATTAGCGTAGATAACCATATGTGGTTTGACCACATTAGGGAAATCCTTAATCGGGATAAAACGACCGGACTGAGCAATAACAGCCACTGGTGGCAATTTGGGGTCAGTGCTAAAGCTTGCCCAGGGATATTCTTCCAGGACTTCGACAACTAACTTGGGTTGCGGCAGAGCGTAGCGACGCACAAAAGGCATAGCGCACAGCTTTTAGTGAAGCCAATTGTTTTTCTAATTGTTTGGGATCGAGTCTGTATATCGGCACATCCATCGCGCTGCCTAGCAATTTGAGCACCTGCTCTTTGCTGGCCACAGAGTTGCCGCGCAAAACGATTTGAGTTTTTTCGTTGTGGACGCTCCAGGGCATGTGGGTAAAACAAGCACCGCCACAAAACAAAAGTCCACACAAAAGCATAAAGCGTAGAGTCTGACGTCTCAGCCTGGCACCACGCGCAGCCTTACGCATTTTGCGTCGGCTCTTCATCCATTCGCGTCTTTGATCGGCTTCCATTTTAGATTTTAGCCCCCGCTTCAAAAACGGAGTTACCGCCAGTCAGTGCCATAGGGTCAAGCAGGATCTCTCCTTCAAACACAAACTTAGCATCGCCAGTCAGTTCGATTTGATCCTGCATGTCACCTTCCAGATAATCAACATCTAGATTTCCACCTGGAAGAATAACACAGCATTGCCTTTTGAGGAGCCCCTGTTTGACTCCGGCGGCGACAACGGCAGCAGCCCCGCTAGCGCAGGCAAGCGTAGGCCCACAGCCGCGTTCGACCACATAGACATGTACTTGGGAGGGGCTCACGACTTGCACCCATTCCACGTTTACCCCTGAGGGAAAAAGGCTCAGTGACTGGATTTGCTCAGAGAGTGCCAGCAAAGAAGTTTTTTTTGATTTTGCTGCTTGCCCAACAATTGTGCGTCCAGCGCGCATATCCAGGGGATATCCAGCCCACTCCATCTCACCAGGGTGCGGGCGGTTTGGGGCAAATATAACCACATGTGGATTACCCATACTCACAGCTGTACCGTAGACAGTGCCCTCGGTCAGCAAAATAGGTGTATCGACCATTTCGGTTACTGTTGAGCTAGCGCCGGCATAGACCACCGGTACTTGCTCACAATCAAAAATTGGCGGTGCCAGTAGTGTGCTCACGCTGGCCTTATCGGCGCCACCACCAGTAGAGTCGCCAGTGAGGGAGCGGATTTTGACTGTGACAGTAGAGTCGGAGAGGCTTATTTTAAATGCCTCAGGCTGAGCCAGACCAGCTGTCCAACCCTGGCGAGCGATAAATAGCGCCAAACAACGCAAGCCATTGCCGCACATGGTGCTGTAAGAGCCGTCTGAGTTTATATAGATCCAGCTAAAGTCAGCACTAGCGCCGTCTTTGTACTGACTGACAAATTGTTTGAGCGCCTGGGCGTAAACACTGCCGCCACCCACTAGATGACCGGCTCTGATGGCGACAATCAAGCCATCCGCCCCAATCCCTTTATGCCTGTCGCAGACCTGGACAGCCAGTCGGGACAACTGTGACCGCAAACTCGCGGCTAAGTCATTAGGCTCCGATTGCTTGGCTAAAGCACTGCTGCCTGTGGCATCAGTATCAAAAATTGTGCCCAGGACTGCGGCATCCACTATGACAAAGTCATTGCCCAAACCGTGGATTTTTTCAAATGCCAGACGTTTTTGAGCTGGCAAGTGAGACTGGGCAGTCGCACTCTTTTTATTAGTGATAGTCTTCCCGGTTGCCAAGATGGACAATTCAAATCCCTGAAACGCACATTAGAGATGATACGACAGAACTGCCAATTCGTACTTGACATGCTTCTCATGCAGGACTACAAAGCCAGTCGATTTACCCTTAATATTAAGGGGGCAAAAACCAGGGGTAAAGAGTGAAAGCATATATATCGGTCGATCTTGAAGGCGTCAATGGCGTTATCCACAGCAGTCAGACCCAGCCCAATGAGCCAGGCTATAACCGCGCCCTCAAACTGATGCATGACGAGACCAATGCTGTAATACAGGGACTGCTCGACAGTGGCGTCGAGGAGATAGTAGTTAACGACAGTCACTGGGACATGCGTAACCTACATATAGAAGAAATTTTTAGCGACAAAGCAGTAAGTGTGCGCAGTGGCTGGCAAAAGCCATTTAGCATGGTAAGCGGCATCAATACTGGCAAAAGCGCTGGAGATGGACTGCGTCCTGACTTTGCTGTTTTTGTCGGCTATCACGCCCGGGCTGGTCACCCTCACGGTGTGCTCAGCCATACATATCGCGCTCAAATATTTTTGAGGTCAAACTCAACGGTGTACCAGTGGGCGAGACCGGTCTCAATGCCGCTCTTGCTGGCGCATTTGGTGTACCGGTGGCAATGCTTACCGGAGATGACGCGGTTATTGAAGAAGCCACTGAACTACTGGGCAATATTGTCACAGTCCAGGTCAAACAGTCAGTTTCGAGATATTCAGCGGTCTTCCCCTGTTACGAAGAAACACTCAAAGCCCTGAGAGCAGGCGCAGCCCTGGCAGCTGACAGCAAAGAACGCTGGCAGCTTTATCAGCCCACTTGCCCCTGTCAGATTGAAATAACCATGTTTGACCCGTCAATGGCTGATGCTGCCGAGCTTATCCCTAATATCAAACGGGTATCAGCCAGACAAATCATTATTGAGTCAAAACACTACGAAGAAGCCTTCCGCCTGATGCTGGCGGTGGGAGCTCTGGGTGCTAGCCGCAAAGACCCGTATTTTAGCTAGTGGCACTGACGCTCGGGTCAGTCCAAGGACATTCTTCTCCTGACATTTATTAAATTTGCTAAAATCTCCTCTTGACTTGTTGAGTGCGGGGCAAATAGCGGGTATCTAACAAATACCAGCAGATTTTCAGGTTGCACTTCAGGATTAAGACATTGCGTCTCGGCCCTGGCGCTTCACTGTGCCCAGTGAGTGGCATCTGCATTAGCGCCCCTTTTTATTTGGCGGAGATAAGAGATGTTCAACTCTTCATACCAAAATCTTTCCTTCCGGCAACAAATCATCAACGCCAGTCAGTCTTACCCCTGCCCGCGCTGCTCGACCGGTCTACTAGAGCCTTACGGCTTGACCGAATGCCTCAATTGCAGCTCCTGTGAGCGCTCCTATGTGGCACTCCGTGGCGGCAGATTGCTCACTCCCGCCAACCGCCTTGGTTTTAAAATCGCCCCGACCTACTGGTGGGACGGTCTGAGATGGCACTGGGCTGGTACAACAGCCAGCACAAGACAGCTACTTTCAGTGATTTTCTTCTTCTTTGCCCCGATAATCATGAGCCAGGTGGCGTTTTCACTCAATCTATTCCCTGACAAACCAGATTGGCTAAACCCACTTGCCGTATCCGCCCTTGTCGGTTTGTTTAGCATGCACATAATCTATTTCCTCTGCTGGGACGTCGACTTTGTCAGCCGCCACAGAGACCGAGAGAAGCGCACAGCCGTGACCGATAGACCAAGCCAGGGCTAAACAAATAAAACAGTAATGACTAGAGGCTCCGCAAAAGCGGAGCCTTTACGTTACAAGGTGAGTAAATCAGCCTTGCGCAAAGACGTGGTTAACATTAGCCTCAAAGTAAATATGAATGATATAGACAGCGAGCAAATTGAGGAGAGCGCAGGTGGGCTCAGCAAAGAGCACTACCCGGTCATGCTCAAAGAAGCGCTCGATCTGCTGGATTTGCGACCAGGGCTCACCTACGTTGATGCCACAGCTGGTGCTGGCGGTCATCTTGCCGGTATCGTCGAGGCCACAGATGGCAAATCAAAAGTCGTCGCTTTTGACCAGGATTTAAATACGCTAAGCAGGCTATCTGAGCGCTTTGGCGACAAGGTGACGTTAATACATTCAAACTTTAGATATCTAAAAGCAGCACTAGCCAAATACGATATCAATACCGTTGATGGTGGCATCATCGCCGACCTCGGTGTTTCATCGATGCAAATCGATCAACCTCACCGGGGCTTTAGCTTCCAAAAGGATGGCCCGCTGGATATGCGCATGGATACCAGCCAAAAGCTAACTGCGTCCGATATTGTTAATCATTGGAGCGAAGAAGATATCGCAAACATAATCTTTGAATATGGAGAAGAGCGACACAGTAGAAAAATTGCACGACGAATTGTTGAGCATCGCCCCATTAACAGTACCTTAGAGTTATCAGCAATAGTTAGGCCCGCTGCCTCGCTCCACTTACCGATAATAAAAATAAAAAAAATCGCAGAAAAAATTTTAGCCTTGCCGGTGGTGGCACAAAATCCGGCATCCATCCGGCCACTCGCACATTCCAAGCTCTAAGAATGGCTGTTAATGCCGAACTCGACAGTCTTACCGAGTTTTTGCAGGAAGCATCACTTGTCCTCAAACCTGGTGCCAGACTTGTTGTTATAACTTTTCATTCTCTCGAAGATAGAGTCGTTAAGCAATTTTTCAAAACCGCCGCCCAGTCTTGCATTTGCCCACCTAGAGTGCCTCTATGTCAGTGCCACAAAACTGTAGATTTTCTTACGATCACACGTAAACCTATTACCGCTTCTGAAGAAGAATTACTTGCCAACACCCGGAGTCGTAGTGCTAAACTACGTGCAGGCCAAAAGCTGAATTAGGGAGTATATATGGTAAGCACTCAAAGACGCCAACTGATTGACGAGTACAGCTCGTACAGCGTACGGAGTACAGCACCTAAGACAACAGCTCGCGTTGCATTACTGGAATCTCCAGTCGAGCGCAGCATGCCTGTTGCATTTGCCAGCTCAGCTCAACCCAGAGTAGATACAGCGCGCGTTGTCAGGACTTCCGTCCCCCGTCAACAGGCTGACCAGTCAAGACCTCATTTAGTTCCATTAGAAAACCCCGTAGTCAAGAGCCGCAAGACTCCAGTTTTGCTCCGCATCAATAGAGTGATGCAAGCATCACTTATCGCTCTTTGCGGTATCGCCATCTTTACATATGGTCTCGATGTTAACGAATCCCACACTGTCGGTCGCATGCAAGAGCAAGCCCGCCGCCTGATGGAGCAAAACACCGAGTTGTCACAACGTTTGCTGCAGTTGATCTCATATCAAGACCTGAGCAAAAACGTTGCTAACCACACTACATTGCAAGTGCCTGAGCAAGTAAAAATTGTTTCTGAAGTGCCAGCCCCGAGGCTAATAGCATTTAAACCTGCTAAGCATCACCTGCCACTGATGACCGGCTACTAAAATATAGTTGTCAGTGACAAACTGATTGCTATATATAAGGACCGGCAACTAAATATTAGTAAGGCTTAAGCAGTCCTGATTTTTGCTGTCCAGATTTTAAAGGTGAAAGGTAACGGTGGCCAGAGACCTCCAAGAAAGAGAGCCAAGGGTGCGTAATCGCTCTATCAAGCGACACCCCCGTAGTCCGCTCTGGCGTCTGAGGATCTGGCAAATCTTGCTTTGTATCGGTGGTCTAGCGATCATCGGTCGTCTCTATTATTTGCAGATTTATCAAGGCAAAACACTAGTAGCCAAAGCCGAAACTCAAAGACAACAGCACAACATGCTGGTGCACCGCGGCGCTATTACAGACAGACGTGGTCTGCCACTGGCAGTTGATACCACCAGATACGATGTCTTTGTGCACATCAAACTGCTCAAAAAAGATGTCGACGAATCAGCTCGAATCCTGGCTGCCATCATCAAAGAGCCCGAAGCCAAAATCATCAAAATTTTCAACAGTGGCTATCCCATTGTTACTCTGGCCAGACACCTTGATAGAGAGACTATCGATCAAATCCAGGACCTCAACTGGACTGGTATCGACGTGGTATCAAGACCTTTTAGACAATATCCCGAAGGCAAACTGGCAGCAACACTGCTTGGTTATACCGACATGGATACAAAAGGTCAGGGCGGAGTCGAGCAAGCACTACACGAAACCCTCACTGATACTGGCAATATCCCCAAGCCTCAACTCGACGGTCATGGTCGCACTATCATGGTGCCAAACAGCCAGCACTCATGGGATATCACACCGCCGCTTGGTCGCCATGTCGAGCTGACTATCGACAATTATCTCCAGCATCTGGCCGAAAAAGAACTCTATGCTATGTGCCGTCACTCGCACGCACAACGCGGCTCTGTTATCCTGGCCGATCCTCATAACGGCGAAATACTAGCCTGGGCAAACTATCCTACTTTTGACCCCAATAACTACACAAAATATAAATACGAATACATGAAGAACTGGTCGATGGTAGATGTCTACCAGCCAGGCTCGACTTTTAAAATTGTCACTGTAAGCGCTGGTCTTGAGACCGGTGCCATCAAGCAAAACGCCACCTTTTATGATGGTGGCTCTCTAACAGTCGGTAATCGCACCATCCACAACCACGATGGTGGTCACGGTCTGATCAATCTAAAGGGTCTCTTTATTCACTCCAGCAACATCGCGTCGGCGATGATTGGTATGGCTATGACCCCCAAACAGTTTTATGACAAACTCTCAGACTTTGGGCTCGGCAAGCCCACCGGCATCGATTTGCCTGGTGAGTCCGCCGGTCTTTTGCTCAACTGGAAGCGCTGGGTACCAATCGACCAGGCCACCACAGGATTTGGTCAGGGCGCAATTGCTGTGACGCCACTACAGCTAGTGGCAGCAGTAGGTGTACTGGCTAACGAAGGCACCTGGGTACAACCGCATATCATCAGACGTGTATACGATCCTCGCACCGGTGTCACCGAAAAATGGACCGAGCCAAAACGTCGCCGCGTTATCTCTGCCGAAATAGCCAAGCATGTATCAGGCTTACTCGCTCAAAACATTGCCGAAGGCACACAAATAGCGGGACAAATCCCAGGCTATCACGTTGCGGGAAAAACTGGTACCGCACAAAAGGTAACTGCTAGCGGACGTGGTTATCTTGCTGGTCAGACGATCGCATCTTTTATCGGATTTTTACCCGCCTCTAACCCGCAGCTACTCTGCCTTGCCGTCATCGACAGCCCACAGACAGATGGTCGCTGGGGCAATACTGTAGCCGGTCCTGTCTTTAATGCTGTTGCTCTGGATGCCGCGCGCTACCTCAATATCAGCCCAGACATCCTGCCGGGACAAGCCGACAAAAATGCTAAAATCAAACCGGTAGAAGCGCCGTCGGTCAAATATGCAAAAGAACTCGGACCAGCCGGATCCGTTGAAGACAGTGGATTGCGCTAACGATAAAATCATCGAGGGCACGCCTGACTCGACCGTTATCGATAGCAGTCCGCCCGCTCCAGTAGATTCTGACAAAAAGCCAACCAGCCAAAAACAACCAAGCCTGGGCAAGACTTTTAGTCTTGTCGCCTTACTTACTGTGCTCTCTAAGTTTGCCGGACTGGCGCGCGACATCATCATCTTGCAGTATTTTGGTACGACCAGGATAGCCGATGCCTTTAACGTGGCCACGCTATTTACTGGCAATATCCTGGTTTTGTTTGGTGGTCTTGGTGGACCATTCCACTCATCAGCTGTAACTGTGCTTACCCCGCGCAAAGATAGTGGAGACTGCGGCAGACTGACCATACAACTATTGGTCTGGACCGGTCTTGTGATGGGACTGATTACAGCCCTGGTATTTTTGGCAGCACCGTATATAGTGCCTATCGTAGCACCAGGCTCAGGCACGCTTGCTGACAAGCAAATCTTTTGGCAAGAGACAGTGAGCCAACTGCGCGTCATGTCTCCTCTCATTTTGATAGCAGGTCTGGTCGGCATTGGTTGCGGTATCTCCAATACTTATAATCAATTCTTTTGGCCTTCTATGGCACCAGCAGTAGCATCACTAGCAATTATCATCAGTGTCACCGGCTTTAATAAATACGGTGGCATCTGCCTGGCAGCAGGCACGCTGGTAGGTGCTATCGGGCAGCTCATAGTGCAGCTCCCCGGTATGCTCAGAGCCAGTCCCACCATCAAAGGACTCAATCTCTTTGGCAAGATGGAGCCAGGCATGCAGGAGTACATCCAGATGCTCTGGCCAGCGACAATCTCCACATCGATTGGCTATCTATATAGTTATGTAGACGTGTTCTTTACCTCACAGATAGAGGAGGGCGGCTGGACTGCTCTAGTAAACGCCAATCGTCTCGTACAACTGCCTCTGGGCGTCTTACTCACAGCTATGCTTGTGCCAATCCTGCCCCGCTTTACCATGTACGTCACAGAGGACAAGATAAGCGACCTCAAAGCCGAGCTGCGCAAGGCGCTGACACTGCTCTGGTTTTTAGCCCTGCCCATGTCGGCGATATTGCTTGCTGTGCCCGCTCCAATTGTGCGCTTGCTCTTTGAGCGTGGCAAGTTTAACGAGCACTCCACTGAGCTTCTCACTACTGTACTTTTGTTTTTAGTGCCGAGTATTTTCTTTTATGTAGCCAGAGACTTGATCACACGCGTCTTTTACGCTCATAGAGATAGCAAGACTCCCTATCATGTCGGCATGTTTGCTATCTTTGTCAAAGCCCTTATCACCTGGCTGTTGGTCTCGCAACTCCATCTGGGTCTGGGTGGTATCGCGCTATCGACAAGTCTTATCACAGTCTTTAACCTGACACTACTATCTGTTTTGCTACGCAAAAAGATAGGCAACCTGGGTGCGGGTAAACTAGTAAAGCCAGTAGCCATAATGCTTTTAGCCTCAGCACTCTGCGGTGGCATTAGCTATTATCTGTATGCGATGGTCTATCCCATCGTGCTGGGACTGGTAGCGTCCATGGTGCTAGCCGTTAAAATCAAAACCATGCTCGTTATCTTTACGTCGCTGGCAATCTCTTGTGGCACCGGACTCTTAGCTTATCTCGTGGTCTGTTATCTGGGCAAGTTAGATGAAGTCAAACAAATAGCCAAACGTTTGCGCCTGGCGAGATAAAACAAGTGCTTTTAGATCGACCCCCCAAAGAAAAAAAAAAAAAAAAAAAAAACAAAAAAAAAAACGAAAAACAAAACCCCCCCCCGCCCACCCAAAAGCCCCCCCCCCCCACCCCAACCCCCCCCAAACAAAGGAAGGACCCCCCAAACCCCCCCCGGGACCACAAAAAGCCCCCCCCAAAGCAAAAACCCCCCCCCCCAAAAACAAAAACACCCCCCCCCCCAAAAAAAAAAAACACCCAACAAAAACCCCCCCCCCAAAAACAAAAACCCCCCCCCCCCCCCCCCCCCCCCCCCGACACCAACAACCCCCACCCCCCCCCCCCCCAAACCCAACCCCCAAAACCCCCCCCAAAACCCCCCCCCCACCCCCCCAAAAAACCCCGGGCACCCCACCCCCAACCCACCAACCAAAAACAAAGGGAACAAAAAAAAAAAAAAAACCCCCAAACAAAGAGACCACAAAAAAAAAAATAAAAAAAAACAAACAAAAAAAACAAAAAAAAAAAAAAAAAAAAAACCCCCCCCAAACCCCCCCCAAAACACCCCCCAAAAAACCCCCCACCCCCCCCACAAAAAAAAAAAAAAAAAAAAACAAAACCCCCCCCCCCCCCCCCCACCCCCCCCCACCAAAAACCAAACCCCCCCCCCCCCCCAAACCCCGGAGCCCCCCCCCAACCAAAAAAAACACAAAAAACACCCCACAAAAAAACAAAAAAACCCCAACAAACAAAAAAACAAAAACTCTCCCCCCCCCCCACCCCCCCCAACCACCCCCAAAACCCCCAACCCCAAGCCGCCAGGGGCCCGCCCCCCACCGCCCCGAGCCCCGACACAACCACACAACCCAACCCCCCCCCCCCCCAAACCCAAAAAAACACAAAAAAACCCCCAAAACCCAAAAAAAAAAAAAAAAACCCCCCCCAACCCCCCCCCCCCCCCCCCCCCCCCCCAAAAAAAAAAAAAACCCCCCCCCCCCCCCCCCCCCCAAAAAAAAAAAAAAAAAAAAAAAAAAAAAAAAAAAAAAAAAAAAAAAAAAAACAAAACCCAAACCCCAAAACCCAAAACCCCCAAAACCAAAAGCCCAAAAACCCCCCCCCCCCCCCCCCCCCAAAAAAAACAAAAAAACCCCAAAAAAAAACCCCCCCAAAAACAAACCCCCCCCCCCCCTAAAAACCCCCCCCCCCCCAAAAACCCCCCCCCCCCCCCAAAAAACGAAAAAAAAACCCAAAACCTTTCCCGGCACACCAAACCCCCCACAAAACACCAAGCCCCTGAAACGGGAAACTTCCAAGAAACGGGAAAAAAAAAAAACAAAAACCCCCCCCGCCCCCCCCCCAACGGGGCCCCCAAAAACCAAAACAAAAAAAAAAAAACCCCCCCCCCCCCCCGCGTTTCCCCCCCCAAAAATTTCCTCTCGGAAAAAAAACAGGGGGAGGCCGCCGCCAAAAACCAAACCCCCCAAACCAAAACAAAAGGGCCATAAAAAAACAAAAAAAAAAAAAAAAAAAAAAAAAAAACCACCAAAAAATTTTTCAGAGCGGGGGGGGCCTTCCTCTTTCTCCCCTTTTTCTGGGGCCGGGGGCCCCCCCCCCCCCCCAGCAAGGGGCCGCGCCCCCCCCCCAGAAAAAAACCCAAAAAACCCCCCCCCCCCCACCACAAAAAGGGGCCCCCCCCCCCGCCCCACCCCCCAACGCCCCAAGAAAAAAAACCCCCCCCCCGCCGGGGGGGGGGGGGCACAAGCCCCGCGGCCCCACCCCCCCCCCCCCCGAAAACCCCCCCCCCCCCCCCCCCCCCCGAAAAAACCCCCACCCCCCCCCCCCCCCCCCCCCCCCCGGGGGCCCCCCCCCCGCCGGCCCGGGGAGTTACTATCAAAAAGTACAGAGTCAAAAACAGATGCTAGATAATGCAGAGCAAAACAATTCAAAGGCTCAATCAGTAAGCGACTTACTCGCGAGCAGACCCGCAGAGCAGCTCAGCGATCACCCTGTGGCTGATTACATCAAGGCAATGAGAAATTATCCGATAAATGCTCATTCACGAACCAGTCAATGAGTTTCAGTACGACACTTTTCTCAAGGAATTAGCAAGCCAGCGTTACTGGATGTGCGCTCCCGGTAAACGCAATATTGTATTTTTGCCAGGCGAAAAAAGAGTCGCTCTGATCGATCCCTGGGCTGTGGAAAAAATCCCTACCGCAAACATTGCCAAAGTAGATGCCTAGCCAGGCAAAAGAACAATCAATGTTCGACTGCCAAATTAAATATACGCCTTTAGGGATAAAGAATTGTGAGTTTGGGGTACGACGTATGAGGGGTGGGCTTTGTCAGTGGTGGTGGTTAGTATGCGCAGAAATCGGGGCCAGGCGGCCCTTGCACTCAACATAGTATTGACTATTTTTGTTGTCGGTACTCTCGGGATGGTTACATACGAGATAAGCCGCATACTACTCGCTCGAGAGCAGCTCAGAAACTGCCTGGAGATGGCAAGTCTCGCAGGTGGAGCGGCCATGGCATCAAGCAATGCGACTGGAAGTGCAGCACAGAACGAATCAAAAACTGTGGCCATGAACTTACTACAGATGAATTCGGTACTTGGCAGCTCCCTCCATGGCAATGTGACTATCGGCAGTAGTGCGACGGCTCTTAGTCCGACACCTGGTAAAACCGAAGTCTATTTTGAATTTGTTGATCCTGTTACAAAGCAACCTGTGGCGTCTAACCAACAAGCCAACGTACTTCGTGTACACGGTGCATATGCGTATCCTCTATTCGCCGGTGGCTTCGGGGCTATTGGTGTTTCGACCTATACATTCACTGCCCAGGCGATGTCTGGCATGCCTGCCCTTGACCTCGTTATTCTAGACAATACCTCAGGGTCCATGGATGATCAGACTCCCGTGACACTTATCCGCAGACATTGGGATCAAAGTAGCAATGACAGGATTATCTATACTCAGCCAGGAGCTGGTCCAGGGCCTGGCAATCAAGGCACTATAGCGGGGATGTTTTGTCCGCCTTTGACTGGCAGTCAGGTCAACGGATTGCCACCGCAAAATCTTGAAGCAGGCGGAGATCCCAGGACTAGCAATTGCCCCAAAGAGTTTAGTGAAGTAGGCCCCTCTGGCTCAACCAAACCACTCCGAGGCATCACTCAAGACAGCGTCCCTGGGGATGCCCCTCCCAGCATTCCACCGCAGGGCGGAGTGGGTGCCGCCAACCTGACTCCTGGGCCTGGTTATGCAGGAGATGGTTCGATTGGCAATGCAGCACTTCTGCGTCCGAACAAAGCAATGCCTCAATTCGATAAGCCGGCAATCAAAGACTTTGACAAATTTTTTATCAGTCCAGCCTACGCACACTTCACGGCAGACGGAAGAATCAACTACGAAGCGACAAACACATTTAGTCCTGACCCTACTTTGTTTACAGATTTAGTCGTCAATATTGATGGCAATACAGACTTTATGAGCTATACAGATCCTGATTTCCCAGCTTATCCCTTTGATGACTTGGATACTCTGGTAGAAGCAGCCAGAGGAAACATGGAAAACGGTTCTGTCGCTCCTGACGCCTGGATATCGTGGAACCTTCAGGGTATCGCTCAACCAGGCTACAAAGAAGCCTATGAGCTAATTGCTTACAAGAGATTAGAACCCAAAAGGAGTTTAGAAAGCTCCCTGATCAATTTCATGACAAAGGTGTCACAGACATCTGACTGCCACTTCTCATTTATCGCCTTTGCAGATCGAGCCGGTGCGAGTGACACTGATGTAGAAGTTGCACCGGCAGTATCCTGGGGATACCCAGTGGCTGGCAAGGTCAAGGTGGCATTACCGCGCATCTGTCTGGCACAAGGTACAAACAACTACCAAACTATTAAGGACGTGCTTACCCCACCAACAACAATAGCGCCAGGCGGACCCCGCACATTAATGAAGCCAAATGGTGGATGCAATCTAGCCCATGGTCTTCAGGAAGCTCTGGCTGATTTACAAGGTACAGGTAGCCGCAAAGGAGCGATGAAGGCAATTGTAATAGTTACCGATAAAGTACCGACGCGGGACTTAGCTAACAACAAATATTCAAGTCCCACTAGCAATGGTCAAGCTTTTAACGATGCGATGACTTTTGCAGATCAATGCAATTCGTTAGGTATACCTATTTTTATCGTGGCACTAGATCAACAAAACGGACAAATGACGCCATATCTACAAGCTCAATACAGCGACACAAGTACAACTGGTATTGTAAAGACAGCGGGACACGGGGGAGCACTCTACATCAATAACTGGACTAATCCCACCAACACCAGAAGGAGCCTGGACACAAGCTTTAACAATGTAGTTAGACAGCTGACATCACTTGTGCAGGGTTAGTCATAAAATTCAGAAAGGCGAGTCGATGAGAGGGAGAAGTAAATCATTTAAGAGGGCTACAGGATCTGGCACTACCATTGCCGAAATGCCAGTAGCACTATGGCTGATTATTGTGATGTGCTTCCCCATGCTCATATTAGCGACATCATCAATTCGCTTTGCTTTCTTTTGGAATGCTGCAAGAGAAGCTGCAATGCAAGCATCAAAGTGCGCTACATTCCAAGATGATACCACCATTGGCATCTCCGCTATAAATACAGCTGATCTTTGGGCAACAAAGGCCACTTCAGGGTTTCCCGGAATAACAGTGACGCCGCCGGTCAATGTTTACATAGTCCAGACAAACGTTTTGAGCGGTATCACCAGCAAAGGAACAAGTAGGCAAAAACTGGCTGCTGCTGCAGATACAGATAACAACATTTTTGATATCCAGGTAGAAATTGCAGGACAAATCGAACCACTATTGAGAGTTCAACTCGGCGGACTTTCTATTCCTGGTTTAACAGACCCATTTCCGGTGGTAGTTAGATCACAGAGCACCGTAGAAAATCCACAAGGACTAAACAAATGAGAGCTGGCTACTATCAGCCCAAAAGATCTAGGTCTGGATTCAGCCTCATTGAAGTAATGATTAGTGGATTTTTGCTTGTTCTACTTGCTGTATTTGCTGCCGATCTCTGCTTATTGATTTTTGGCTGTTCAGTAAATGACAAATGTTGTAGAGATGTGGTTAGAGCCGCAGCCCAACAACCAAACGCTATTAAGGCCTTACAGTTTGCCCAGGCATCGGTAAAAAATCATAAGACAGATGGCACATTTATCTCTCCAATTACACTTGTTGGCAATACCGTAAACTATAACGACTTTGGCGGCGCTCCTCCCGTGGGACAAGCACCATTTGTACAGGTGACAACAAGAGTCACCGTAACACTGCCAGCACCGATATACTTTTTTGGTGGCACTTTTACCAACCAGATGGACTTTACTCAGACTTATACAAGTCCAATTGTCAAAACCAAATATTTATTGCCGTAATGATTTCCAAATGAAAGGTGGCTTGTGTGAGACACGCCGGGATTTTTAGTAATAGTTTGATGCTAGCTCTGTCAGTTGCTTGTATTGCATCAAGACCAGCATTATCTGCGCAGACCCAGCCGACAGAGACAGGCAATGCCAAAGGCGATAGCGATGCAGCACAGGCAACAAAAAAGGACTCCAATAGCGAGTCCGTGACACATGCAATGCTGAGAAAGGGCTACGATCAACTGCGCAAAAATGACCTGGAAAAAGCCATACCGACATTATGTAATGTAGTGCGAGCTGATCGCGATAGTCCAAGCGCAAGACGTTATTTAGCCTTTGCTCTGCTTCAGCAAGGCGAAGGTAAAGCAGCCTTGAGTCAGCTCAATGCGCTGAGTCTTTTACAGGAGAGCACAACCTTTGACATAATGCTAAAAGCAGTGGCATTAGACATGATAGGAGAGCACGAAAAAGCTTTAGAATACTTTCGCGAAACGATGGAAAGAGATCCAGACTCTGACTACTATCGAATCAAAACCATCGACCAATTACTCATACTTTTTAAGTACGAAGAAGCAATGGAGTTAGCGACGGATGGCTACAACTCAACAACAGACGCAAAAGTTGCAGCCATCTATCGACAAAGAATAGGCAAAATAAGTGCTATTCAAAGGCTCACTTCAAAAGATCCCAAGGACTTCGTAAGGCAAGGGCAATAAAGACATCCAAAAGTTGTGACTATGTATGTTCCAGCAACACAATCGAATCAAACACTGCAACTTCTAGTCAGCAAATTGAAGCTGGGCAATGTTTTGGAACTTTTTTGTGTTGGCGGTGCAAGCCTGTTTGTGATGGCTATCTGCGCGATTCTCACAAACCCGTCAATTCTTCTTCGGGATGACGTCCGCATTGCATTAGCCCAACTATCAGCAACAGGACTTTTTTTTCCAGCACTGCTTAGTTACAGCCACTCAATGTGGTCCTTTAGATTTGCTTACTGGCAAGGCGGAGCCTTTGTATTCAGGCATAACTTTGCGCTTCTAATATTTCCAATAGCAATCATTTCACTGCTAATTACAAGCGCCATGACCTGGTTGGTGCCGGTATCGACTTTGCCTCTCTTAGCTAATATCGAGCAACAATTTAACACCATTGGTATTGCCATTAACTGGACAAAATACAACAGTCTTGGTCAGCTATTAATATCACTTTTGTTGATTTTACAAATTACTATGAGCGGCTATCACTATGGTATGCAAGCTTTAGGCGTAGCCTTAGCCTGTGGCGAAAAACACGGCTATAGACTTGATGATAAGCAAAAGGCTTTCTTGCGTTACAACATCTACAGCATATGGATTCTCAACCTGCTTTCGGGCTACACATTCTTGTCCATTTTAGACAGCAAGTTTTATGGTTACCGCCCAGTACAATTTCCCAAGGAGTGGCAAGCAATTGCAGCACTAGTCTTTGTTGTAAGTTTGGTCTTACTCTTGCCAAAAGTGATCATTCCGATTTACAAACAAACCAAACAATTGCCTCCAGCTCCGACAATTATGACAATGGTGGCACTGTGGTTATGGTTGCAACCATTCTTTCAACCCTATGGCTTTCAGGCAACTATAGTGCCGTTTGCCCATGGACTCCAATACTTGTACTTTGCGGCAAAGGGAGAAGCAAATGGCTTTGCCCGCAAACAAGTTACCAGTAGCAGTAACAGTAAAGCTTGGCTGTTAACCCTATCGGTATTTGTGATTCTGGTGCCCTGCGGTTATTTCGCCTACAAATATCTACCAGTTGCGCTAGATAGAACAACACTCATACACTCTCTTGCTCCCAACTTTTTCATACTTTGTGCGTACATTTTCTTCAACACCCAGCACTATGCAATTGATAGCGTCATATGGAGACGTGATTCAAAACTATACAGCCTGTTCAAGTAATCATGTAGCTCTTGCTAGCGTGAGCAGAGACTCTGGCGTAGAGCAGTCATCTGGAATGCAAGCAAATCCTGCCCTGACCTTGATTTGGTGGTTAGTGAAGCCATCACTGTAAGACTCGCTAGCCAAGTTGGTAACAAGTCTATTTGCAAAGGCTTTAGCTGATTGGCTATCAGTCTCTATTAGCAGCAGAGCGAAGGCAAAAGTTTCGTAGTGTGCAAAGTAATCAGTCTTGCGCTTCAGTTTGACTATGCGCTCACCAACAGCTCTAGCCAATGCAATAGAGAGGGGTTCGCCTGCTGGATGCAGGTCACTGGGAGGAGTAGAAATCTGAAGAATTATCACTGAAAATGGGCGCCCAAAACGTTCCCAGCGAAGAAATTCGTTTTTTAGTAAGTAAAGATAAGTGGGATAACTGTAAATCTGCGTGTCATTGCGCATCAATACTCGTTCAGAGATTTGAGCTTGAGTCCAATCTACTTTAATTTCAGTGACCGCTTCTTTACTCGGCGCTTGCTTTTGCTCAAAGGCAACCAGATCTAAGGACGCTAGATTAAATAGAACAGGAACCCACTGAGCCTTAGGTACGCTAAGTCTACTGATTGCATCAATGGCACGAGCCTTGCCACTGAGCTCGTAAAGTTGCTTGCACAACAACGCATCCGCGCCAGTTCCTTTCTTGAGCTTTAATTTAAAGGCTTCTTCATCAGCCAGTTCAGTCTTTCTTACAAGGATGGCAGAATCGTTCAGTCCCATAGTTTTAAGAGCTTTGTATTGATCATCAAGTGTTGATCCCTCCATCAAGAGGGTTTCCATGCGTCGCCTGATTGTCTTCTGCTCACAGTTTGAGCCCTGGTAAAAGCGAAACTCACCTTCCTCCCAGGAGACTAGCTCGATAAAGGAAGACTCACCTTCCAGTCCGCGACTGACACTGTGGACAGGCACACCTTCAAGAAAGAAGATGAAGGCCTGTTCGGATTCGTTTTCTACTTCGAGCCTGCCGCTGCCCCGGCTCATAGCAATGGACTGCAAAACGTTTGGCATCTGTAGATTGCTTAGATTGCCCTCAAACGTCGGTCTTTCTCTGACACGGGAATTAGGTGCGGGCGTCTCAACAGTCGGCTCCTTATCACGGCTTACTCGCGGTAATTCTGGTTGCTGATAAGAGTCTTTGATAGGTAAGGTTACCGGTCTTAAATCCAATCCAGGAAACTGTGCTGTAATTAGCTGATAAATGGCGCCAGGATCACTGCTGGGTTGGTCCCAAAGCATCATTGAGTTATCACCCTCACCCAAATAAAGGGCCCAATGCACTTCGTTTTTAAGACGGTCCTTAAACACAGCCAAGAAGTATTCTTCCGGCGGGTCGCCAAAAGTCAGATGGCAAATTAGACCAGGCTGTTGAGTGATATCCTGAAATATCCCCTGCAGTTGCTTTAACGTCGGCGGCATTGGCTGTTTTGGCAGCTTATGTACACCGCGACCACCTGATTCATGTCTCTTTAAAAAACTCATTACTACCCTTGGCGAGCCAATTCTTTAAAGGCATTTTGCCCCATACCGGCAGGTTTTACACGCCCTCAGACCCAATCAAAATGGCAATCAGACTGGACTTATGGAGCAACAACGACAATGACACCATATACAATACCGAAACGAATTGCCATCCACTGGGTACGATAAATCTAATTGCAATTGGGAAAAGAAACACCCGCATGACTGAAGCCGAAGTAGAACAAACAATTAAAGAAGCCCTGGAGCTTAGTCAGGGAGGACACCAAAAGGAAGCCATTGCCCTTTTGGAAAAGACATTGAGCTACCAGGAGCTTAGCCTTGGCGAAGAAGATAGCGCTCTCATTCCATGCCTAGAAGGGCTAGTTGAGACATTTGAAGTTAGCGGAAGACTAAATGATGCAATAAGAACGAACAATAGATTGCTCGCCCTGGTACTCGCGACCAAAGGCGACGTTAGCCCAGAGGCGGCAAAAACACTCTGGAGGATGGCAAAAATCAGCGATGCGCTGAGTCGTCAAAATGAAGCCAAGACCCTTATACAACGTGCTTTAGATACAGCAAAGCAATGTATGAAGGAAGAGGAGCCACTCTCACAGGAAATCATCAAGACCTACAACTATCTTGTAAATGGTATTCAGCCTGGTCTTCAAGCTAAGGACTCAAATACCATCAAACCATTCTCTGAATTACCGGAGCATGACGAAGAGAAAGGCGAAGGCGGAGAAGAAGTCACTGATTTCACATATATGACAGGAGAAAACTCTAGTGACTTAAAGACCAAAGCGCGAGAACTGGCATTAGATGCCAATGCTACGTCTTCACTTGAATCAAAAGAGGGCAAAGAAAGCACTCAAAGTGTTGACTACGCAAAAATTCTTGCAAGTCGCAATCGAGCATCTTCAGCTGGCGTTAAAAATTTATCGGCGCTTCGCACTCTAAAATCACTTATAGTGCCTTTAATTGGCGCAGTCGCAGTGGTTGCGCTTCTAGTCTTTATATTGTGTCGGCCTAAGGCAACTGAAGCAGTACTTCAGCCAAAAGCCGAGCCAAAGTCAGCAATTCAAAAGCGCTTTCTTACCGCCGACGCTAAAAAAGAAGTACGTTTGCTAAACAATAATAGCTGCTGGCTTGTATCCAATGACAAAGCAGTGGCGATGCCCTACCATGAGGTAGCGTTTGACTGGCCTGGTCTTTTAGCAATAATGGCAGGCTCAGTCACGGAAAAACAAATCATATTAGCCAACAACAAGTCCATACTCCAGAGCGAAGATGGCTTGGACTACTACGGCATAAACGAACCTGAGCATCTAGTTATAGCAAAAATGCATAAACTAGCCGGCTTTGCTCAGACAATGTATTTGAGTACCGGTGAGTATCCACAACTTGTTACCAGTAACATTATCAATCAGTTTACCTTCGAAAACCCAGTCACAAAGCAGCTTTTGTCCATACCAATCAAAGTACTAACCGCCAACTCTTTTGTTGGCGTAGATCCCCAGACAGCCCTGGCATCCGGTGTGATTGGAATAGATGAGAAGAAACCACAGCCTTGCGGAATTGCCTGTTATACCCAAGTCGCCTCAGTCATGGACGCCAGAGGCGAAAAACTGAAGACAGTAAAATTTTTCCTGCGCGGATATGACAAAAATGGACAGCTACTTAGAAGCTCGATAAATAATCAGGTCTATGTAGAATGCGCCAGCAGTCTTTCACTTATAGACATAGCCGAACAAGAATCCAAAACCAAACAAAAGAAGAAAACCACTATTAAAGCGCCCGAAAACCCGCTCACAGTTGAACCTCCACCAAAGCCAACATCTTTATGGCTGGTGACAAACCCTTCAATTTCAACAATATGGGTGCATTACGCACTACCTCTTACTCTTCTATCGACTTCCATTCTGGCTTTTATGGCCTCGCATTTGCAAGGAGTAAATATAAAAGGCCAAACTGTATCCTCTGGTTCTAGAATTGCACTTTATTTTTCTGTCACAGCATTGCTACTTGCACTTTTATCAATTGCTAGAATTTATCTATTGTCCTGAGGAGCACATCGACTCACTCGCAAGTAAACGGTCCACTAACCGCAAAAAGACAACAAAACAAACTAGCACCGTATCCGATACCACCCCAACGACACAGTCAAACAAATAGCCAGACGATGGCGCCTGGCTAGATGATGCGGACTATTAAATTGTAATGGCTATTAAATTGTCGGCTATTCAGTTTTAGTTCTATTTAGTTGTAGTTTTATTCGGTTGTGGGTTATTCGATTGTAGGTCGTGTTTTTTAAATTGAATCCAAAGCAGGACGAGCACGTTTGCCCGGTTTATCCGTCTTGTCAATCAACTTGTAGAGACAGCAACCAAAGCAAAAGACTACAATCGCCAAAAGCAGCATTAACCAGGTGGCCTTAGCGATCACAAAACATGTAAGCGCGGCACCAACAAGGGAAACGGCGGTGGCGATTGGCTCTCGGGCATGAGCCATATCGTTCCTCCCCAGGGGACAGTTATTCAATTTTTAGAAGTTGATATACAATACACCACCCCTGAATATCGACTTGACTGGCAACAGTCATCAAAATCGATAAGAAGGGCGCCAGCGCCTCAACAAAAAAGTTTTGAGAAATTTGCGTATTTTTTTTATCCGCCCTTGCCTTCAAAATTGAGGCATTTTAAGGCGTTTTTTTGATTATTCGGACAGTCCAGGAGTGCTACCAGCACCACCGCCACCGGCGGCCGCCGGGTTGCCACCGACTAATTCCTGCATTTTGACACTCTCCCAACTTTCACCATCTGCATACTTCACTTGCAGTACGCGGATTTTTAGGGCAGTTACACCCGGATGGATAGCTACATCACGCTTCCACTTTTGGGTACGGTCGCCAGAGGGCTGCAAATAAAAGGAGTCTACGGCGTGAAAAGTGCCTTTATCATTGCCTTCGCCGTCAACAAAGCGCACTCTAAACTTGACTGCCGATATTGCCTTTGAGCTACTATTTTTGTAGTCAAAATAAATCTTGGGCGACGTTGGCGTATCAAAAGGGTCCAGTTCTACGTCGCAGCGCAGATTACCAGGCGTTACGGGGCATCCTTCTTCCTGGACAAAGTCACAGGTGAGGGATCGAACTTTTGAGCCGGTTTGAGCGTATACAGGTATGGGTTGGGTAACAATAAAGAGGCTGGCGAGAGAGGGCGCAATGACAAGTAGTAGCGGCAAAGGCAAGAGACTTGGCACAACGAGCTTTTTGAGAAGCTTGCTTTTACCAACCCTATTGACCATGACAACTCTCCTTATTTTTGGCTATCTGCCCCAGGCCAGTGCTGACAAAGCAGCAGGCTCTGGTCTTACTCTTACCATACTTCATACAAATGATCTCCACTCACATCTTGAGCCCTTTGCTGAGCGCGGTAAAACCATTGGCGGCATGGCCAGGCTTGGTCACCTTATTCGCACATTGCGCAAAGAGAGCCCAAATTGCCTGGTAATCGATGCAGGCGATATGTTTCAGGGCACACCGATTTTTACCCATTATCGCGGCGAGGCAGAGGTAGCGCTGCTCAATCTTATGGGCTACGACATTTATACGATAGGCAATCACGAATTTGACGAAGGTGCTATCAATCTGGCCAGCCAGTTAGCTAAGGCTCGCTTTGACATTATTAATTGCAACCTCGATGCCCGTGCACTTCCTGACCTCGACAAGCTAATCAAGCCCTATGTCATACGCACCCTTGAGGGGCAGCGCGTGGCCTTTGTCGGAGCGATTACGCCCGATATCGAGAGCCTGGCTTTGCGCCGAGATGGCGTCGTGCTCAAACGCGATAGCGGTGAGCCGGACCGAGACCAGGCCTGGCTTAGCCCCATCAAGCAAACGGTAGCTCAGATCAAAGAGCAGGGCATCGACAAAATCATACTGGTGACTCACTGTGGACTAGATAATGACCGCATCATCGCCGCTGAGATTCCGGATGTAGACGCCATAGTCGGCGGCCACAGTCATACCAGGCTGGCCCAACCAGTCTGGGTGGAGCGCAATGGACAAGCACCATGCATGATAGTGCAGACAGGCTCTTATGGTCGCAATCTCGGCGATTTGAGTCTGACCTTTGACAAAAATGGCAATCTAGTCAAGCCAGAGAGCCGCTACAAGCTCATCCCCATCACTGAGCGCATCACCCAGGAGCCAGACATCCAGGCTTATGTGACCAAGCTAGAGGAGCCGCTCAAGTCATTGAGAGAGACACACCTCAGTGTCGCCACAGCTGACTTTGACAATGCCTGGCGTTTTTACAAAAATGACTCACCGCTAGGCGACTTGATTGCTGATTCATTTTTAGAGGCCGGCAAGTCAGAGCATGTCCAGATAGCCATGGAAAACCGGGGCGGCATCCGCTCACGCATCGAAAAAGGCACAATCACACTGGAAAAAGTCGAAGAAATACTGCCCTTTGATAATCACTTAGCCTCCGCGACGGTGACCGGCAAACTACTCCTCAAAAATCTAGAGCACTCAGTAGGAGGCTCACTGGGCGGCAGATTTTTGGATGTAGCTGGTCTCAAATTTGCGTACGACCGCGAAAAACCCTATGGCGAGCGCATCGCCTTTGCCCTATACCAGGACGATAAAGGCAAATGGCAGCCTATACAGGACTCTGGTACCTACCGCATTGCCATGACTGATTACAGCTTTACTGGTGGTGAGGGCTATGATTTTAAAGCCGCTACCGATGTAAGCATGGGCAAAGAAAAACTCAACATCCCACTGCGCAAATTTTTTGAAGCTCATCCGCAAATAAGCCCAGCTAAAAGTCACAGGATATGTGCAGTAGCAGGCACAGTGACAAACTACGTCACAAGCGACAAACCACACATAGCGCTCGATAGCGTAAGCAACCTGGCTGGCAAAAAACTCGCACTCTATACATCCAACAACCTGGGCGTAACGACTGATGCAAGTGGTGCAGTGCTGCCCCTGGATGCTCCAGTAGCACTACTGCGTGACTGCCCAGTAGCTCAGTTTGGCGCTCGCGTCAAAGATCTATTAGAACAAGCCAAAGGCAAATCAAAAGAACCAAACAAACCCAAAATACAAAAGTGGCTTGTGGTAGTAGTCTCCGGTCGGACTTTTGGCAAAGACAATAGTGCTCAAAGTAACGATAGTGTAGAGAGACGGACCTATTATTGTGGGGCACCAGTGACCACAGGCGACATGGAGCGCCTGGTAGGCATTGAGCCAGTTAGTAGCAAAAGCCCGGCCAAATCAGCCAAATAAATACTCTTAACTTCACTCTCAATTCACGTAGGCCTCACAACATATTCACGCAAGGTCATTAGAGTAGGGTCATCCCTCAAGCCATTTCCTATTTCATAGTCTCAAAAGTCCCTTGCTATAAATTCCCTCCTCGCCTAGCTCTGCAGGCGACAAATTTTGACTGGAGTAATATGAGCATTCTCTCCCACACCACAAAACTGATGACGGCTGGTCTGACAAGCATTGTCTGCTTGGTAGCAGCCCAGGCGCAAGCACAGGCCAAAGCCTTTTATGTATCGCCATCCGGCTCCGGAGTCGGTGGTACCAACTGGCGAACCGCCTGGAAAGACCCAGCTCAAATAGACTGGACAGTGATAAACCCGGGCGATCAAATACTCCTTGATGGTGGCACCAGTGGTATCACCTACCAGACCTCATTTACTGTCCCCAAAAGCGGCACAGCCGGTGCTCCAATTACAATTAGACAAGCGCCTCAGGCCGGTCACAATGGACAAGTCTTACTCTACGGAGCAGCAGACCTTTACCCTCGCGGCTATATCGACGGACAAGCAGTGGGCATACAACTGCAGGGCTCTTACGTCAATATCGCCGGAGCGAGACGCTCAGGCATCAAGATCAGAGCCTACAAAGATAGTTGCATCAGCTTTGGTCCAGCAGTAAACAGCAGCACTGTCCGCAACGTCGAAATCGAAAACCGCATATCGCTCCCACCCTACGGGCAAATCAACTGCGTGGGTGTCAAATTTACTGGCTATAACAATCACTTTATTGATTGCGATTTTAGAGAGTGTCAGGTTGCAACCAAAGAAATTGCAGCCGCCGGAGCCAATAACTACACGGTTTTTAGAGAATGCACTTTTGGTAGCACCAAGCAATACATGGGCTTTGTCAGAGGTTGCGGTACAGCCATTCAGAGTGCGGCAACAACCAGTGGAGCTTATCAGTCCAACATGGCAGTCAATCGCTGCATTTTTGGACCATTCATCACAAACGGCATCATTGCCAGCAAAGGCAGTGTTAGAGTAAGTGACAGTCTCTTCCTTGCTCCGGCAGGCTATATGATCGGTGCTGAGCCAGTCAATGGCGATACCACCGATGTGCGTGTCAATCAATGCACTTTTATTGCGCCATCCCAGCCTTTTACTCCACCTTACGGCATGATGGGCTTTGCCTTTAGATCCAATGGTACAGGCGTACTGAGAGTAGCTAATAGCATCGTCTATGGCAGCACGATTTCTATTCCTGCCACCATGAAGGTCAATGCGGGCGGTAACTTCCAATATCGCGTGGCAGGCAATACAGTTGCCCTGGCACCAACCCTGGTAGATCCTCAATTGACAGACGAAGCCACTGTGGCAGCTATGCCATCAGATTATGTACCTTACACACTAGCTCCCCTCAACTATGCTCCAATAGCTACATCGCCGGCTGTGGGTAAAGGTTCGCGTCTGGTCTCAATATCCGAATTGACCACACCATACGGACCAACAACTAAAATCCCTCCACTGGGAGGACCATAGTTACAATCGAACAGTAAAATATCGAAGCAGCTAATCGCAGAGAACTCAGGGAAGTAAGATGCAGACAGTCAAAAAATCACTTAAAAGAGATAGAAATAAGGGCACCGCTCTTACTCTTATTTTGATTATTTGCGTGGCTGCTCTTGCCTCCTCTCTCATAGCTGGCGCGGCTCTAATCAAATTTGCCTGCCTCAGACAGCGCGCCCAGCTTGCAGCCGAGGCAGGCAGTTTAGCTGCAGCCAGAGCATTGAGCACGATAGTAATAGATGATCCTGACTATGGTTATATTGCCCTTAGCGATTATGCGCCCTCCTCCGCCAAACTACTTGGCGCTGACGGCAAGCCACTACCAGTCACTGGTATTAACACAGTCATTGCCACGGCCCGCACCAGCATGCTCATAGCAAGCAAACTCAACAATCATGAGATGCTCCGCCTTGCTCGCATAGACGCACAAAAAGCCAATGCTGCCAGCATGCGCCTGACAAAAGTACTCAAAAACTCACTGGCCACTAGCCGTCCGGTCAATCTACTTGATCCCTCCGGCAAAAATGGCTTTACTGATAAAGACGGCAATGTGGTGCAACCAGCCGAGCAAGCCCGTATGGCATTTTTAAAAAATATCGGTTTGGACAAAAGCCAACTCAAGACTTTTGTTCTTGAACTGGGCAGCCTCACCCCTGGTGCCAGCGCCCTCACTAATACCGCCATTCCAAAGCCACTTGAATTAGCGCTTTTACCTGGTGGACTGGGCAAAAGTGAATATTATCCTGCCTTTATCGACATGCCTGTAAACAAAGAGAGTTTTGTTTTTACTGGTGTTAGCAAACAATCTACTCTTGTTGCAGACAATTATTTTCGCCCACAGACAGGCAATATGCCAGCATCAATCATCAGGCTAAAGGCAGTGCTTGAGACATCTGACTCTGATAGCCTCGGTCTCAACAAAATTGGCGCTGTAGCCTGTGCCGCTCCTTTTGCACTGGCAGACAGACAGGCACCAGGCACGATGGTTTTGGGTCTACCCCAGGGACTGCCCGGTAGCTATTTTAGTATTCAGGACTTCCTCACCGATCACAGACTGACCAACGCTCACGCCCAGGTCTATGCAGCAAACGGCGGAGACCATCCAGAGGACAATCAAGCGGAGCTGCTCCCTACAAACATCGAGGACAGTCAAAGCACTGTAGCATCGGTGTTTGCCCTTGGACTCTACGACTGGCTGCGCACAGCCCACGGACAGCTCAAGCTTGACCAGGCGCTAGCAGTTGTGGGGAGCCGCATTCAGCCCAGCGAAGGCAGTTTTAAACCAGGCGAATCACTGGTCTATCGCTTCACAAAAGATGGTGGCATCGCAGTAGAAGGCTACCGTGTGTCGGATGTAGCCAAACAACTGGTCCACGAAAACCAGCTCTACACCTTACTCTGGGGTGGACTACCTGCAAGCAATGGCAGCTGGAATTTAGCCTTTAGAGATCAGGTACGCAAGCTCGGCACTACAAGCGGTGGCAAGCACGGCGGACAATTAATGGAATGCGATGGGAGCTTTCGCAATATCGGCACACTCACTGGTGACGCCAGAGTCAGCAGCCGCAAAGATAGCGAGCGTAAGTCGTACTTTGATGGCGGACTGGCTGTGGAGTTTGTCCTCTCAGGCGACACTACAATCGTGGCAGCGCAGTAATTAGCAAAACCAGCACCTTCAAGATCGGCCAAAAGATCGGCCAAACCATTTCCACAAGATCGGCCAAGAGATCGGCCAAAACCAGCAGACATATTCGCCTTTTCCTTACCAATAGACCGATTCCCGGGCTCGATTATCGGCCATTCCTAGACATATCCGCACCGGCACGGCTATAATAAGATCGGCCAACTCAACTTGGCATTGAGCGGCTTAAGTTTCATCTGAGCGCCCCAAAAGGATAACGACACAATGAGCGCTGATGAAGAACTGATAGAAACGCCTAATCGAATTGAACCTGCCCTGCTAACAGATATTGACCTGACCATTGCCAACCTGATAGCCGAGATTTCAGCGCTCGGCTCTGAATTAGGTCGCACACTTAACCCAAGGACGGCAGCAAGCCTGGCAGATTTAGTGCGAATAATGAATGCTTATTACAGCAATTTGATAGAGGGCCATAACACACGGCCAAGAGAAATTGAAAAAGCCCTCAAGGGCGAGTTTGACGATGAGCCAGACAAACGCGATCTTCAAATGGAAGCAGCGGCTCATGTGCGTGTACAAAAAAAGATCGATGAACTTGCGTTGCAAGACAATCTACCGGAACCTACATCAATAAAATTTATTTGCTGGCTACACCAGGAGTTCTACAAAGACGCACCAGAAAGATTACTTTTGATCAAAGGCGCCAATCGAGAATTTATTATGCGTCCTGGAGTTTTTAGAAGCACCGCAGAGCATGACGTGATTGTAGGTTTACATCAGCCACCATCTAGTGAACGAGTGCATGACTTTATGCAACACTTCGAGAATCGCTACAAGTCTCCCAGCATGCGCATGGGTGAAAGGATAATGGCAATAGCAGCCGCACACCACAGGCTAAATTACATCCATCCATTTGCTGACGGCAATGGAAGAGTAAGTCGCCTTATGAGTCACGCTATGGCACACAAAGCAGGCATCGGAGCACACGGACTCTGGTCAGTTTCACGCGGCTTGGCGCGCGGCATCAACAGCAGAAGCGAATACAAATCAATGATGAATCATGCAGATACAAAGAGGCAAAGTGACCATGATGGACGTGGCAACTTATCTCAAAGAGCGTTAATTGAGTTTACAACCTGGTTTCTTAGAGTCTGCCTTGACCAACTAAAAATTATGAGTACACTCTTTGATCTTAAAAACCTTGACCAACGACTTAAAACTTACGTTGAAACAAATAGCAATTTGAAAGCAGAGACCACATTGCTCTTGCAAGAAATCCTAATTCGTGGGGACTTAGAAAGAGGTGCAGTGCCAAGGGTAACAGGACTGCCAGAGAGATCGGCCAGAAGACTCTTAAGCGATATTCTAAGTACCGGACTACTAGACTCTAATACACCTAAGGGTCCAGTTTTCCTAAAATTTCCCGCATCAGACCTGGAGATACTCTTCCCCTTACTTTATCCCCAAAGCTAGCGCATTGATTCAGCGCTCTGCCCCTCAAAGTCTTATATCAAACCCTCCATAAGGTCAGTAAATTTCGAAGCCCTCAAAAACCGTGGACACTTGCTTTGAATTTTCCCATCGCAGCACCAGAGCCTTATCGCGCCATGTGTAATTATTTTTAGGGCTGGTATAAAGTCACTAGTCTCTGGTGGTGGAAAAATGAAAACAAAATCGACTGGTCAATTCTTACTTCTCGTTTAACTCTCCACTTTTAAGGAGGAAGTCTCGCCATTTGCACCGAGAGGCGGAGAAAGCACTACTTCCACCGGCATAACACCTGGACCGCTTTTGGACAAGCGACTACTGCTTTTGTCGCGCATAGAGAGCCTCAAACAAAAGGGTACCAATGTAAAAGCCTACATGGACTACTATCAGACCATTGAAGACGCTGTTAAAAACAATGACGAAGACAAGGTTAAAGCGCTCACCACAAGCTTGTCAGACAAGCTCAACGACCAGGAAAAAATGCGGCAACAAGCACATGCACTTGGGCTGCAGAGCGAAGTGTTGCGATTTCAAACTCATATCCAGCAGTACATCATCAGTGGCAAAAAATTGCCTTTTGACCTGTCGCAGATCCAAAAAGTGCAGCAACTGGTGGTAGCAGGACGCAATGCCGAAGCAAAAAACTTAATGGACTCGCTTGAGCGCACTATGAAATAGGCTGTCACAACTCCGTCGTTTTTTTGTCTTAGTCTTTGCATATCGACCATGCCGGTCTATGTAGCCCCCAGCTCTCAGGAGCGACGTCCAAGACCAAGACCAGGACATAACGCACAAGTCCTACAAAGAACCATCTTCAAGCCTGCTGGCCCGCAGCCCCAGGCTCGTTTGCCATGGGCAAATCACCATAGACACTCCTCATTCCTATAAATATACTCAGGCAATCAAAATCTCAGAACCCCACCCTTTTTCTGAACCCGAGATTGCCCCATGTCTAAGTCAAGTTTTGAAGCATTCACACCCACGGCACCGGCAGCTAGCGATGCCTCCAGTGCTCTGCTTAGTGATGCTTATCCCACACGCAGTGCAGCGAGAAGCGAAGCACCCAGCTTTGCCTCTATAGCCAGAGGTGACTTTACGCCTCCAGCCAGCGTCAGCCCTGAGTCCTGGGGACAAATCAGTCAGTGGGTCAAAAGCGGTGCCGACGTCAAAGTCTCAACACCAGGCGACGGTCAAGTACCCGACTTTATCCTGGGCACTGATGGCAATCTGACCAAAAATCCAGCCAAGACAACTCCTTCAGCCGATGGTTCAATAACCATCCAGGCTGGCACTCAAGGCGATCAAGCTTCACTACAAGCGGCCAAAGAACTAAAGATTGCCGTCATCCAAGAAAAAATCTTTTACTGGCAGCAAGCCCATCCAAACGATAAAAACATCCCTGGCTTTTTGACCAATATGCTGGCCAGTGCTCAAAGCGCGCCTATTGGACCGACACAAGCAGCAGAACGTCCACAACCAGCACCGCAACGGGCAGAAGCCCCCACACCAGCTCCAGCCGATATGCCCTCACCCAGTCGGGCTAGCTATTCGCCCGGTGGCAGTGGACCGGGAGAACGCCTGGGCAATAGCAATATCGGGAGCGCACCAAGCAGTGGCTATCGTCCTGGTAGCTTTGAGTCAAACGGACCAATCGATCGCTCAGCCATACCCAAGCCAGTAGAAGGCGACCTCAATATCAAAGGACCACCGTCAGCCAACGCTGAACAAATTCAGACCTTCCTTGAAAAAATGGGCTCACCCGCTGCTAAAGAAGCTGGATTCTCTCAAGCTCTTTACACAGCCTGCACCGACAGAGGCATCGACCCTGCCGTAGCGGTCGGATTTTTCTTGCAAGAATCGACCCTGGGCAAATACGGTCGCGCTCACGACAATCACTCAATTGGCAACATCAAAGGCAGAGCACCTGAGTCCGGTGGCACCGATGGCACATTTCGTCGTTACGACACATGGGCAGAAGGCGCACGCGACTGGGCACGCCTCATTGACGACCGCTATGTTAAAGATCGCGGCTTAACCACAATGTCGCAAGTGATTGGCGTTTATGCGCCATCAAGCGATGGCAACAACGAGAGCCGCTATGTCGCTACTGTCAAAGGCGTAGTCGAAAACTTCAAGAAGCAAAACAACGCTATGGCTTAAGCCCCAAAAAGAATTGCCAGGTCGGACAAATAACTTGTATAGTGCCAAATTGCTCGAGCAAATACTTAAACCGCTTTGCGATAGATTCGCGCATCGGTCATATTTTGCATCTTCTTTTTGAGCTTTGCAGTAGTTAGATCAAAAGTAGTTACACAAAACTCGTCACCTAAATTGAGATTCTCAAGTAACCATCTTGCGATTCCCAGTTTTTCTTCCGAACGATCACCGAGCCCGGGGATATGTATGTCCACCCCTAGAACCAAATAAGGGCATTCAGGTAGATAATTGACTTTGAGCCTGGCCGCCCAAACAGACTCGATTTCTTTTATCTCCTTAAAAACATTGACCAGATATTCCTTGTCTTCATCACTTAAACCATGAGGCTCAAGCTCTGAATTGCCGCTGAGCGCATTGCGCTCTTTACGGGCCAGCTCAGAGACTCGTTCATGCTCTTTGAGCATCTGATCAAACTTTTGCACTTCCCCTTGCCGACCATTTTTTGCTAAGTACTGGATGGCCAGCGGAGCAAGCAAACCAACAGCGTTAAAGTTGCTCGATACAGCGCGCTCAAGATGATGCAGACCGCGCTCATCATCCTGCGATAACAATACTCTTGCCAGATTTTTGTGCGCCACCACGCTATCAGGCTCCTGAGCGAGTATCTCTTCATAGATTGGCACGGCTACCTTTTCATCGTACAAATAGCCCATAAGTCCAGCCTTTGTCACCAGATCAGGCACTGCCAGCGGTGCCTCAGCAGCACGGACAAACAGATCCGCAAGCTGTTTTCTAACAGCAGAAAACACTTCATACTGTTGACTCCATCCTGGTCTTACAACGCTAGCCCAACCATGACTAATCTCACTAGTGACAGTGTCAAACTTTGCACCAAGATAATTGTAGGCAGCACTATCCTGGAGTTTAGTTGGTTGACTCAACTTTTCTAGCATCCAATCAGGCACTGACCACTGGGCGTCAGGCTGCCAAATTGGCTCAAAGTGCCCTTTAAACAAGCGGGTCTTTAGAGGTGGATGGCTATCGACACCACTACCATCATTCTTCAATTCTTCCTCAAGCACACTCTTGAGTAGCTCGGCTTGGACTGGACTATCGTAGACATGCTTAGCCATATCACTAAAGACTAGATGTGGAGGCTCTTCTTCCGTTTTTGCTTTTTCATATATTGCAGGCCAGAATTTTTCGCCAAACAATTTATCGTAATAGGGGGCAAGTAACATACTCTCGCTAAAACTCTGCACACCAGTAATTTTCACCGATTCGCTATCGGCCTCGAGCTCATGGGCACGAGCCATAGCCAGAGTATAAGCATCAAAGCGCGGAGAAAACCAACTAAAAAAAAGATAGAACGGAGCAAAGAAAAACATGGATGACTGATCTGCAAATGCTTGCAAAAGCTGAAACCAGCGCATGCGCAGGCTGTAAAGCCAGGCCGCAGAGCGACTGTGGTTGCCAGATAGATGGCCCATCTCATGAGCGAGCACTGATCTAAACTGCTCTTTAGTGAGTGCTAGCATCAAAGGCAAACCAAGGGTCAAGTAATGCTCGTGCAAGCCAAAAATACCAAGCCTGGGCACCTGCACAACTGATGCATTAAATCTGTCGTCCAGTAATATTTTGTCTACCTTTGTATTTAGTCGACTAGACAAATCAGAGACCATACTAAATAGCTCTGGATATTCTTTTTTTTCGAGGAATAGCCCCTGGGGCGGCTCAATTTTAACCCAGAGAGCTTTGACCAGGACAAGGAGCAAACCGCCCAAAATAATGATCAATTTTAGACTGTAGATGCCGCCATGATGGCTTAGAAGAAACTTCACGGCAGCGACAAAAGTGCCAACAAAAATTGCTACTACAACAAAAATAAAGGCATAACCGGCAATGGCAAGCCATACTACACGGGATTTGTATACAGCCGGTTGTTCCTTGAGTTCACGCTCCGCCTGCCTGGATAACTCTTCAAATTTCTCAGGAGATAATCCCAGCTTGGCGCCCAGCGCTACCATTTTTTCTACAAATGGATTGGAGTTATGTACTGTCGCCACAAAATGCTCCTGACTTGTGCAACTTACACTTTTTGGATTAAGGCATCGCCTCAAGCACTATTACTTACTACCCAGCAAAGTCTCCAGATTAGTCTTTGCGTCCTTAAATCCTGGCGAAATACTCAAAGCAGATTCAAATTCGGCTTTTGCCTCGGCGGACTTGCCTGACTGCATGTAGGCAACGCCAAGATTGTTATGGGCCCGGTAGTTATTTGGGTCGTAGTTAACGGCCATTTTTAGGTGTCTTATCGCCTCATCAGTTTGGCGTTGTTTTTGCAATAACAGAGCCAAGTTATAGTGAGCATCGGCAAAGTGCGGGTCGATATTGAGTGCCCGTCTAAACTCATCGTAAGCTCTTTTATCCTCACCCTGAGTCAAATAAGTGATACCGAGACTGGTGCGAGCTTGGGCGTAGCCGAGGTTGCGCTGCGCCTCCGAACAATCAGGGCGTAAACTGAGAGCTTTTCTAAAGCAATCAATCGCTTCTGGATATTTACCCTGGGCGTTATAAACCACACCTAGATTGTTGACCGCCTCGCCAAACTCCGGATCGATACTGAGCGTGGTTTTGTACTCCTGCAAGGCTCTGTCCAAATCGCCATTCTGTTGCAACAGTCTACCCAGACTATAGTGGGCTACAGCGTTTTTTTCGTCCATCTCAATTGCTTTTTCGTAGTCTTCGATAGCACCGTGATTGTCACCAAGACGCTCCCTGGCTATACCAAGGTTGTAGCGATAGTCACTGACTTGCGGCGAGCGCTTGAGCGCTTCTTCAAACTGAGTCTTAGCAGCCTCAAATTTATTGTCGTCAAACAAAGCCACGCCATAATTAAAGCGATACTCAGAGCTATTGCTGCTTTTGAGGGCAAGCTGATACTGGTCCATGGCCTCTTGCAGCTTACCTAAGCGGTGATACGATTTGCCAAGCAAATTATGAGCAGCATCATTACTGGGATCGTTTACCAGCACCCGACTGAGGATACCGACTGCTTCTTGATAGCGCCTGCTGAGGTAAGCACGATTGGCTCGGTCCATCTGGACGCTAGCACCATCAGCGCCACCATAGGCAGATGCCGGTGCAGCGGATAGTGCCAGGTCAAAGCTAAAAACCATAGAGGTAAGCAAAGGCACTATGGCAACAGCTCCCACAAGAGACTGCCTGCTATCTTTGATAAACCTGCTCAAAATACTCATACAAATAAAGTATATCGGACACGACCGGCAAGCGCCATGCAACAATAAGCAGTGATTACTGCATCTAATAAAACAATGACAAAACCATTTCTACCAACCGCCTCTGGATATGCCCTCCTGGCTTGCACAGCGCTCTTGATGCAGCAGACAGGCTGGTCTGGTCCACAAGCTCAAGCCAAGATGTCAAAAGGCAAAGTGACAGAAGAGCAGGTCAAGAAGGAAGTAGCCCAACCAGAAGATCCCGGCTGCAAAGACTGCCTTAAAAACGCTACCAAGTTATTTGCCACAGGCAAACCAGAAGAGGCTGTAGCCAGTATCAGAGCCTGGCAAGACCGCTGCCCCAACAATCTACAGATGCAGCTCTTGCTTAATGTCATGCTCATGAATGACCCTAAAACAAGAGACCAGGCACTCAAAGCGGCCCAGAGGGCCTGTCAAATTGCGCCAGACTCAATGCACGCTCACCTGCAAACCGCTATGACTCATATGATCATGGGTGATTCAGCCCAGGCTCGCAGCGAATTTGAAAGAGTTGTAGCAATAGATCCAGCCAACTACGAAGGCTGGAACTCCCTGGCTGAAATATACGCAGGACAACACGAAAACGAAAAAGCAAACGAAGCCAAAATCAAAGCTCAAAGCCTGGACCCAACCGCCAGAGCGGCCCGCATCAAGCTGGTGCAAAACATGGACCGTGCTGGTCGGGACAAGTCGGCTCGCGAAGAATTGGTCAAGCTTGTAGCAGATCAGAGTATCCCCGCCGAAGCTTTTATGGCAATTGGCGTCGATGCCATGGCAATGGGCTATTTTAGCGAAGCTGCTGATTGCTTCAAACGCTTTATCACAGCCCATAGCACTGGACCAGCGGCGGTAAAACCTCTCAGCCTTTTGACCCTGGCTCATTATTTTGCCCGGGATGGCAAATGCGATGAGTCACTGAGCAAGCTCAAGACCCAGGGTACAGAAACAAACCCCAGTTATATGGCTTTAACAGGGCTCTTTGCACTGGACCGGGGTGATTTTGAAGACGGCAAAAAATCAATCGAACAGGCCGGCACTGCCCCCCAGAAGGATGCAGTGATTGCATACGCCCTCGGTCGACTGGCTCTAAAAGAAGGTCAATACAAGACCGCCATCGAAAAACTAGAAGATGCCGCCAAAATAAGTCCTGCTCTAAGCGCAAGTAAGCTCTGGGTAGCGCTGGCCAACTATAAAGAAGGCGACTACATAGAGTCCATGAGTATTTGTCGCGATTGTACCAAGATCAAAGATCTCTCTGGGCGCGCTCAGGCTCTAGAGCTACGAGCAAAACTAAAAGATGGTAATGCCGCTAAACAAACACTAGCTGAGCTTTTGCAAGCAGTGGAAGCAACACAAAGACTCAAGACCGAAGACAGTGAAGCCAATCTGGCCCTGGGTTATTACGACTTTTTTGCTAAAGACCTGAACAGTGCCAAAGAGCGCTTTAACAAAGCCCTCGAAAACAACCCCGCCTGCGAAGATGCCATGATTGGACTGGCACGCATCGCCAAAAAAGAAGGTGCCAGTGAAGCTGGCACAGAACTGCTCCAAAAGGCGCTAAAGACTGCGCCTGGAGACAAGGAAGCTCTAGAACTCGAAAATGGTAAGGACAATACGCTAAAATAACAGACTATGGTAGTAAGCAAAACAGCAATCATCGAATCAGTTAACCCGTCCAGCAAAGAAGTGCTCGGACGTGCGCCAATCATGACCCAGAGCCAGGTTTTGGAAGCAGTTGAGCGCTCACAAAAAGCCTTTGAGCTGTGGCAATTAACCTCATACAAGCAAAGAGCCAAGCACCTGCTCAATTTGCGCCGAGTCATTGCTGAGCATGCTGATCAAATTGCCACATTAATCAGTCAGGAAGTGGGTAAACCTTTAGCCGAAGCCTATTTGTCAGAACTAACTGGACCGCTTGATACAGCAGTATGGCTGGCCGAAAACTGCGAAAAGTTGATGGTGGATCAAACAGTGGCACTATCAAATCCACTCCTCAATAGCAAACAAAGCCTGATTGCTTTTGAACCACTGGGTGTAATCGGTATCATCGCGCCCTGGAATTATCCTTTTAGCATCCCGATGATGACAGCCATGATGGCTATCATGTTGGGCAATACTGTAGTAATCAAACCCTCCGAAAAATCCCCGCTGGTGGGCATAAAAATTGGTGAATTGATACAGGAAGCGGGACTGCCTCAGTCTGTCGTAGAAATAGTCACAGGCGACGCTGAGACCGGTGCGCATCTGAGCCGTGCGGACATAGCAAAGGTGATTTTTACTGGCTCTGTCGGTGGTGGCGCCAGGGTAATGGCACAAGCTGCAGAAAAAATAACGCCAGTAACTCTAGAGCTGGGCGGTAAAGATGCGGCAGTGGTATTGCCTGATGCACCGCTAGACTGGACAGCACGCGGGCTTACCTGGGGGGCATTTACCAATGCTGGTCAAGCATGTGCTTCGGTGGAGCGGGTCTATATCATCAAAGGTAAAAACACCGACAAGCTAATCGAAACCATCGCAAGTCTGGCATCAAAATTGCAACTCGGCGCTGGCACCGATGAAAACGCCGATCTCGGTCCGCTTATAGATGAAGGGCAATTAGCAAAAGTCAAAGAACATGTACAGGACGCTCTCAGCAAAGGAGCTCGCCTCATTACTGGCGGCAAGTCACGCGAAGACCTAGGTGGTTTTTTCTTTGAACCAACAGTGCTAGCTGATTGCAATCACTCCATGCTAATTATGACCGAAGAAACTTTTGGTCCAGTACTACCAATAATGCTTGTGGACAATGAAGACCAGGCAGTAGAACTAGCCAACGACAGCAAATACGGACTGTGCGCCACTGTCTGGGGCGGACGCCTCGATAGAGCTGAATGTGTAGCACGCGATCTTAATGTCGGCACCGTACTAATCAATGACGTGCTATTTAGCCATGCCACACCACAGCTGCCCTGGGGCGGTGTCAAAAAGAGCGGCTTTGGCAAAGGACATTCGATATTTGGTCTCTATGATCTTTGCAATATCAAACATATCAGTATCGACTCATCCGGTGGCTCGCACCGCGTGTGGTGGTACCCCTACGGCAAAGCCAAAGTAACAATGGCTCGTGGTGGCATCCAGATGCTGCACGGCAAAATCACAAAACGCCCCGAAGGTCTGCTTAATTTTGTAGGCAATATGTTTGTCGACGAAAACAACGGCACAAGCAATCAATCAGCTGCTACAGGCGCAACAGCAAAGGGCGCGGACCAGAGCAAACAAGAAGAGAGCAGCCAGGCAACTACCAATGCAGCGGCCGACCAGGATAGTCAAACCGGTAGCAAAGAAACGCCTTAAGCACTATTAGAGACAAGTTAGCGCCAGAGATTGGCTGCGCTCTCGGGCCACAACTGCTTGCTGTACATACCAAGCTCATTGGACTGACCGACAGTCAAAACAAATTGAAAGCTCTGAGTAAACAAATCATCACCGGGTAATACCGATAGAGCTATTGGTTTATCGATATTGAGTCTGGCCCAGGTCAGGTGAGGCAAATAGTTACCTGTGTCAGTCAGACACTCCAGCTCAAACTTGGACAAACACTCTGCCATTTGTTTTTGCAAATCAATCAAAGCTTGATCAGCTCTTACCGACAGCCCTACCCAGTATTTACCTTGATGGATTTTTACGCCTGGTCTTATATAGATACTGCTAAAGCGCACAGTCAAAGTAATTGGTTTTAGTGCAGCATGCAAGGCGCCCAGAGACTCAGGAGCGGACTTGAACTGACAGAGCGTGATATGCGGCAGCACATCACTAGCCAGAATATACTCGCTAACTTGCTCAGCAAAATTGGCGGCGGCAAGGGTAAGACAGCTTGTCACAAGCGATTTGCTCTCCGGCAAAAGAGCGAGATTATAGTGGTTGAGCATTGTTATCCTATTTTGCTACAGCTTGACTGGCTTTGCTAAAAACATCGCTTAGCACCTGACAGGCCCGGTCAATATCCTGCTCGGTATTGTCTCGACCAATTGTGATGCGGATAGCACCAAGAGCCTTATCAGTACTGAGACCCAATGCTTTAAGTACGGCGGAGGCTTCGATGATACCTTTGTGGCAAGCACTACCACTTGAAACAGCTACACCTTTGAGATCGCATTTAACGACTAAGCCTTCACCCTGAGCCTTATTAAGTGAGACTGAGACATGACCAGGCAAACGCTTACTTATGTCCAGAGGACCGGTAACATCGACTCCTTCTATGGCTAGCAAAGTCTTCAATATTCGCTCCTGCATCGCTGTAAGCCTCGAGTGCAACTGATCTAATTCGAGCTTTGCCAAACGCGCCGCTTCGCCCAGGGCGACAATATTGGAGAGCGGCTCAGTACCAGGCATGAGCCCCATTTCTTGACCACCACCAAACATAATGGGCATGACATTGACCAGCTCACGTACATAGAGTACGCCGATACCTTTTGGTGCACCAAATTTATGTCCACTAAATGACAAACTAGAAACAAGCAATTTAGACAAATCAACAGGCACTTTACCAATTACTTGTACAGCGTCTGTATGCCAAAATATCTCGCGCTCTTGCTCAGTCTGCACTTTGCTTATCAGTCGACCAATCTCTTCGATTGGCTGGACTACTCCAATCTCGTTATTGGCCCACATAATACTGACCATCGAGGCACCACCAGTGAGGGCACGCTCCAACTTGGTCATATCAACAAAACCTTCTTTGTCGACATCCAGATAAGTCACCTTAAAGCCCTGAGACTCGAGATACTGAGCCGGTCCCATCACAGAGGGATGCTCGATACGTGACACTATCAGGTGCTTACTGAGATCATTGGCCTGGACAAAGCGAGCGCGACCAAGCAAGGCAACATTGTTTGACAATGTGCCGCAGCCACTAAAATATATTTCGCCGACTTTAGCGCCCAACAGGTCCGCCACATGACCACGCGCCTTATCCACTGCCGCGCGCGCCTCGCGCCCAGTGGCATGGACTGAGCTGGGGTTGCCAAACTTATCGCTCAGATAGGGCAGCATGGCATCTAAGACTTCGGGGCGCACCCGGGTGGTGGCACTGTTATCCAGGTAAATCACTGATTATCTCTTGCTTGTGTCGTTTTTGTAGCATAGCAACATGGTAACATCCTAAAACGGCACAAGATATAAGCGTAAAATGCCTCTCAGACTATTTTTACTTACAATTGCAGTTCTTTTATTGATGGTAGCCAATCTCTGCATGGGGGACGTGGTTATATCGCCGCGCACATTGTGGAGTTTGTTTAACAATCCAGTCGCTCTCAGCATCAAAGACACGGCCATAGCCACTGTAATCAGCGAGATCCGCTGGCCGCGCATGCTCACAGCTGCTCTGGTAGGACTATCTTTATCGGTGGCGGGCTATCTATTACAAAAGCTCTCACGCAATGACCTGGCCGATCCATATTTGACAGGGGTAGCGAGCGGCGCAGCTGTCGGTGCTGCTTTTGCTATATTTGGTGGACTGGACTTTGCCCTGATGCCAACAGCAGCACTGATTGGCGGTGCCGCCACAAGTGCTCTAGTAATCTTGCTATCACGCACAGGCTCAGCATCTCTGGGAGACGCAGGGATATCGATACCACGCTTATTATTGTCTGGCATAGCGCTATCGTCCATATCAAGCGCTGCCATCAATCTAGTACTGAGTTTATTTAGCAGCCAGACTACCAGTCAGGGACTCAATCTCTGGCTCCTTGGCGGCATCAGTGGACGCAGCTGGAGCGAGCTTACGCCAAACACTATCTTTGTCTCAATCGGGTTGATCATAGCTTTTGCTACCACAAAACAGCTCAAGCTCTTGAGCCTGGGCGAAGAGCAAGCAGCCTCATTGGGTCTCAATGTCAAATCCAGTCAATTGTGGATACTGGCTGCGGCAATCATATTAACAGCGGCAGCAGTCTCTCTCAGCGGTCTGGTAGGCTTTGTCGGTCTGATTGGACCACAGATAGCCAGACGTTTTGTTGGAGGCACTGAGCGCCTGCAGTTGGTGGCCTCAGCCCTGAGCGGGGCGCTTTTGACACTTGTGGCAGACCTAATGGCACGCACACTAGTAAGCGGACAGGAATTGCCACTGGGCAGCCTGATGGCTTTGGGCGGCGGACCAGTCTTTATCTTTTTGCTGGCTAAAAATCTAGACCGGGTGCAAGCCAGATGACCGAGCAGGCACTTATAAAAGTCGACAATCTGGTGCTTGGTTACAACAAGCCTGGCGACACACCACAGGCGGTGCTCGGACCCTGTCACCTGGAGCTAAACAGTGGACAGATACTGGCTATACTGGGACCCAACGGTTGCGGCAAATCGACGCTAATCAAAGCACTGGCACGCCGTCTCAAACCACAAAAAGGCACAGTCAAACTAGCCGATGTCGATATATGGTCATTGAGCAATGCCGAGTATGCGCGCAAAGTGGCTTATGTACCGCAGTCGCTCATTATCCCGGCCGAAATGACCGTCAAAGAGCTGGTCGGGCTGGGCCGCAACCCGCACCAGAGGTGGTGGCAATCCGGACTGGGCAGTGCGGACAAAGAAATAGTCAAGAACACACTAGTATTACTCGATCTAGAAGCACTGCAAAACAAGCTCGTCACAAGGCTCTCTGGCGGAGAAAGACAACGGGCAATCCTGGGTATGGCACTGTGTCAAAAGCCAGCTCTGCTACTACTGGATGAGCCTACTGCCGGGATGGATTTTAGACATCAGCTGGAACTATTAGAGATACTCAAAACTCTTAAAGGACAAGGTATAGCTGTAGTAACAGTGCTCCACGATCTCAGCCTGGCAAGCAGCACAGCTGACAGTATTGCGCTGGTCAAAGCCAACAAAAACGAGAGTGCCACAATCAAAGCAATAGGACAGGCCAGTGCGGTCCTCACACCAGCACTATTGCAAGATGTATTTGATGTGCAAATCTCTATCCATCAGGGTGATGATGGCAACAGTCTTTATCAAATGCGCAGACTATAAGACTTAAAAACAAAAAAGCGCGGTAGATGCGGCCGCGCTTTTTGATATCAGTGATGGACTATTTTAGCCAATTCTTATATTGATACTGGGACCACGTCTGCTCTGATTGCCTCTTCCGTAGTTCGGATAGCGAGGGTCATAACGGTCATAGTTATTATCGTTATAAGCGTAAGGGTCTCTATAGGCTGGTTGTCTATAGCTGTAATCATCATAAGGGCGGGTATATGCATAATCATCATAACCGCGGTTAGAACCATTCCAACCACCAGACCAGCCATTATTGCGGCCACCGAGGAAGTTGTAGGCCATGGCATTGCCCCAGTTGTTGCCACCGCGACCAGAAATACCATCAATCAACATTTTGCCACCAAACACTAGACCAAGAGTCTGGACGATGGGAGCGATATTGCGATTGACGTCACGGAAAAATTCACCAACACCGTTATTGCGATTGCGATGACTATAACGCTCTTCAGCGCCAACTAGACCGTAGTTATCGTTGCGACCATAACGACCGTCACGGTCACAATCATCATAACCCTCGCGTTGATAGCGCACAGAAGGCATGGTGCGTTGACCGATTTGAAATTGTGCAACACGGCAAGAGCGCTCATATGCGCGACGCTCTGAGTCGTAAGCCATTTGATCAGCAGCATAGCCATTGGGATGACGACCAATCACACCATTGCCATTCATCACAATGAGATTGTCGACGTGGTTAATATTGTAGACGTTGCCACCTCTATCACGCACGGTGATATTGTCGGCGGGTCTGCCGATGCGGCTATTGCGATCAGCCATGTCAACCATAGGCTGTTGCGGTATATCGCTTACATCGGTAGGGAAATTTTGAACGGGAGTTCTATCGCGTTCAGGACTATTTTTCCAGGTCATCTTGGGGGGTTCTCCGGTAATAGAAGCGACTCGGGGGAGCGGCTTACTTGCATCTGTACCTATAAGACCACCGAGCCCACTTACCAGTCAATGGGAAAATTCCCACGACTAACGAGCCATGGGCATTACAGGACTTTCACTTCGTATATTTCCCACTTAAATCTGCAAAAGTGCCGATTAAAACTTGAAATAAGCATTTGCAATAGCAAAAAACCTGGGTCCAAAAACCACCACGCCGACAACAGCAGCAGTAAAGGCCGAGAGCATTACAGCAGCAGCGGCAGTATCTTTGGCATAGCGAGCCGAGAGATGATATTGATAGTTAGCCTGGATGTCGACTAAGTGCTCGATGGCTGTATTGATAAGCTCAGTAGCAATGACGAGACCAATTGCCAGTATAAGGAGCGCAAAACCCCAGGGCTCAACGCCAAAGGCAATGGCAAGAGCCAGGACTAGAGGCGTTATAGCAAAATGTATGCGCAAATTGCGCTGAGTAGCAAGAGCGATTTTTACGCCATTGAAGGCATGATAAAAAGACTCAAAGACTGATGATGCCCGAGTGCATTTGTGATCCCACGGTTTGTCAGAGGCGGCTATAGCGTCGTCTGGATGGGCTTCAGAAGAAGCCTGTGAATCAGTGAGAGAGCCGTCCTTAGCCATATAAATACTTCCCGATACTGCTCTATCATCCCACAGACGCCCAGATTTTACTTGGCAACATTAGCGATTGATACCAGTCAACTCTAAAATTTTGTTCTGATAGCCAAACATTTCTTTTTCGTCACCCTTAGTCTCATGGTCAAAGCCAAGCACGTGCAAAAGCCCATGAGCAAAAAGAAAGGCCAGTTCACGGCGCATGGAATGTCCATAGTCCTCTGCTTGCTGAGCGGCTCTCTCCACCGAGATAAACAGCTCACCCAAAAGCCAGTCGCCCACAGCTGGACAAGTCAAATCCAGGGGAAAAGAAAGCACATCAGTAGCCTTATCGATGTCACGATAATCATTGTTGAGCTTACGAATAGCGCGATCGGAGAGCAAAACCACCGAAACACTACTTTGCTCAAAAATTTGCTCTATTAAAGGAGTGCTAAGAGACACTTGCCATGTTTTGGCTGGTTTAGCCAGCAGCTGCCCCTTAAGAGCCGTGGAGAGGGCCTCTGCGTCCGCGGCGAATTCGCCTAAATCCAGGACAAAGCGCCGCTGGCGGTTATAAAAATCAATCTTCACAAGTTTGGCGCTCCCTATATAGCTTCTGGCAATCGCGTGCTATGATCCCACTGAAGATTTTTTAGTCGTAGGCTTCAACCAAAGCCTACGGCATTTTTTTGTTTATACATGTATTTTTCAAGGACTGGCAAAATAACTTAAATGCCCAATTCCAAAAGCCCAGAGCAAGCCCTGCAAATGATCACCAAAGCTGCTGAAGAAGTGGCGGCAAAACTTGGTTTTGTTCTGGTCGATGCCCATTTTGGTCAACAGGGACGCAAAACTTCGCTGGAAGTAAGTATCCACAAGCCAGGCGGACGGGTTGGTCTATCAGATTGCGAATCAGTAAGCCGCGAGCTGGACGCCAAACTGGAGAGCCTGACTGAGTTGCCAGCCTTATTGCACGGCGCTTATGTGCTTGATGTTTGCAGTCCAGGACTGGAAAGAGTACTCAAGAGCGAACGTGAATACAATATTTTTGCTGGCTCACTGGTCGAAGTAAAAACAAAATCTGATGTGGGCGCCGGCGCTTTTGGTCAGCACTTTTTAGCGACACTGGGCGGCGCCAATGGCGACAAACTGATTTTGACCAAACTACAAGAAGTGCCAAAGGTAGGCGGCAAAGCCAATGGCAAGGCAAACTCAAAGAGCAAATCAAAGCAAGGCAAGATGCCGGCTCCAGAACCAGTCAATGAGCTAAAAGTAGCAACCAAATCAATTACCCAGATCAAACTGTATGTCGACCTGAGCAAGGTCGCAGAGGCAAAGGCCATCAATCTCGATCAAGAAGCTTTAGAACCCCAAGAAGACCAGGAACTGGTCGACGAATAACCCACATCTGTCCATACCTGGAGGTATACCGTGATAAACATAGGCAGCCAACTACTCGAAGCAGCCGAGGAATTGGAAAGAGAGCGCAACATCCCGCAAGAAGAATTTATCGCTTACGTGTGCGATGCCATCGTTGCCGCCTATAAAAAGAAAGTGCCTGACCACGATGTAGAAGGCGTCAGAGCCATTTTTGACACAGAAACAGGTGAAATCGGTATCTTTGCCCCCAAAGAAGTTGTGGAAAAAGTTTCCAACGAATATCACGAAATCGGCTTGAAAGACGCTCAGGACTTAATTCCAGACGTCACAGCCGGTGAAGTATTGGAAATCGAAGTAACTCCTCACGACTTTAGCGAATTTGGTCGTATTGCCGCTCAAACAGCTAAGCAATTAATCACTCAGCGCCTCAGAGAAGCCGAAAAAGAATTAATCAAGAAAGAATTCGATGCTCGCAAAGGCAGCTGCACAACTGGTCAAATCGAGCGTATCGAAGTAATAAGCAACTCACGCAACAACGTCATCGTCAACCTCGGTCGTGTTGAAGGCTGCATGCCCAGCCGCGAACAGCTGCCCGGTGAAACTTACCGTGTTGGCAACCGCGTCAGAGTCTATGTGTTGGAGCTGAGAGAAACAGGCAAAGTGCCTCAAATTATTGTTTCTCAAGCACACCAGGAACTGGTCAGAGAGCTGTTTGAGCTTTATGTACCAGAAATCGAAGACGGCACAGTCGAAATCAAATCAATCGCTCGTGAAGCCGGCTATCGCACCAAGATTGCTGTCCACTCCGAAGATGCTGACGTAGACCCAGTTGGCGCTTGTATCGGTACACGCGGTGTACGTATCCAAAACGTAGTTGCCGAATTGCGCAACGAAAAAATCGACGTTATCCGCTACTCCACAGACCCTGTCGATTACATCTCCAACGCCCTTTCACCAGCCCGCATCACCACTGTCGCCCTTTACGAAGACGCGCCAGAAGCTGGTCGCAGAGCTGAAGTAATCGTGCCCGATGACCAGCTCAGCCTGGCAATCGGTAGAGGCGGACAAAACGTCAGACTGGCAGCCAAACTAACTGGCTGGAAAATCGACATCAAGTCCGAATCACAAGCTGGCGGCAATTTCCGTGACTCCAATGCTGCTCTTGACGAGCTTGTTTAGGCGTCTGTCACCTGAGGAGGGACGAGTATTTCTAACGACCAGTTACACCTGAGATTATGCGTAGCCTGCCGGCAAAAGCAACCGCAGCAGGCTTTGACACGCGTCACTCAGGATTTTAGAACCGGTCTCATTGGCATCAACTCGTCCACTCATCAGCCCATAGCAAAAGCTCAAAAACTAAGCGGGCGGTCGGCATACCTTTGCCGAACCGCCTCTTGTTTAGGCACAGTGTTAACCACTACGAAGCTGAAGGCAGCTCTTGAGGGTCGCCGAAAGAAGGGCGTACCCTGCATCCGGCGAGTGGCTTGGCCGCTTGAAGCACAGTTTATTGAGGCGCTGACCGCTGAATGCACAATCTAGGGCAAAAACGTGCCAAAATACTGAGATAAATGGAGAGGGATGAATGGACGATCGGGTCAGAATCTATGAGTTAGCGCGCAAGATGAATGTGCCAAATCAGGACATCATCAACATTTTGCGCGAACTTGGCTACGATATAAAGAGCCACTCCAGCACAATCGACAAACAAACTGTCAATCAGTTGACAGCCGCATTTAGTAAGAAGAAAAAAGATCAGGATGAGAAGCCGAAAGGCGCCAAAGGAGCAACAGTCAAATCTACAGTCCCAGCAGCTCCAGTGACACAGAGCAAAGCACCAGCCACAAAGTCGACCGCCAAAGCACCAGCAGCTAAATTGCCGCCACCGCCGCCACCGCCCGTCGTCAAACCAAGAGTTTTATCACGTTATCGTCCGGATGCACCGGCTGCTGAGCCTATTGTGCAGACTCCCGCAAGCGATAGCCAGTCGCAAGCCCAACCAGCTACACAGGCTGGTACTTCGACCACCATTCAGCCAGGTACAGCTGCGCACCAACCGGTAAGCCCTCAGCCCACAAACACTGCTTCATCCCCAGTGCCCCAAGCTCCAGGTAGCACCCAGCCCGCTCAAGCTCTATCAGGCAGCCCTGCTACCGAAGCAAAAACGACTCAACCAGTTGAAAATGCGCAGGTTGCTGCTCAAACAGCTGCCCTTGCCCCTGCTCAAAATTCGCCCGCCAGTGCCAACATTGTTGCCGAAAAGAGCCAGACAGCTACAAGTGAAGTCAAAGAACCTGTGGCAAAGAGCATCACTGTCGAAGAGAAGAACGCGCCAGAAGTCGAACAGCGCAAGCCAGAACCAGTTGAACCACCTTTTGAAGAGCCAGAACCAATTGGCAGACCTACCGGCGATAGCTGGTCTGATTCTTCCAAGTACGCTCCTCGCGTCATTCGCAAGCTGGATGTCAAAGCTAAAAAGCCAGAAGACGAAAAAGAAGCAGTCAAGCCCAAAGAAGAGCCAGCCGCTGCTGTCGGCAAGGTGGAAGAACGCGTCAAAGGCAAAGACGAAAAAGAAGCAGACCACAGAGAAGGCCGCAAGAAAGGCAAAAACGCCGATGACGATGATGACTCACCAAAATCTTCCAAGCCACTCTCTCCTTCTGTGCCAATCCGCGTAGCAGCGCCCTCACAAAGGGCGACTCCTCCACGTCCACCAAAATCTCACAGACAGTCTCCATCCGATAGACACGCCGCAAAAAAAGAAGAGAAACAGGCCAAGCCTCAAGTCTCTGTGCCGGAAGTGCCAAAAGTAATCACCCTGACCACCAGCTTGACCGTACAGGATCTGGCTACCCGTATGGGTGTGGACGAGACTGAAGTAATCAAACGTCTCTTTATGAAAGGCGTAATGCGCACAGTCAACCAGACTGTTGAGCTTGAACTTGCTCGCGACCTGGCAATCGAGATGGAATACGAAGTCCTCTCCGAAATCGCGGCAAAAACCAAAGAAGCTCCCAAAGAGCTATCCGAAGAAGACAAAGCCAATCTGGTTACTCGTCCTCCAGTAGTGACAATCATGGGTCACGTCGACCACGGCAAAACCAGCTTGCTTGACGCCATCCGTCAAACCAAACTCAATATCGCTGATAGCGAGCATGGTGGTATCACTCAACACATGGGTGCTTATCACGTGGAAGTGCCGGACGAAGAAGGCCACATGCGCCAAATAGTCTTTTTGGACACACCTGGTCACGAAGCGTTTACCGCTATGCGAGCCCGTGGAGCCAAAGTCACCGACATCGCCATCTTGGTTGTAGCGGCTGACGACGGTGTCATGCCTCAAACAATCGAAGCTCTCGACCATGCTAAAGCAGCCGGCGTACCAATCATTGTCGCTGTCAATAAAATCGACAAAGGTGACGCAGATCCAGAGCGTGTGCTCACCCAACTGATGAAGCATGACTTGATTGCAGAAAAATACGGCGGTGAAACTGTCACGGTCGAAGTATCTGCTAAAAAGAGAATCGGTCTGGATAACTTGCTCGAAATGATCTTGCTGGTATCCGACATCCTGGATCTCAAAGCTAACCCCGAAAAACCAGCCGAAGGCGTTATCGTTGAAGCTGAACTATCTCGTGGTAAGGGCGCTGTTGCTACAGCTCTCGTCGAAAACGGCACATTGCGTGAAGGCGACTTTATCGTAGCCGGAAGCAAGTGCGGTAGAGTCAGAGCACTCTTTGATGATCGCGGTCAGCGCGTCAAAGCAGCCGGTCCATCCATGCCAGTAGAAGTACTCGGTCTAGATGAAGTACCGCTAGCAGGTGATCGCTTTGAAGTAGTAAGCGACGCTCAGGGTATGAAAATCCTGGCAGAAAGCCGTAAGCTGCTCGAGACTCGTGGTCAACACCACGTCACCCTTGAGTCCTTGCACGATTTGCTCGAAAGCGGCGAAGTCAAAGAACTCAACATCATTGTCAAAGCCGATGTGCAGGGTACAGCCGAAGCTATCGCAGATAGCGTACGCAAGCTCAGCTCAAGCGAAGTGCAGACACGCGTATTGCGCACTGCATCTGGTGACATCTCCGAAAACGACGTCAACCTGGCGGCATCATCCAATGCCATCATCGTGGGCTTTAATGTGCAACCCGACCAGAACGCAGCCCGTGTCGCCGAAAACAGCGGCGTAGACATCCGCACCTATAACATCATCTATCAAATCACTGATGATATTACGAGTGCCGTACAGGGTCTGCTCAAACCAATCCGCGAAGAAGTCCAAATCGGTCAAGCCGAAGTCAGACAAATATTCAAGGTCGGCAAAGGTCTGATGATTGCTGGTTGTATGGTCTTGAGCGGCAAAGTGCAGCGCTCCTCCATCGCTCGTATTGAGCGCAACGGACAAATCATCCACGAAGGCAAACTCGATACACTCAAACGCTTTAAAGATGACGCCAAAGAAGTGGCCCAAGGCTTTGAATGCGGCATGAGCTTCGATAAGTTTTCGGATCTACAAGTAGGAGACAAAATAAACTCCTTTATCATCACCGAAACCAAAAGAGAACACAGCCATAACTAGGTGTAATCATGTCCGCTGAACGCGCACTTAGAGTATCGCAAGCTATCAAGCGAGAACTCGCCGATATGCTCCGCAAGGACCTGAGAGATGAACGTCTCAAAGGACTTATTTCAATTACAGAAGTAGAAAGCACCTCTGATTTGAGATCAGTCAAAGCCTTCATCTCAGTCTTTGGCGAAAACGCCGTAGGCGCAGATGTAGTCGAATGCCTCAATGAAAGAGCAGGCTTTATCAGAGGCGAACTATGTCGTCGCCTCAAATTGCGTTTTGCACCAGAGCTGGCTTTTAAGCTCGACGACTCACTGGAGCGTGGATCTAAAGTCAACGAACTATTAGGTAAAATTTCTCGTGGCGAAATCTAATACCGACTACTTTGGCTTTCTTGCGATAGACAAGCCAAGCGGTATCACCTCCCATGATGTAGTGGCGCGCGTCCGTCGTCGCCTCAATGTCAAACAAGTCGGTCATGCCGGCACACTAGATCCTATGGCCACTGGTGTCATGGTCGTGGCTGTGGGCAAAGCCTGCCGTCTTTTGCGCTTCCTCAAAAGCGACAAAACCTATCAAGCCAAAGTCTTGCTTGGTCGCACCACCGATACCGATGATGTCCAGGGCAAATCAATCACCGAAGCAGCCATTGAACCAGCTGACTTTCCGGACCGGGACAAAATCGACAAAGCGCTCGATAGTTTTAGAGGGCAAATAGATCAACTGCCTCCGCTTTATTCAGCTATTCACGTAGAGGGCAAACGCCTCTATGAAATGGCACGCTCTGGCGAAGCTCAAAAAGATACTGTGGCAAAACTGGTGCAAGCCCGTCCAGTCACAATCTACAGCTTATCGCTGGATGCCATTGCCTCCCCTTGCATTGACCTTACCGTGCATTGCTCCGGTGGTACCTATATCCGCTCTATCGCCCGTGATCTCGGTCAAGCTCTGGGACCTGGCGCTTGCCTGGCAGCCCTCAAGCGCACCAAATCCGGTGACGTCAATCTGGGTGATTGCGTGCCTCTGCAAGACTTCATGGAAAGCGAAGCAATCGAAGGCAAATTTGAAGACGTCCTACTGAACGCTCAAGACCTCATGCCCATGCCTAAAATCGAAGTGGGAGCAGAGATAATCAAAAAAATACTGCGTGGTCAAATATTTGAAATCCCGGCAAGCGAGCATGCTAAATTGCCAGATGCCGAGCATGCCCAGGACGAATCCTATGTCTATGTCACCGAAAGCGGCACAGATAAATGTGTCTGCATTGGTGTGAGAAAGAAAACAACACCAAGTTTAATCAAACCTGAAGTGGTGCTAGTCACAAACCAGTAGTAATCACAAAAATGAAAATACTGACTTTGTGGTTATTAAATGCGGCAATTTTATCTTGTGCTGCAGCACAGGCAAATGACAGCACCGCCAAAAGCTTTGATCCAGATCAATTTAGCCCCGGTCGTCTGCCAATCAATCAACTAATAGCAATTGTCTCTAGCAAAAATGGTCCAGACGCTCGCAAATTGCTGGATAAAACTCCATCTCACTTGGGCGACACAGTCGAACGTCAGCTCTGGCTAGTGGCCTGCCTCAGCGTAGAGCAGCGCTACGAAGAATCAATTAGTCTCTTTGAAAAACTCAAAATAAAAGACACAAGCAAAATCCCCTCAGTGGTAATGGTGCGCATAGCCAAAGCTTACGCATCAGAACTAAACTTTGACCAGGCTATAAATATATTGAGCCAACTATTAGCACGCAAAAAGTATGATGACGCCTATGCCTTGAGAGCATCCTGCTATAGCGCAAAAAAAGACGACCTTGCTGCTGCCCGAGACTACGAGTGTGTGGCGGCAATGAATCAAAGCTACCGCGGTAACTTTTTAATGCAGGCAGGCAGAGCCTATATGCAAGCCGGACAGACAGACAAGGCTCTAGCTATCCTGAGTGAGGCAGAAAAAACAGAAAAGAATGCTGTGATATACATGGCACGCTTTGAATGCTACGAAAAACTGAAGCAATGGAACAACGCGATAGGCGACTTAAATCGAGCTGAAGCAGAAGCAATCAGAACCGACAAAAGCAAACCTGATTATCATTTTGTCTTACCAGCCTGCTACAAAGCACGAGCAAGATGCTACGGAATAATCGGCGACAAAACCAGACAAAGGGCTGACGAAGCACGCTATCAGCGCATCAGCAAAGAGCTTGAAAATGAACTAATGGATGCCAAATAAGGCTCAGTAGATACTGGCTAGAGCTTGTTTTAACTCCACACCATTCTGAAATCTATCCTTGCGATCCTTTGCCAGACAGCGCATTACAATTGCTTCCAGCTGCGGGTTAATAGCCGGCATATCAGCCAGCTCATTAAATGACCGGGGCTGTTCATAGATGTGCATAGCAAAGGTGTGCATCACATTTTGTCCCTGATAAGGCGGTATACCAGTGAGCATTTCGTAGAGCATACAGCCCAGACTATAAATATCAGAGCGCTGATCGAGATCGTCACCCTTGCATTGCTCAGGGCTCATATAGAGCGGACTACCAAAGATAGAGCCAGCCTGGGTTAAGCGCTGTACTTCTGCGTCGTGACAGGCATTGCATTTAGCTATGCCAAAATCGAGCAGTTTGACCTGTGCAACAGGCAAGTCAGAGTACATTTGGTCCATTTCAGAGATTGATTCGACGATCATCACATTACTAGGTTTGATGTCGCGGTGGATAATGCCCATTTCATGCGCCACAATCAAAGCATCAAGTACAGCCCTGGTAATCTGCAAAGATTGACTCTGACCTATTGCTCCCTTTCTGATGATGCGATCGAGCCCTGCGCCTTTGAGCAACTCCAGGATCAAATATGGTCTTGGTTCTTTAACTGTTTCTGGCTCAAAGCCCTCACTGCGCTCAAGCTCACCGCGCAAGACTCCATATGAGAGCATATGAACAACATTGGCATGGTTTATAGCATTTGTAATCGCCGCTTCCCGTCTAAATCTCTCCACGCTTTCTTCGGTACTGGTGTAGCTTGAATGCAAAATCTTGATACAAGCTTCGATATCGGCATGGAGATGCTTGACCTTGTAAACAGTACTGATACCACCCCGGCCTATTACCTTGTCGATGACAAAGCGCCGCTCGACAATAGTGCCTATCAGTGCATCATCCATCACTGTTTCTTTCATTTGTCACTCCGCCGCTTACTGTGCGTCAATGCCAGATTTTGCTAATAACGATTTACCGGCTAATATTTTAGACCGTACCACAGGCAACAAATAAAAGGAAAGTAAATGACTAGCCAAGTAGAAGTAATTGCCCGAGCCCAGGCCAAACCAGGCAAAGAAGACGAACTAGCGAAAGTCATGGCTACAGCCGTGGCTCCGACGCGCAAAGAGGCTGGTTGCGTCGTATATAGATTGTGTAAAACACAAACAAAAGGACTCTTTTACTTTTACGAAATCTGGCAGAGCCAAGCCGCCCTTGATGCCCATGCCGCCTCTGACCATCTCAAGGCCATGAAAGAACTGGCAAAAGACTTACTGGACGGTCCCACTGAAGTGAGCTTGCTTGCCGAAATAGACTGATTGGCTGCAAAAAAAAGAGACCCCTTGCGAGGTCTCTTTTAGAATCAATGCTTATAGCTTATCTATTAGCGTTTTTTCTTGGCGGCTGGCTTCTTTTTGGCTGGTGCTTTTTTAGCAGCGGCTTTTTTAGCTGGAGCCGATTTTTTGGCTGGTTTAGCAGCCTTTTTAGCTGGTTTGGCAGCTGCTTTTTTGGCGGCTGGTTTGGCAGCAGGTGCTGCTTTGGGCAATGGAGCTTGTTTGGCTCTGCCGTCTACAACATCTTTTAGCTCTTGTCCGGCTCTAAAGACTGGCACTTTAGCAGCTTCGATTTTGAGCTTTTGTTTGGGGTTTTGTGGATTGACTCCGTAACGAGCTTGTCTTTGACGACGCTCGAATGTGCCGAACCCAACGAGAGTAACGCGCTCACCTTTCGCTAACGTGGCTGTCAGCGAATGCAGCAAAGCGGCTACTGTGTTGTGTACGTTCAGCTTGGTTTGTCCGGTGGCTTCTGCCACTGCGTTAACTAGTTCTGCTTTATTCATACTGATTTTTCCTAAGCTGTCGGAAGCGAAAGAGACCGTAATAATAAGCTAAATACGTGCTCTTAAACGATGTGAGATACTACCAACTCCACTAAGTTAGTTCAAGTACTTTGACTGTGTGATAGATTGATTTTTGCATGCTAATTGATGACACCATCGCCGCCATATCAACTCCCTCTGGAGTGGGCGCCATAGCAATAGTAAGGCTTTCGGGACCTGACGCGTTTTTGATTGCACAAAAAATATTTGTAGCACGTAAAAAAAGTAGCGAAAATAATTTTTCTTCTGACAAAAACTGGCAGCCAAAGAGCCATCAGGCATCCATTGGATATATACAAGATCCTTTAACGCATCAATATTTAGACGAAGTTGTGCTGATTCCATATCAGGGACCAAACAGCTACACAGGCGAAGACCTCGTTGAAATCAACTGTCACGGCTCGCCCATTGTCACGAGGGAAATACTCTCCATCTTATTAAAAGAAGGAGCAAGACTGGCCCAGCGGGGCGAATTTACAAAACGGGGCTATCTGGCTGGCCGTCTTGACTTAACTCAAGCTGAAGCAGTGCTGGATTTGATTCATAGTAAAACCGAAAAACAAAGCCAGCTTGCTTTAACTGTCCTAACAGGTCACCTGGGTGATGAAATCAAAGCGGTACGAGCCCGGCTTGTGGAGCTACTTACGAGGATAATAGCGGGCATTGATTTTCCCGAGGAAGTGGGCGAACTGGATTTAACTGATATCGAAAAGGTAACAAGCGAATGCTTGAGCCGTGTCAATGTACTGGCTAAAACAGCGCGCTCTGGCAGATTTTTGCGTGAAGGTCTGAAGCTTGCCATCGTGGGCAGACCAAATGCAGGCAAGTCTAGCTTGCTCAATCGTCTGCTCAATTTTGAAAGAGCAATCGTTACCGACATACCAGGCACAACTAGAGACAGTATCGAAGAACCAGTCGACGTTAACGGCATCCCGGTAATACTGATTGATACAGCAGGCGTGCGAGACACCTCTGATGTGGTCGAGCAAATTGGTATCGAACGCACAACTCGCTCTATTAAAGATGCGGACCTGACTGTCATATTGATTGACGGTACAGCCCCTATTGGTGCCGAAGAAGCAGTACTGGCCGAAAAACTCAAAGCAATTGGCTGCCCCTTTTTTATTGTCATCAATAAAGCCGACCTGCTCAGTCAAAAAGACGGAGCAAAGCTTGTTTACACAGATTTGCAAACTGAGCAGTCAACCATCAAAGAGCTGGCTAATATGCCGACCAATATTCAAGCAGGGGCCAAAACACTGATGATCTCAGCCAAACTAAATGAAGGGCTGGAAGATTTCAAGCGTGTTATAGAAAAATTTGCCATAAACGACAACTCAGTCCAGGAAGTCGGAGGCTCGCTCAATGAGCGCCAGGGAGCCCTCTGTATTAGAGCCTCAGAATCACTTGAGGCACTATTAACAGCAGCCCAGAGTGGTCTGCCTCAAGATTGCCTGGCCACCGACCTAAAAAGTGCTGTAGACGCTCTGGACGCCATAAACGGTCATGCTGTCACCGAAGAAGTAATCAGCGAAGTTTTTGCCAACTTTTGTATTGGCAAATAGCCGCTGGCAGTTAAACAATAAAGGAGAATCAGATGGCCAGGCTGCACTCAGAAGACAAAGAATTCACCAGCTTTTTTGCCATCGAAGCGAGAGATTTTATTGATATAGATATAAAAGCAGACCAACAAAGATGGCAATTGCTCAAACTGACTATGCAAAACGGTGATCGCAAACTAGAGTTTGAGACATCGCCACTTAGACAAGATATTGCTCCGACAACGCCGGCGCCAAGCCCAGGTATTAGAGCCAGTGAAGACTCCAAACTGGCAGCGGCTATAGGCAATATCCAGACTGTGGCAGATGCCTATCTGGTTTGTAGAAGCCCTCAGGATGAAATGGCAGCGCTAGTTAAACTCCTGGAGGGGCTGCTTGAGGGCACACGCAATAAAGTGCTGTTTGAACCAGCCGAGCCTTCCTTTGAGTTTGCCATCGAAGGTAGCGGTGGCGGACTCAAAGTCCATATATTTGTCGATGCCGGAAATGTTGAGACCGGAATTTTTCGATGGGACGCACTTGGCATCAGATTCTTCACTAATAATGAGAAGCTAGCCAGCTTCATACAAGAACTCAAAGCCGAATTCTCTTGCTAAAATGACCTTCTTGCAACTTATCAATTCCGACAGTTTGTAGATGTCGGTCAATGAGGAAGTGGAACCTATCAACCGCCTCACTACAATCCGGCAATCCGGGGCAGGCGGTGGGTTTACATCGAAAGGTAATAGTTATGTCACAAGTGGACTCAAAAGTAATCAATGTCGTCCTACCGGACGGCAGCTCAAGAAGCCTCGAGCACGGTCAGACCGGCGGGGATCTAGCTAAACAAATCAGCGAAGGGCTTTATCGCAAGGCTGTTGGTGTGACCATCAACGGCGAGATAAAAGACCTCTTTGCACCGCTTACAGATGGCGATAAAGTCAAAATTTTGACAGCAGATGATCCTCAGTCTATCGAACTTTTGAGACACTCAACAGCTCACGTCATGGCCCAGGCTGTACAAAAGCTTTTTCCGCAGGCCAAAATCGCTATTGGTCCCAATATCGATAACGGTTTCTTTTATGACTTTGAAATTAAAGATCATGCACTCACTCAAGATGATTTGAGCGCCATCGAAGGCGAAATGAAAAAGATTGCCGAGGCAAAACAACGCCTGGTGCGCTACGACATCCCGGACGTTGACGTGCAGCTCAAAGAGTTTGAGAGTCAGGGTGAAAAGTTTAAAGCTGAGCTATTAAACGAGCACAGAGATCACAACCCGACTCTGTATTTGATGCAAGACAAAGATGGCAAAACAGTCTGGAATGACCTTTGCCGCGGACCGCACTTGCCTTCTACCGGGCTTATCAAAGCCTTTAAATTGCTCAAGACATCGGGCTCTTACTGGAGAGGCGACGAAAAGAAAGAGCATCTGCAACGCATCTATGCCACCGCCTTTTGGAGCAAAAAGGATCTCGATGATTATTTGCACAAACTGGAAGAAGCAGAAAAACGCGATCACCGCAGATTAGCTAAACAACTGGATTTGTTTTCGACCCATGATGAAGTCGGTCCTGGTCTTATCTTTTGGCATCCCAATCTAGCTACAGTGCGCGATTGCATCGAAGATTACTGGCGCCAGGAGCACAGACGCCGTGGCTATCAGTTTGTCTATACACCACACATAGCAAGCGAAAGCCTCTACGAAATCAGCGGTCACTTGCAAAACTATGCCGAGAACATGTACTCGCCAATGGACATTGATGGTCAGGCCTACCGCGCCAAACCAATGAACTGTCCCGGTCACATCATGATCTACAACTCCAAATTGCGCAGCTATAGAGACTTGCCTATCCGCATGGCAGAACTAGGCACTGTCTACCGTTATGAGCGCTCCGGCGTTTTGCACGGCATGCTGCGTGTCCGCGGATTTACACAAGATGACTCACACATCTTTTGCACACCAGAACAACTAGAAGACGAAATCTCAGGCATCATCGATCTGATTGAGACATTGATGACTACTTTTGGTTACACCTACAAAGCTTATCTAGCTACCAAGCCAACAAACAGCATGGGCAGCGATGAAGAGTGGGAAAGAGCAACTAACGCCCTGGAAGGCGCCATGAAAAAACGTGGCATGCCTTATGAAGTGGACGAAGGTGGCGGTGCCTTTTATGCGCCCAAAATCGACGTCAAACTCTTTGACGCCATTGGCCGCGAATGGCAGGGACCGACTGTACAGGTCGACCTCAACTTGCCCGGTCGCTTTGGTGTGAACTATATCGGCGAAGACGGCAACAAACACAATGCCATCATGGTCCATAGAGCCGTACTGGGCTCTATGGAAAGATTCTGTGGCGGTTTAATTGAGCACTATGCTGGCGCCTTCCCGCTATGGCTGGCACCAACACAAGTCAGTGTGCTGCCCATCTCGGATAGGCATCTGGAAGTGGCTAAAGCTGTGGAAGCAAAACTCAAAGCAATGGACATGAGAGTCCATCTCGATGAGCGCTCTGAAACAGTCAATTACCGCATCCGTGAAGCACAGATGCAGCAAGTGCCTTATATGGTGGTGATTGGCGATAAAGAAGTCGAAGACAATGTTGTCGCCATAAGACATCGTCGTCAAGGCAATCTTGGCACCATGACAGTAGAGGCTCTAGCCGAAAAACTGAAACAGGAAATCGCCAACAAAGAAAACAACTAGTCAGAGCATAAGCGCTAGTTAAAAGAGGGCAGTGCCAGTGCACTGCCCTCTTTAGTTTTGCTAATCAAAATACGGTGACAATCAAGCACAACGTTGCTAACCAAGATCACTTATTAGATGCTATTTGATACTGTCAGGTTTAGCGATAACCTCACCGCCAGTAACCGTGACACCATTTACGGTACTACTATTTGGAGCAGAAGCTGAGGTAGCACTACTATCTTCAGGAGCTGTGGCGCCATCAGAGCTAACGATTGATGATTTCCAGCTTTCCTTTTCTAACTTCCAGTTACCGCCCTCTTTGACTAAATGGATATTGCCGGTGGTGGTTTCTTTGGTCTTACCTGATTTATTCATGTCACCAAAGATAGGGTCGGCAGAGCCATCAGCAGTGCACTGAATATTGCAATCTTCGCCTTTGATTTCAGTTTTGACTATTTGGCATTTGCTGGGAATCATCATTTTGATCATCTCAAACATCATCTTAAACTCGGCTGGTGGCAGCTTGGCTCGGTCATGAGTAATCTGCTCGACGCGGTTTTTTGAGAGATAAGGAGTAAGCTCGGTCATATCCTTGGCGGCGCGGACGCGACTCTGATAATCAAGAAAGAACTTGTTGACTGAGTCCTCCGCCTCACCAGCCCGAGCTGGGGCAAAAGCAAATGCCGATAGACTGACAAGAGTAATCAAGCTTAAAGGGATGAAACGCATATTGGATTTGTCCTTTACTTAAATTGAAAGAGTTGCTCACAACGACAAAAGACTAACGGTCAAGTCGGAAGATTTAGCCAGACCAGTTAAAACCATTAATGCAATCAGACGATCTAGCCAGAGACAAAAACTACCAATAAAAATGGGCAATTGCCAGAGCCCGCGGTTATCAAGCGCAAAGTGCTACGTGATAACCACATTGACTGCGTGGGGGCAAAAGCAGATATTGGGAATATAAATTGCTGGTGATCTACCAAGAGGAAGCCGAAGTGGCTGATGTGTCCCGCGAACCACAAAAGAAGGCTTTACCAGAGCCAGACTTTGACCAGGCCTTTGGTATCAAGCCAGCTGGTCCCAGGGCTGAGACCGGTGACCCTCTAGCGGGCAGGCAGACGAGTCCTGGGCAACCGGTTGCCAAACCAGAAACCACTCAAGTACGGCCAGAGACTGCTCCGGCAAATAAACCGGTCGAAACAGCCAGACCAGTGGAAGCAGCCAAACCAGCTGATAATAGACAGGCGAGCGGGGACAGAGCTGATAAGCCTGAGCTGCAAATTTTTAATCGCACTCTAGAGCTTTCATATAACGACCCTCAATTTAATCGCAAACTCGAAAATGTCAGTCGCAACAATCAGCGCGATTTTGACGGCATAAAAATCAAAGATGTACCGCAAGGCGTGACTATTACTCCCTGGGTGGACTCTAATGGTTTTTATTTCTACTTTAATGATGGCAAGCCCATCGAAAAACACTACATTCCCAACAATGTGACGACGCTCGAATCAAAAGGCGTCAAAGATATGAATGAACTGCGTCAGCAAATAATGATTGCTTACGACCAGGACATCTCCAAAAAGACCATAGCGCAAAGCCAGGGTTTTGGCGGCTTTTTTAACTTTGATAGACGCTCGGACCCAGCACGCGACGGTGCCAACACAGCCTATAAATACTTCCTGGGCATGGGCAGTCAGTCCAATCAAGCACTCAACTCACTGGAAGTAACACTGCGCGATGCCGTTAAAACATCGGACAATCCATATCTCAAGATCTGGTTAGCCGATGTCTATGTCGGTCAAGCCATGCGCAATGTCACCGATCAAGCAATCAGTGGCGCACCAATTAACCTCAAAAACGAATACATCACCGGCAAGCTAAATGATGCCATCTCGCTCAATCACGCTGCCCGTGATGGCTCTGATACTACCCTTGAGAGATCTGGTATGAAGCGTCAGGGCAATGCTTTTATGCCAATGATGCCCTTTAATCCTTACTGGGATCCACGCGGCAATCGCAACGGCTACTATGCCTTTTGGGGCGGTAGTGGTGACCAGGCAAACTACCGCGAAGCATCACTGCGTCTGATTAAAGGCATGATCGATAGAGATGCATTGCCAAAGATGCAACTGCCACCATATATGCCACCAAATAAATTTTAATAGCGATTTTTAAGTGACCGCGGCAGGTCTCTTTTTAAAATCTATGCGATTGTAACAATAGTATTGTTAAGAAATATTGCTGCTGCGTTTCGCCCTTTTTGCGCTGGCAAACAGGCAACTGATGACGCTTTTGGCTGTCAAACAGATTTAATTTTGAGCTTTACACAGCTGTCAGGCAAATCAGATTAAACGAAAAAGAGAGAGTGCCTCTCTAAGCTTATTGATAAAGCCAATATCAGGCAACTGCAATCAAAATCAACTTCAAAGTGGCGTTCATTACATGAAAACAATCAGCATCATAGGCTCAACCGGCTCCATTGGCAGCCAGACTCTGGACATCGCCCGGGCGCACAAAGAGAGCGTCAGAGTAATAGCTCTGGCAGCAGGTGCTAGCCGGCTCGATATGCTAGCCCAGCAAATCACTGAATTTGAGCCGCAAATAGTCGGGGTGCCAGACGAAGCAGCAAGAGCAAAACTAAAAGAACTTTTGCCCGCTGCCACAAGTCAAAAATTGCAGATTATTCCTGGTGATGAGGGACTAATTGCCTGCGCTGAAAGCGACGGCGAAACTGTAGTCACAGCTGTAGTGGGATTTTTGGGCGTCAAACCGACGTTGCAGGCAATCAAAAAGGGCAAACGCATTGCTCTAGCTAACAAAGAAACAATGGTAGCTGCCGGTCATCTAGTGCAAGAGCTCGCCTCCACTCACAAAGCCATGATCGTGCCGGTGGACTCAGAGCATTCAGCCATTTTTCAATCACTTGAAGGCAGCATTTTGCGTGGGCGCAGTGCAGAAGAAATAGACCGCATTTTACTTACAGGATCGGGTGGACCATTTCGCACATGGACCCAAGAAGCAATGGAAAAAGCCACACTGGCTGACGCGCTCAAGCACCCGAACTGGTCTATGGGGGCTAAAATCACCATAGACTCAGCGACTTTAATGAATAAAGGTCTGGAAATAATTGAGGCACGTTGGCTCTTTGGGGTGCCAGAAAGCAAAATCAAGGTAGTAATCCATCCACAATCTATTTTGCACAGTGCTGTCGAGTTTGTGGACGGCTCAATTGTGGGACAGATGGGCAAACCGGACATGCGTCTGCCCATCCATTACGCTCTCTTTTATCCTCAGCGTATAGCCTCCAGCCGAGTACCTAGACTGGATTTAGCCAGCCTCGGTACACTTACATTTGAAGAACCTGATTTACAAAGATTTCCCTGCTTGCAACTGGCTAAAGAGGTAGCAAGCTCAGACGATTCCAGAGCCTGTGTGCTCAATGCCGCCAATGAAGTGGCTGTGGATTCGTTTTTAAAAGGACAAATCGGCTTTAGCGACATAGCCAGAATTATTGCCAGGGTGTTAGGTGAACATAAGCCAATCAAAGCTCCCTGTCTGGAGGATATACTAGACGCTGATCAGTGGGCCAGGCGGCAGGCATTGCTTACACTCACTGCTTAAAGGCAAAGCAGCAAAAATCACTCAAAGATTGCTTTGAGACTTGATGGACTAAATTCCAGGAGGAATTGAATGATCGCGGTAGACAACAAAGTACAGGTCATTGAACATCCTGTGGTGCAACATTTGCTCACCAGACTGCGCGACTATCAAACCGCGCCGCACAAATTCAGACGCTATTCATTGAGTCTTTCTGAATATCTAGTCTACGAAGCCGCTCGCTTTATCAACTTCCGCGAAGTGGGAGTGGAAACACCAGTGGGTCCAGCTAAAGGACAGGCATTATCGGACTATGTCATCCTCGCCCCAGTCCTGAGAGCCGGACTAATAATGGCTGAAGCGGCACAAAAAATATTGCCAGCAGCACGTATCTATCACGTCGGTCTCAAAAGAGACGAAGCCACTCTGCAAGCTCAGTCCTATTACGCCAAACTGCCAGAGTCACTGCCATCTGATTCACGTGTTATCGTGCTTGATCCGATGCTTGCCACTGGTGGCTCAGCCGTAGCAGCCATTGAGCTATTCAAAAAACTCAATGTCAAAACCATTCAGTTGGTCTCATTTGTTGCCGCTCCCGAAGGCATCAAAAAAGTACATTCAGTATTTCCTGATGTGCAAATCACTTGCGGCTCGGTAGACAGCAACCTCAACGAACACGGTTATATCGTGCCCGGTCTGGGAGATGCTGGCGACCGTATTTTTGGTACATAAAATTGACCGATTCCGATATTGGCAAAACTATTCTCAGAGAAGTTTGCGACCAATGCGGTAAGCCGATTTTTCCTCATAGCGCCAGTACAACTCAAGCCCGGCTTAATCGGCCGGGCTTTTGCAATTGTGCCCTCAAGCAATCGCTGGCAGAGGCGCGTCAAAAAAAAACTGACGGAGATTTACCCGTCCCCAAGAAAGAATTAGAGCCAGACAAAGAGCCAGCCCAGAGCTTTAATCCTGCTGTCGAAGTAAAAGAGCTTGCCGAGCGTGGTTTTACATTTTTAGAGCGCATTGGCAAAGGCTCCCTGGCCTACGTCTATCAAGCAAAATCCAATCATGCGGAGAACTTTTTTGCCGTCAAAATCTTTGACCGCAATCTCTTTGAAAACAGACGTACTTTTAAGAGACTGGAGCAAGAAGTCCAGAGAGCAAAAGAAATCTCGCATCCAAATATTGCCGCTGTCTATGAATTTGGCACAGCCAAAACCGGCTATCCATACCTGGTCATGGACTTTTTAGCAGGTCCATCCCTGGCCGAAATAATCTCCAACGAAGGCTTTTTGGATGTACCAAGGGTAGTAGACATCACGATTCAAATTTGTGACGCTCTACAACACGCTCACGAAAAAGGACTGCTACACCGCGACCTCAAACCATCTAACATTTATTTATTACCAGCCACCAGCGGTGGTGACTATGTCAAATTGTCAGATCTGGGTGTAGCAAAGGCCTTACCCAATCCAGGTAGAGAAACCCGCTACATGACCCCCGATGGCGAGGAGTTTGGCAACCCCAGTTATATGAGCCCTGAGCAATGCCTGGGTGAGCGCCTCACATCATCTTCTGATTTATATTCTCTGGGCTGCGTTATGTACGAGAGCCTTTCAGGCAAACTGCCATTGACGTCATCTAACCCAGTGAGACTGGCGTTTAAGCAAGTATCAGAAGAACCCAAAAACCTTCATGAGCGCTTTATCGATCTCGACATCCCCGTCGCATTAAGCGACATCGTCATGACTTTGCTGCAAAAAAATATCGCCAATCGTTTTGCCAGTGCCAAAGACTTAAAAGATGCCTTGATTGCCTATAGAGATGGTAAAGCAATCAAAAAACGGGACAAAGATCCAGTACAAAAAAGCCTCAAAATCGCAAAACAAATCGAAGAGATTAAAGCCAAAAGTCCTGAAGTAAAAATCAACAAAAAAGCGCCCAACTTCATTGAGCGCTTTTTAAACCGCTTCAAAAAGCCCTAGACTAGGGCAATTTATCAAATCTAAATTCAAACTGCGCGTCACCAATTGGCAGCTTAAACATCATCTGCCCGGCATTGCGCGGTACCTTCATCTCAAAAAACAGAAAGCCATTAAGTTTGCTTTGCGGCGCAATATTGCAGGGACCGACTCCTTCAGTACGAATTTCTTCAGCCAGAGCACGACCTTCTTCTTCTATCTGCTGTGCTTTTTGCATTGCTATTTGCTCAGCCTGGAAGTCCGGTACTTGAGTGGTGCCTGTATTTTGCGAATCACTCAAAAGCGACCGGAAAAATCCCTGACGCCCCCGTCCATTGTTATTCCAATTGCGGTAAGGATTGGGATAATAAGTCGTAATTGTGCGAGTGGCGTTGCGACCATCATTGCGTAGAGACTCAGCTTTTTTGGTGGTCTTGGTCTCCACCATACTGGCTAAACTGGCAGCATCCAGCACTTTACCGATGACAATTTTAGGGTTGAGCAAAAACAACTCAGGTTTGCGCGGCAAAAACTGCAAAGTATTATTTGTACGATTGGTGACAGTCACGCCGACACGGATGGCCCGTGAGGACGCTGCTTTATCCTTTTGTAGATAGGCCTCGACCACTGCCATACCGACATCAATGCGTTTGTGCTCAAGCCCACCGACAAAATCCTGACTGGACCATTTTGAGCCCTGTACATATCTGTAGGTAGGAGACAACCAGTAAGCATGTGGAGCAAAGCGGTGCAAAAGGGCATCGCTATTTTTTTTGAGGTCCACGGCCCTGGCAAAATGCTTTTGCGCTTCGTCGCTACGTCCCAGCTTGTAAAGCACACCACCTAGAGCTTCTTCGACATCAGCAACAGTAAAAGCCGATACTGATTTGGAGCCAGGTACATAGGTGATAGCTTCTTCTAATAACTGTCTGGCCTGGTCATTGTCACCAGATTGAGCAACCAGACTGGCTTTGTGGGCCAGACAATCAATCAAGCGCCAGGTCTGTCTGTCTAGTTCTCTTTGCTCGCGCAAAAGCTTGATTGCTTCATCAAGGGCCGCCTGACTTTTGACATCCTGGCTGAGGGCCTCATAAATCCAGGACAAAGTATCGAGAAATCTAGTCTTAAGCTCCAGAGCGTTGATTTGATCAGCTTGCCCGCGGGCCTGGGCCACCACAGTGTCAACCAGTACCTGGGTCTTCTTAGCTTCGTTTTGAGCTTCGGATATACGCCCCTGCCAGAGCAAGGACTCCATCAAAGCTGTATGCAAATACGCCTCTTTGATGGTCTGACCTTTGCCACTCTCTTTGACGCGGCGCTGCAATAAACTAATAGCGGCATCATAGTCGCCGTTGTTCAAATTAGCCTCGACTGAGGCATCGTCATAGCGCACGCCCCCCGATAACTCTTCAACAGCGCTGGCCCGTTGGGCAAAAAAGGGACTACTTACCAGAATTGCCATAATTGGCAAAGACAGTCTGCCCAGTGGGCGCAATAGTTCAGATTTAAGGTAAAAGCTTGGCATCTCTTATTCCAGTCAGGGTGAGCAAAGCTAGTTTATCGCACTGAGCAAAAGCTCCGACTACGTAAATCACACATTGCTTAGTTGCCTCACATAAGTAATCGTAGTAAAGCAAAACCAAGAGAGTGGAATTACACAAGGAGATTGCTTATGGCGACAGTGGCCAAATCCATAAATACCGCTCTGAACTCCAAAAACACCCAAGTCACCATTGCCTATAGCGACCAGATTGCGCGCTCTTTTGAGCAAGGTCGCAAAGACCCGGACCCAGTCAGGGTAGAACATATCGCCAGACTGATAAATAGCCATACTAGTAGCGTCAAAAATGGCAAATTACTGGACCTTGGCTGCGGCACAGGCTTCTTTACGATTCCACTAGCGGAACGTCTCAATTTTAATTTTACCGGTGTTGACCGCTCCTTAGAAATGCTCGAAGTAGCACGCACTAAAAAAAGAGCAGACCAAGACAATTGAATGGTTGGAGCAAGACGCAACTGCTCTATCCTTTGCCAATGAGAGCTTTGATGTTGTCTTTATGAGCAACCTCTTGCACCACTTCAACAATCCGCTAGATGTAATCGAGCAATGTGTCAGAGTGCTTAAACCAGGTGGTCTACTAATCAATCACTATGGCGCTCTGGAAGACATCATCAATGATCCAGATCATAAGTTTTTTAATGAAGCCATAGAATTTGATGTACGCCGTGTACCAGCGCGCATCCAGATGGAATATCTGTTTAAGACGGCTCTTTTGGATAAGGTCCAATCCGAAAAGAAGACATTTAAGCTGTGCAACAGCTCTCAGGAGCGCATCAAACTCGTCGAAAACAAATATGTCTCAGTCTTGCATATGGTGAGCGAAATCTCCTACCAGCGCGGTCTCAAAGAGATGAAAAAATATGCCGCCACAAATCAATTTGATCCCTGGCTGCGCGAACTAACTGTCACCACAACTTTTGGCGTCAAGTCCAGATAAGTGCTAAATTACTCGGCAATCAGCCAGGTAATTAAAGTGCGTATTTTATTGTTGTTGCTCCTCCTTTGTGGCTCTTGTACCAGAGCCTACGGCGCTCCAGCTATACAATCGGGAGAGGCAGGCGCCAGCAAAGGTTGGCTACTTAAACAACAAACTACAATCGGTGGTCAAATTAGTTTTACGATTACAGACAAGGCAATCAAAATTGATAGCCCTACTTGCGGTTATATTGCGGTAGCAAAAGCACCTGACTGGCAAATCTGTGTCTATAGACCGGACACAAAAGAAATGGGCTATGTCAATCTTAAAGACTGGATACGCTTCAATACATCAGCTGTTGGCACCACTGACGAAAACACCATTGAACATCCTATCAGTCGCAAACTAATTACCCCCAAAGGTTTACCGGTCAAAGCTTATCTCTACACATATCCCGGCGAAAAGACCGCAGCAGCGCCTTTTCAAACTGCTGAGGCGAGCGAATCAAGCAATATTTTTGTCGAGTCATACATGCTCTCTACCGCACCACAGGCGATGGCAATTCAAAGACAAGTAATGAACTGTAATTCGATTGACGGCTGTTTAATCAGTTGCAGCAACAAGGCCAAAGACACAGGCGAGTTCCGCTGGACCATTCGCACATTATCTCTAAAGCCTCAGCTCATCGCCAAAAGTGAGTTTGCCATACCGTCTGGCTATAAGCAGCTTAAGCGCATCGATCAGCACTTTAAATACAAAAATCTCTCCAAACCATTAGACGACATGGCCGAAATGATGCAAATGGGCGAACCCAAACAAAAGAAAGAGAAGACTGCCAGATAGCGGTCCTCTGGTAGTTGGGTGTTCAAACTGTGGCGATGGACAAAAGAAGAGGGAGAGCCTGAGCCCTCCCTCCTCTTTTTGAATAAGCGCTGGACTTAGACCATTGCTAGCTGTTGCATTGCTTCAGTTGGCTTACCGTTGGCATAACGAATACCAAGAGCATCTTGTCCGATAATCAGACGTTGGATTTCTCTTGTACCTTCGTAGATGTTGAGTACTTTGGCATCGCGGAAGAAACGCTCTACTGGATACTCATCGGAGAAGCCGTAGCCACCAAAGATTTGTACAGCGTTGTGAGCATGCTTGTTAGCGGCTTCACCACAAAACAGCTTGGCGATAGATGTTTCGCGACTATTGCGTACATTTTTGTTTTTCATGTGGGCGGCTCTGAGATAGAGCAAACGTCCAGCTTCGCAGTCGGCAACCATGTCAGCAATCATTGCTTGTACTTGTTGGTGCTCACCAATTGGTTTACCAAAAGTACGACGCTCCATAGCGTAGCGTGTGCAGTGGTCGATACAACCTTGGACAACACCGATAGCACCGGCAGCTACTGAGAAGCGACCGTTATCGAGAGCGGACATAGCGATTTTGAAGCCTTCACCAACTTTGCCGAGCATGTTTTCGGCAGGTACTCTTACTTCGTCAAGGAAGAGACTGGCTGTATCGGAAGCTCTAAGGCCAAGCTTACCGTGGATAGCTTGAGCAGTGAAGCCTTTAGATTTGCAGTCAACGATAAAGCAGCAGATGCCTTTGTGACCGAGAGCGGGATCGACAGTTGCGAAAATCAAAGCATGGCTAGCGATGGTACCGCAGGAGATCCAGGTCTTAGAGCCACTGATGATGTAGTCGTTGCCGTCTTTGATAGCGCGAGTTTGCTGATTAGCAGCGTCAGAGCCAGCTTCGGGCTCGGTCAAACCGTAGCAACCGAGATATTCGCCGTTGCAGAGTTTAGGCAAGAGTGCTTGCTTTTGCTCTTCGGTACCCCATTTGAGGATAGTGAGAGCAACGAGCGATGTCTGTACGCTAAACAATGTACGGGTAGATGAACAGACGCGATTGATTTCTTCGGTCATCAGACCGTAAGCAACATAGTCCATTCCCAGACCGCCGTATTTTTCCGGTACGGGGCAACCCAGGAAGCCTTCTGCAAAAATTTTCTTGGCGATATCCCAATCAAATTTGCCAGCCCGATCATTCATTTGCGCTTTAGGAGCGATTTCGCGTTCAGCGAATTCACGCATGTGTTTGCGCATTGCTATTTGTTCGGGAGTGAAATCAAAGTCCATTTTTTATCTCCAATTGATGGTCTCGCGCGGTTTGCACCGCCCAGTGTTTTACTCGCTAACTTTGCCTATGAGGGCGTCGGTATCGATTTGAGCCTTTTGCAGACGACCCGAGTAGTCGATGTAAATCGATTTCCACTCGGTGAAGTAATCAATGGCTGTGGTGCCTGCTTCGCGGTGACCGTTGCCGGTTTGTTTAACACCACCAAAAGGCAATTGAATTTCTGCACCGATGGTCGGGGCATTGATGTAGACAATGCCGGATTCCAGGTCTTCAATTGCTTTAAAAGCCCGGTTTACGTCATTTGTATACATTGAGAGGGACAAACCATATTCGGTGCCGTTAGCAACGCTTATGGCTTCTTCAAAACTATCTACAGGAATAATGGCAGTGACTGGTCCAAAAATTTCTTCCTGGGCAATGCGCATATTGGCAGTGACATCAATAAAGATGGTTGGCTCAAAGAAAAAGCCGTGTGCCATGTCACCTTCACTAAGGACGTTGCCACCGCAGAGGACTTTCGCGCCTTCACTTTTGCCGATTTCGACATAGTTGGCTACTGAGTCCAGTTGAGTTTTATTGATAAGCGGACCGACCTGATTATCGGGATTGAGACCGTTACCAACTTTAAGAGCTAGTGTCTTGGCTTTAAACTTCTGGCAAAACTCTTCGTAGCGACTGCGGTGCACGATGATACGACTGGCAGCAGTACAACGCTGACCGGTGGTACCAAACGAACCCCAGAGAGCGCCCTCTAGAGCGAGATCAATATTGGCGTCGTCCATAATACAGATGGCATTTTTACCACCTAGCTCGCAGGAGACTTTCTTCATCAATTCGCCACAACGTGCCGCAACTTTTTTGCCCACTGCTGTAGAGCCAGTTAGCGATATAGCGCGCACACGCGGGTCTTCAATGAGAGCATTACCAACTCTGGCACCAGGGCCGGTGACCAGGTTGAGTACACCTGGAGGCAGTCCAGCTTCGTTTAAAATCTCGACAAACATCAGCGCACATAGCGGTGTATCGCTAGCAGGCTTGAGCACCACAGTATTGCCAGCTACGAGTGCAGGAAATGTCTTCCAGCTCGGGATAGCAATGGGGAAGTTCCAGGGAGTAATTAAGCCCACAACACCAATTGGCTGTCTGATTGCCATAGCAAACTTGTTGGGCAGCTCAGATGGCACGGTTTGACCAGATAGGCGACGACCTTCACCGGCCATAAACTTAGCCATATCAATTGCTTCTTGCACGTCTCCACGAGCTTCGGTCAAGACCTTGCCCATTTCGCGCACCATTGTGTGAGCCAGCTCTTCTTTGCGAGTCTCAAGCAGATGAGCTGCTTTGAGAATTAGCTCAGCACGGTGAGGAGCGGGTGTCGCTCTCCACAGAGGCAGCGCTCTGGCAGCAGCATCCACAGCAGTGGTGACATCTTTGGTGCTGGAGGCGGCAAAATTACCAATCAAATCACTGCTGTTAGCAGGATTGTAATTGGGAAAAGTCTCTCCAGTTTCAGATTTGACCTGACGGCCATTGATATAGTTGCCGTAAGTCTGGACCTTTTCACCCTTGGCACCACGTGACTCTGGTGCTTTCATCTGTGTACTCATAATAGTCTCCGATTGTTCAATGCCTGATTAGCTAAATCCACCGGGATGACTTAAAAAGTCATCGCTTTTTCGAGGATATCCATGGCTTTTTCGGCATCTGCATCAGAGATATTGAGCGGAGGAATCAAACGAATTACCTGACCGGCATTACCGCAAGTAAGCACAATCATTTTGTGCTCCAGGCAGCGTTCTGCCACTTTGTCTGCTAGTTCTTTGCTTGGTCCGCCATTTTTGTCGTTAAATTCGATACCAATCATCAAACCAACACCGCGCACTTCGCCGATATAGCTCTTGCCTTCAGCAAATTTACGCAGACGCTTGAGCCATGCATCTCCGAGCTTTTGAGCGCGCTCGCAGAGTTTTTCTTCTTCGATTACTTCGATGGTGGCAAGCGCTGCTGCGCATGAGACAGGGTTGCCGCCAAAGGTTGATCCATGACGACCGGCGGGCCATTTTTCTGTCAATTCTTTGCGAGAGATAAAGGCAGCAAGAGGCAGTCCGCCAGCGATAGCCTTAGCCATTAACATGATATCCGGCTCAACGCCTTCGTGCTCGATAGCAAACATCTTACCGGTGCGACCAAAGCCCGACTGTACTTCGTCGATGATGAGCAAAATGCCATGCTTAGTGGCGATTTCTCTCAATGCTTTGAGGAAGCCCTTGGGAGCGCCAATAAAGCCGCCTTCGCCCTGTACTGGCTCGATGATAAAGCAAGCAACTTGCTCAGGGTGGACAAACTGGTGGAAGAGCATATCCAGGTGTTCAAGCGCTTCTGCTACCACTTTAGCGTCATCACCACGGTGATAAGAGCGGTAAGCGTAGGGGAAAAGCGCTGTGTGGATTGAGCCTGGCAGGGGCTCATACTTTTCTCTGTAATAAAGTTTGCTTGTGGTCAGAGCCGTTGTAAAAATGGTACGACCGTGGAAAGAGCCACGGAAGTTGATAACAGCAGGTCGACCGGTGACATAGCGAGCCAGCTTGATAGCGCCTTCGACGCATTCAGCACCACTATTGGTCAAAAATACTGAGTTGAGATTTTTGTGGGGGGCAATTTCTGTTAGCTTTTTGCACAGCTCAATATAACGCTTGTGGTGGACAGTGACTGATGTGTGCATCAATTCGTCGAGTTGTTTTTTGGCGGCAGCTACAACTTTAGGATGGCAATGACCGACTGAGTTAACAGCGATACCGACAGCCAGGTCGAGATAAGCTTCACCATTCATGTCATAGATATAACTACCGCTTGCTCTTTCAGCTACTATGCGAGCTGATCTTGCTAAGACAGGATTGACGTATTGATCGTCCATATCCAGATAAGCTTGGTTTTTGTTTTTGATCTCGGCCATGACCATAAAGTGCTCCTTTTGTACAAGCGTGCAGGCGCCATAGCGCCTCCAGAGACATTGCGAATGCCTAAATGATAGCAACCAAACTTCATTAAGTTGCCCATATTTAGGTTTCTGTCCGTATTTGCGCCTACTGGCGGGATTGAGGCTGACAGCCAATACAAAAAAACAAGCCGGCTTAACATGAGTCAAACCGGCTAATGTTTTGTTAATCTAGCCCTGGGGCGATCAGACTGGTCTTCTGGGACCGGGTTGTACCACGGCAGTACGGCCATCTGCGGTCACTGCCGGTTGACCGGGCTGGACTTCAGCCTTGCGCTCTGGCGGAGGAGCCGGAGCAACCAGGTCACTGTCAGCTGGACCCATCGGCGTAACTTGACCAACGGGAGCCACGGCCACTGGCAGCTCGGTAGCTGCAGCAGGGTTAGCCGGAGCGGCGGCGCGCCTGTCGGCATCAGCCTTAGCTTTGGCAGCAGCGGCTTCGGCGTCAGCTTTAGCTTTGGCAGCAGCTTCAGTTTCAGCCTTGGCTTTGGCAGCGGCGTCAGCTTCGGCTTTAGCCTTAGCAGCAGCGGCTTCGTCAGCACGGGCCTTATCGGCAGCTTCTTTGATTGAGTTATATAGCTTGTCAGCTTGCTCAAGACCATCTTTTTTGGCTTGATCGCCGGCGTACAGTCCACTCAGCTCACTTTTGAGTGTGGGTGCAACACCACCATGGGCGGCAGCTTGTTCTGTATGCTTAGCCAAATTGGCTTTAGCAGCGGCCAGGTCTTCAGGACTGACTTTGCCACTGGCCAGATAAACAGCATCCTGGCTGGGAGAGTTAGTGGCCAGATCTTCTGGCTTTAGAGCACCAGAAGCCACTTCGCTGGCTACATTGGCTTTGATTTTTTCTCTCAGCTCATTGGCGTCACCGGTCAAACCAGCAGCACTCTGAGCGGCAGCGACGGCCTCAACTTTAGGCACATTTTTGTCCACATTTTGAGCCAGCTCATCGGCTTTGCGCTGAGCTTCGGCAGCAGCGGCTGCTTCCTTGGCTTTTTTCTCAGCTTCTTCTTTGAGCATCTGGTCACGGAAGCCCTGACGCTCAGCATCAACTTTGGCTTTGACTTCAGCTTCATTCCAGCGCACTGGAGCTTCGCCGACCTTGTAATAGTTGCGGCCCAGCTCTTTAAAGTCACGGTCGCGGATGCGACGAGCCTCTGAGAGCACGTCCTGATGGGTCATACCAGGAGGCAATTTGCCATCCTTGCCCATTTGCTCAATAGATTGATAGGGACCTTCGCCTCTTTTGAGAGGGTTGAGAGTAAAGTTTTGGGCAGCAACATCAGCCTGAAACTTAGTCATATGCTCATCGAGAGCCTTTTGCTGTTCAGCTGTCAGCGGCACTTCGCCTGGCTTATTGCGAGCATCGCCATAGAGATCAGTGGGGTCTGTCACTTCCAGAGCAGCGGGCTGAGCAGAGTCACCAGGCTTAGGAGCGACTTGAGGAGCGTCGGTCTTGGGCGCAGCGTCAGCAGCTGGGGCAACAGCAGGAGCAGCATCAGTCGTGGCAGCTGGGGCTGCATCACTAGCTTTGACAGCGGGAGGCGGCGGCACTGCGTCAGCAGCGAGCTTATCCTGGGCGCCTTTGGCGGCCTCGGTTACTGGAGTCTGCTCAACTTTTGCTTCTGCCGGGTCTTTGATAACGTCAGCCATTTAGAAATGTCCTCAAAAGTAAAATCGGGGATGGGGTGAGAGGTGATTGACTGAGCTTACTGCTGTAACAATCAGGAGTCACTTAGTAATTCCCGCAAAAGACAGTTATTTTTTGAACAATTAATCAAACCATGGGAATAACCGCAGACCTTTTGTACTAATTTTCACGAAGTCATATATGAGGATTGACCTCGAGAGCGCTAAAACCTATCTCTTTAAATCCAAGCAAACTTTTTGTCAGCGTGCCACCCACAATCACAAGCTCATGCAAGGCCTCATCCATGTGCTTGTCTTTGACTACGATAGGACTGCCATCGGGAGCGGCAAAAAGTGCCGCCTTACGCATCAGCTCATTGATGAAGGCGCCACTGGCACCGGCAGTACGCTTTATATAAAGGTCCTGATTTTGCAGCTCCATGGTCAGTCCCTTGCCGTATAGCTCAAAGAGCCGGCGCCGACACTCCACATCAGGCAACGGTATCTCATAGGCCTGGTCCACTCGGCCCGGGCGGGCAGCCAGTGCCGGCTCCAAAATTTCGGGGCGATTAGTGGTGAGCAAAAACAACACATCGACATCATCATTAATGCCGTCCATTTGATTGAGCAGTTCAAACATAACAGGCGAATTGGCAGCGTGGGTGCGGTCCTCGGCTATCAAGTCGACGTCCTCAATAATCACCATACTGGGGGCAAGCCAGCGTGCCAGCTCACAGCTGCTCTCAATCAGACCAAGACTGCGACCTGTCAAAACCAGGACAGTACGTTCTTTCATGGCAGAAGCCAGATACATAGCAGTGAGAGTTTTACCGGTACCAGGTTTGCCGTGAAACAATATGCCGCGTTTCATCTTGCGATTAGCAGCACGCAATGCCTCGCTATATTGACCGACCTCTACTGTCTGACGCTCGATGCGCTTGAGCAATCCCTCCGGCAAAATTATCTTATCGCGCTCAACTGGAGCAACATTGTGAAATTTAATGCCAGTACCAGTGGTGGCAACCGGATTATCCTTTTTATCAATAGACAAAATCTTACCCCGGTAGATATTGTGCCTATTAATAGCTGATACCAGCTCAGCCATAGTGGCTTCAGCTAGTGCTTTATCCACGGTCATAATATCAAGCATGACACCACCGGCACCACCACCAAACTCCACGCCTTTGGGACGCATCAATATAACTATGCGCTGCTCAGCTTTAATAAGATAAAGTCCACCTTGCACACAAGCCAATCTCTTATCGCCATCTAGCTGGATATTGGCATACTGCACCGGGCCTTCTTTTGCTCCGCCCATGCCGAACATGCTAGCCATAGTCTTAGCAGCCACCAGGTCAGCCAGTGTCGTGCCACTAAAACTGAGAAAACCACCCTGAATACCAATCAGCGTAGTGCTGCGACCGCTAGCTTTAGTAAATTCTTCAAGTGCCAGGTGCAAGTTAGGATGATTATGTGCTTCAAACTGCTCGGACAAAATGGGCATATGTGCTGGGTCAGCGCCCATATGATCTTTGATCTTCTGGCGCAAACTCTTTTTTGATGCAAACATCCAAATACCTCAACTACTAAATTAGTTTTTGAGACGCCTGTATAACTGATAACTGAGACCGATGTACAAAAAATCAAGGACACATTCAAGAGGCGTTAATAGCAAGTCGACGGACCGGGCCGCCTCACCGGTCCAGGCGGGTAAAGCACTTATAGGGATCAGGGCGCAGCTCAGGTCGACCACAAAACCAGGCAATAGTTGCACAATCAAAATAGGTAAAAGCAAATAAGCAACCAGCCAGAAATGCCCGGCAGTAATGCGCCAGCTCGCCATAAGAGCACTGACAAGACCGCCTTTTTGCAATACCAAAAGTGGCGGCACCAGAGCAGTCCGAGCAAAGATCCAGAATGCAGGCAAAATCAAAAGAGCCCCCAGAGTGCCCGCCACACCCAGGATTATGTTGAAAGACATAAGCTGCCAGGTAGTTGTGGCCATTACTTTGAGTGGCGGCAAAGCGAGATCATCAGCACGAGCCATGCGTTGCACCAGGGCAATGTTAAATACAGCCAGTACAACTGTATAAAAGACAAAGCCAACTATCGATATGCTCAGGGCGACGAGCTCTCCATCGGCCCAGGCATCGGCATAGTTATAGAGAATCTTACTGAAGCCCCAGAATGAAAGACAAGCAAAAGCTAAAAGCGGCTGAGCCTTTATTTGAGCCACACAAGCATCACTAACACTGCGCAGTGCACCGCTATAGGTCTGACCAGAGCGGTCCAGACGCAGACAGGCAAAAGCAAAGCACAAAAGACAAATGAGTAGCGGGGCTAGATCCAATATCAAGCCAGCTGCATCATACAAAGCTTCCATAAAGGCCAGGCGGTCCTGCACTCTTTTGTCCTATTTTGAACCAACGATAGTCTTCCACCATCTTATCCTAATAAACAGAGAGCGTGCTGGCACAAAAAGAGGCACCAGCACAAGTAATAATTTGCGCTGGCGCCTGCAGATTTAAAAGCTATCTTTAGCTAGCTTTTTTGCGTGCCAGAGGCTTTTTGGCTACTGCCTTTTTGGTGATTGGGGTGGGCTTAGTGGCCGCTTTTTTAGCGACCGGCTTTTTGGCAGCACTCTTTTTGACTACAGTCTTGGCCGCAGCCTTTTTGGCGACTGGCTTAACTGCTGCTTTTTTAGCTACGGGCTTTTTAGCGACCGGCTTAGCTGCAGTCTTTTTAGTTACAGTCTTTTTGGCAACAGCCTTTTTGACCACTGGCTTTTTAGCTGCGGGCTTTTTAGCCACTGATTTAGCCGCCGCCTTTTTGCCAGAGAGTTTGTCTTTAGCTTCCTTGGCTACAGATTTGACCTCGCTCACTGCCTTTTTGGCGATTGCTTTAGCCTTTGCCACTGGTTTTTTGGTGACGGCCTTAGCCTTACTTGTGACTTCTTTTGCTATGGCTTTGGCCTTAGCAACAGGGGACTTAGCCGGCGCCTTTTTAGCCGGAGCTTTTTTGGACTTTGACTTACTGATACTGGCAGCAGATACAGCGTTAGCCGCACCCACTTTTTTCAGGTTTTTAGTGCTTACATCTTTGCGCGCTGGAGAGTCCTTACCTTGAGCTCCAAGACGCCCTTTCTCTTCAACGATGACGCTAGCTAATTCTTCGAGATCGATATCCATACTCTGCAACTCTGGCAACAGTTCAAGTTCTTCTTCCTGGACATGATGTTTGACTAGTTCACTGAGTGCCTTTACTTTGGCATCTGTGAGTGGACTTGCTACATCCATATTGACTAGCTCATCAAGTATGACCTTGACCAGATGATGCTCTTCGTAGGCTTCATTGCTGCCTTCCACATCTTTATGCTCAAGGATGGGATAAACTTTTGACTCTTCCACAGTTGTGTGGACAGTCAGTTCTTTGATGATTTGCTGCAAGATAGCGCGCTTATCGTCATTATCTTCGCTTTTTTCGTACTCTTTAAAGAGCCCTTCTACTTTTCGGTGATCGGCTTTGAGCAGAGATACAGCATCAGTGCCATTGTCTGCAACCAAATCTTTAATTACACTCAAAACCTTTTCAAAAATTGGCTGATCCATTTTGCTATTACTCCGTCTATGTGGTCGCACATAGTGGGACCAGACGAAGTTTTTTAAGTTCCCGGATTGCTAATTATTTGACACGTCCAAGCGCACTGCGACGACCATTTGTCACAGCGCCACGACCTTTGGCGGCAGTCTTAGCAGACTTAGTTTGTGACTTAAAGACAATGGCAAAAATTTCGTCGAGATGGGCCACAGGAATAAGCTCAACCTTATCGAGCACGTAGGCTGGCAGGTCTTGCAGATCCTTTTCGTTAGAGCGAGGAAAAATCACAGTCTTTATACCGGCTCTAATAGCACCAAGAATTTTTTCTTTGAGACCGCCAATAGCCAGTACTCGCCCTCTCAATGTGATTTCACCAGTCATAGCTAGACTGCCTTTGGCAGGCTTTTTGGTGAGTGCTGAGATCATGGCACAACACATGGCCGCACCGGCCGATGGACCATCTTTTGGCGTGGCACCTTCGGGGATGTGGATGTGTATGTCGATTGTGTCTTGAAATGACTTAGACAAGCCAAGGCTCTCGGCATGACTGCGAATATAACTAAAGGCAGCGGCAGCTGATTCTTTCATCACATCGCCAAGCTGACCAGTCAGCTGCAAGCCACCTTTGCCAGGCATGATGTTGACTTCGATTGAGAGTGTTTCGCCGCCGGACTCAGTCCAGGCAAGGCCTGTGACGATACCAACTTGCGGTCCTTTGACTTCGTTTTCTCTAACGATGCGCGGTGGTCCCAAAAACTTTGGTACTACATTTGGTTGCAACTTAACTGTCTCTACTTCACCACGCACAATCTGAGCGGCGACTTTACGACAGATACCGGCGATACAACGCTCCAATCCGCGCACACCAGCTTCCCTGGTATATTCCTGGATAATACGACGCAAAGTAGCTGCCGGTATCTTCAGCTCTTTGGAGCTGAGTCCGTGCCTTTTGACTGTTTTAGGGATGATGTGCTGTTCAGCTATGGATAATTTTTCTTCTTCGGTATAACCCGATATTCTGATTACTTCCAGACGGTCATAAAGCGGCTTGGGTACATAATCAAGACTGTTGGCAGTAGCGACAAAGACTACTTCAGACAGGCTAAAGGGGGCATCGAGATAGTGATCAGTAAAGCTATCATTTTGATCTGGATCCAGGACTTCGAGCATAGCCGCCATGGGATCACCCTGGTAGCTGCGTGTCATTTTTTCGATTTCGTCGAGCAAAATGACAGGATTTTTGGTACCAGCAGATTTAACAGCCTGAATAATGCGACCGGGCATAGCGCCTATATAAGTACGACGGTGACCACGTATTTCAGACTCATCAGAGACGCCACCAAGACTGATGCGGGCAAATTGACGATTCATGGCCCGGGCAATTGACTTAACCAGACTGGTCTTACCGACACCAGGCGGTCCCACCAGACAGAGTATTGTCCCTGTTGGTTCTTTAGCCAGCTTGCGTACAGCAAGGTATTCGAGGATACGCTCTTTTACTTTATCGAGACCATAGTGGTCATCGGTCAAAATTTGCTCAGCATCACTTAGATTGATTACTTCTTTGGAGCGTTTGCTCCAGGGCAAACTAACAAGAGTATCGAGATAAGTGCGAATTACCGCAGCTTCAGCCGACTGTGGCATCATTTTTTCGAGACGACCAAGCTCTTTATTGGCTTTTTCTAGAGCCACTCCGGTCATCTTGGCTTTTTTGATTTTTTGCTTGTACTCGTTTATTTCACCAAGCTCAGAGCCATCAGATGATAGTTCTTCCTGGATGATGCGCAGCTTTTCGCGCAGATAATATTCGCGTTGAGTCTTTTCGAGGTTAAAACGCACACGGTCGTGGATTTGCTGCTCGAGATCGGCTAGCTCCAGCTCACGCGAGAGCAACTGTCCGATGTACTCAAGGCGCTCAGTAGAGTCCTGGACCTCGAGGGCATGTTGCCGCTCAGCTAAAGAGAGCCCCAGATAAGTAGCGATGATATCAGCGAGACTACCCGGCTGCCCGATACCAGATACGGCCAGAAGACTCTCTGGATTGATCTTTTTTGTGGATTTGACGTATTGCTCAAACTTGTCCACAGTAATTTTGATGAGAGTGCGCGTGGCTTCGTCGTCTTCAATGGTTTCTGGCAGTTCAGTGACCTTAGCAGTAAAGTGCTCAGGCACTTCACCAAACTCACTGACCATTACCCGCATTGAACCTTCGACAAGTACTTTGACAGTACCATCGGGCAATTTGAGCATTTGCATCACTTCGGCAAGGGTGCCGATTTGATACATGTCTTCGACTTTAGGGTCTTCGGTCTCAGGATCTTTTTGAGCGACAAGTACAACCAGACGATCATCGCGCATCAATGACTGCTCAAGAGCAGCAATCGAACGCTGCCGGCTGACAAACAGCGGCGTAACCATCTTTGGGTAAACTACTACATCCCGCAAAGGGATTAAGGGAAAGACTGTGGTACTGATGTCCACCATAAACTGGGAATCCTTTTACAAGGCATAGCCTAAGGGGAGTTGCTTGCACTCCCCTTAGAGGGAAGGTCAGGCGATTTCTCCCTTAAGTTTAGCCTTTGGAAGCTGAAGTAACTCAGCTGTTGATCGTTTTTCTACAAGTTCCTTAGTGATATGGCAGACCTTGATATCAGTGCGGGATGGCACTTCATACATAATGTCCAACATAATCTCTTCTACGATAGAACGCAGAGCACGGGCTCCGGTCTTACGCTTGATTCCTTCTTCAGCAACAGCACGGATAGCTTCGGTATCAAATTTGAGATCGACGCCATCAAGAGCCAGTAACTGTTGGTATTGCTTGATAATGGCATTTTTGGGCTCAACCATGATGCGCACCAGAGACTCAACATCAAGAGCTTCAAGCACAGCAGTGACAGGCATACGTCCAACAAATTCGGGGATTAAACCAAACTTGAGCAAATCGTCTGGAGCTGTCTCTTTGAGCACTTTAGAAGAGCGCTGTTCGCGTTCCCAGGCAGTAAGCGGTCTATCTGAACCAAAACCAATGGAGCGGTTGTTAGAAACACGGGCTTCGACAATCTTATCGAGACCAACAAAGGCGCCGCCGCAAACAAAGAGAATATTGGCAGTATTGATCTGAATAAACTCTTGATGAGGATGCTTACGTCCACCTTGAGGTGGCACATTGGCAAGAGTGCCTTCGATCATCTTGAGCAGAGCTTGTTGCACGCCTTCACCGGAAACATCTCTTGTAATTGATGTGTTTTCGGATTTGCGTGAGATTTTATCGATTTCGTCGATGTAGATAATGCCACGCTCAGCTTTTTTGACGTCATAGTCAGCAGCTTGATAGAGACGCAACAAGATGTTTTCGACGTCTTCACCAACATAGCCAGCCTCAGTCAAAGTGGTGGCGTCAGCTACAGCAAACGGTACATCCAATAGCTTGGCTAGAGTTTGAGCTAGCAGTGTCTTACCGCAACCGGTGGGACCGATGAGCAAGATATTGGATTTTTGGATCTCGACTTGATCTGTCAAATCGGAGTTATGGCTGATGCGCTTGTAATGGTTGTAGACAGCCACAGAGAGAATCTTTTTGGCAGAAGTCTGACCGATGATGTGCTGGTCCAGAAAAGCTTTGATCTCTTGCGGTTTGGGGATATCAACCATCTGTGGAGCGGCTGATTCGGTGGCGGCTGGAGCTTGTGTGCCTCCATCAAATAATTCTTCGTCTAATATTTCATTGCAAAGGTCGACGCATTCGTCGCATATGTAAACTCCGGGACCGGCAATGAGTTTTTTGACCTGGTCTTGGCTTTTGCCACAAAACGAGCACTTGAGTCGGTTATCCGATTGCTTTGGCATTTAGTTTCCCTATCTAGGACTTTATAAAATAGCTACTAATACTTATGATGCGCTTGACTAGTATTTGCTCCCGTTGTGAAGTAAAGCTCATGTATCTTAATACTTAAGCACACAACCTCGAAAAGACAAAGAGTAATCACCAATATCTCTGACAAATTTTGCCAGTACCTAATTCTACAAGGTAATGGTCCTAACTTGACAGCTTAAAAAATAAAAGAGGGCTGCTTTTAGCAACCCTCCTTTACATCTACTTTTAAACCGCTGAAAGTGGAGCTTGATCCAGCTTGGTGATGACGGCATCAACCAGACCGTATTCTTTAGCTTCTTCGGCAGTCATGATGTTGTCACGGTCAGTGTCTTTTTCGATGGTTTTGACAGATTGACCGGTATGCTCAGCCATGAGTTCGTTGAGCTGGCGCTTGATGCGGATGATTTCGCGCGCTTGGATTTCGATGTCTGTAGCTTGACCTTGAGCACCACCCAGAGGCTGGTGAATCAAGATGCGTGAGTGAGGAAGAGAAAGACGCTTGCCTTTCTTACCAGCAGAAAGAAGGAAAGCACCCATGGATGCAGCTTGACCCAAACAGATTGTGGATACATGCGAACGAATGTGCTGCATGGTGTCATAAATAGCCAGACCAGCTGTAACTGATCCACCAGGTGAATTGATATACAAACGGATATCTTTTTCTGGATCTTCGCCTTCAAGCAAGAGCAATTGAGCGACGATCAAGTTTGCCACCATATCGTCTACGGGTGTACCGAGAAATACGATACGCTCACGCAGCAATCTGGAGAAAATATCGAATGCTCTTTCACCACGTGCGGTGGTTTCGATAACAGTAGGAGCATAGATGGCCTCAGGGCTGACATAAGGAGTCATGCTCCACAGATCGTGGAGACCACGTCTTGTGGGCGGCTCTTGTATGTAGCGGCGACCAGGATCGTTTGACTGTGTCATATTACTTCTGTATTTCCTCTCTCCGATTTAGCTAGCAGTGCTAGACCACGGCCTAAATGTTACTCAGCTAATATTACTCTTTTTTCTTGCCCTTTTTGGCTTCAGCCTTGGGTTTTTCTTCGCCCTCTTTAGCTTCGGCTTTATGGTCGTGGCTGTGGTCATGAGTAGAGTGGTCATGGTCTTCATGGCAAGCATCATCAGGCACAAAATTTATTTTTGCAGTGCTGACAAGTAGCTCCACCACTTTACCGGTCAAGACTTCTTCAGCTACCTGACGACGTACTTCGTCATTGGCTGCAAACTCTTGAAACTGGTCTGGACGCAGGTTGTAGCGCATGGCCAGTTCGGCAAAATAAGGACCCATTTCTTCTTCTGAAACAGCCAGTTTTTCTTCGCGAACAACAGCGCCGAGTACCAGTGAAGTCAAAACGCGTTGACGCGCTTCTTCCATTTTGCTTTCGGCAAGAGAAGCAAACTCAGGTGAGTTTTCGAGCTCTTCAAATGATTGGCCTTGCTGTTGCATGTACTGGCGCATCTGATTAACGAGCAACTCTTTTTCGCGTTGCACCATGGTCTCAGGGATATCTACTTCAGCACAGTGAGCGACTGCTTCCACAACCATTCTTTGTGCACGAGCTTCATTTTCCTGCTTGACCACTTCATCGAGTTCGTTTTTGATTGATTCTTTGAGTGCATCAAGATTGTCGTGACCAATGGCTTTAGCCAGTTCGTCATTGATATCTGGTGTAAATTTGCGACGGATTTCTTTGAGAACGATAGCAAACACGCCTTCTTTGCCAGCTACATCTTTGCGTCTGTAGTTGTCAGGGAATGCTGCTTTGATCTCGGCTTTAGCGCCCTTTTCGAGAGCAACAATCTGCTCACAGAAGTTAGGCAAGAAAGAACCTTCTTTGAGTTCGAGGACAAAGCTATCAGCCTTGCCGCCTTCCATAGGCTCGCCATCGACTGTGCAGTTAAAATCGATAACTACTGTGTCGCCCATTTCGGCAGCGCGTCCTTCAACTGGAGCCAGTGAGCTTCTGGTATCAGCGACGTTGTTCAGAGCTCTCTCCATAGCATCAGCTGGCAGAGTTACTTCTGGCACGTTGACTTCGATTTCTTTGTAGTTGCCCAGTTTGACTTCTGGTCTTACTTCAAAGGTCGCTTGCAGCTTGAGTGGCTCGCCGAGCTTAAACTCGACATTGGAGTACTCAGGAGCAGTGATCACATCGAGATTTTCTTTGAGCAAAGCTTCGGTGATAACTTCCGGTACGAGTCTTTGCAGAGTCTCGTTTTTGATATGGTCTTCACCAATGGTTTTTTCGAGAATCCTGCGCGGTGCCTTACCTGGTCTAAAACCGGGGATGCGCACTTGATTGCTCAACTGACGACAAGCCATTTCGTAGGCACGTTTAACGCGCTCGGCCTCAAGCTCGATTCCTAGCTTGATTACGTTTTTGCCTTCCCGCTCAAGGGTGACCTTCATTTTGCTCTCTCTCAAAAAAACTATTTAGGGAATAACGAATGAGCGATTTTAACATGGCCAAAACCAGTCACAATGCCCGACAGAATCAAAGTTTACAAGCACAAAAGTGCTTTAGTCGCGCACTAGCACTCAAAAGATAATTTTTGAGAGAGACATTTGAGCCCCTCAGCACCCATTAAAGACTTATTTATGTTACTGGGTAGGCGGATCTACCGGAGACTCTATGGCGCTACCGTCGCTATTGCCACCGCCAGTGACCATAAAAGCCACAGCCACGCCCATATTGATGCAAAGAAAGACACCAAAGAAGACACAGCCCATCATTAACTGCCAGCAAACAAGGGCCTGACGTGGAGTGAGCGAGCGCAATATACCGAGTCGATATATCAAAAAGAGAACAGTCGAAACACCCAACACCACATCGCAAAAGATGATGATCGGCAGTCGCATGCCAGTCAAAGGTGTGTACGAAAGCGACAACACCTCAAGGATGCAGCAAACAAGCAAAGCAATAATGGTAATGCGATCCGAAGTACGCAATTGAATGGCATCAGTGCGTGATGACTCCAGCACATAGCCCAGCGCGGCTCCCGAGGACTGCCAGGGCGAGAGGCGTTTAAGCGTGTCACCGCCATCGGCAGTCAGGACAGCTGAGCCCACAGCCGCTTCCGGGCTGGGCTGAGAGCCAGAGCCAATTTGGTTTTCAGCTGATTCTTCTGACATGGCAACTTACCTACAGGACCGCTAAATCAAAGCTTTCTAATGATGACCAGATCTAAATATAACAGGAGATTGGCAGCCGGGAAGACCGATAAAGATGTCGAGGGGTGATTACCAGCAAAAAAAACGCCGCCCCGAGGGGCAGCGTAATAAATGGAGCGGGAGACGAGATTCGAACTCGCGACATTCTCCTTGGCAAGGAGACATTCTACCACTGAATTACTCCCGCGAAGCTCTGTTGGTAGGACGGGTTTTATTATACACAGAGAGGTTGCCGAGTGTTAGCCTCAAAAACAAATGCTAAACAGTTGTTACTTAGCGACTTGATACCGGCGCTGGACGCGACCCTGGTCTGCTGGAGAGGCGCTTCTCGACATCAGAGAGCACACGCACAACATTGTAGGCGTTGTTGGCATCGGTGCGAGGTCTCTCTCCACGCAGAATGCACTGGAGGAAGTGCTCGCACTCAAGGTGCAGAGGCTCAGCATCTGGATAATATGGATACTCAACCACCATGCGACCTTCTGGTGTCTGGCTGTGCAAGGCGAGTTTATCTTCTTGCTGAGTATCGTTGAGTACAGCTGTTTTTTTAGTGCCGTTAACGGTCAGGCGCACAACCTTTTGGGGATCGATCCAGCTGTTGCGTACTTGTCCAGGTATGACTTTGCCATTAACAGGAAAAGACAAATCAAGATAAGCCACATCCACCAGGCCATCACCTAGTGTGTCCCAACCACCGACGCGGCTGACTTGCGGAGAATTGCAATCAAGCAAATAGCTCATCATCGAAACATCATGAGGAGCTAGATCCCAGAGTACACTCCAGTCGCGGCGAGACATGTTGAAGTTCATGCGATCGGATCTAACAAACAGAAGCTCGCCCAACTCACCTGAAGCAATCATGTCTTTGAGACAATTGACAGCAGGGTGGTAAAGCAAAAGATGTCCAACCATCAGGCAGAGATTGCGCTCTGTAGCCAGACTGTCAAGTTCTTCAGCGTGTTTTACATCGCGAGCAAGTGGCTTTTCGACATAGACATGCTTGCCAGCAAGCAGTGCCTGCCGAGCCAGAGTAAAGTGAGTATCGGAAGGAGTGGCGATGACGATGGCGCTAATGGCGGTATCATCAAGGACACTTTGATAATCAGAAGTGACGTGAACACCGCGATGCTCTTTGGCTACGTAGTCCAGTCTCTTTTGGTCAGCGTCGCAGACAGTAGCCAGGGCACCCAGATGATGGAAGTTGCGTACGAGGTTTTTACCCCAGTTACCGCATCCGATCAATGCAACTCTCGGTAGCCCCACTTTCGACCTCCTTGTACTCAAGGCTTAGCCTTTGAGCACTTTTTGCCTTACTTACTTTTGTTTACTGCCTGAGCAAACTCTTTGCCAACCTTAAATCGCACTACTCTTTTAGCTGGAATTCTGAGTGGCTCGTTAGTCTTTGGATTGCGGCCGTTGCGCTCTTTACGCTGACTGGTCTCCCAGGAGCCAAAGCCTACCAGCAAAACCTTGCCGCCTTTTGCAACTTCTGTGATTACAGTCTCCATCAAACTATCGATTACCTTTTCGGCTTGCCCTTTGGGTAAACCTACATTCGCCACCAACGAATCTACCAAATCAGCTTTATTCAAGAATCAATACCCCTAGATTAAAAAGCCATTCCATTAACTGGGACAAGTAACGTTGCCGTTACCGGGCATGAGCTTTTGGCAAAATGCCCAGGGCTACCAAGAGATACCTAAATGATGCCTGAATCTTCCTTTTAGTCGAATCATTTGACATCACTCCTCTAAACGGCGCCACAAATGCTCTCTAAGAGCAATTTATAGCGGTCCATGTGTTTAGAAGAAATCATGATGCCGGACCGAGTGCAATGCTAGCATACACCTCAATCTTATATAGGTGCCGAAAATGCGGAGTATGCCAATAATTTACTAATGCTACCCGGCTTGCCATACAACACAAGACAGTCACCGACCTCGGTCCGGCGTGATGCCTGGGTCGAAGTCTCGCTCACGGCCCTTGAGCACAACCTCAAGTTGGTCAAAAGTTGGCTTCAAAAAGATACAGATAGTGCCTCTACATCTCAAAATTCCGACAATGTCCAGAAGGTAAAAGTTACAAAAGACAAAGCTGCAAAAGTTATGGCAGTGGTCAAAAGCGATGCTTATGGTCATGGTGCACCCAGTGTGGCTGAGCTTTTTGAGGCAGCTGGAGCAGATTACCTGGGCGTCGCCTCCATTGACGAAGGCACACAGCTGAGAGCCAGTGGCATCAAAGCTCCAGTCTTAATCTTGAGCCCAACACCGTCATGGGCCCTCGATACCGCCCTTGATAACAAACTTGATATTTCAGTCTCATCTCTTAAGGAATTAAGCGATGTCGATAGTCGCGCCCAAAAGCAAAACTGCCAGGCTCGAGTACATCTCAAAGTGGACACAGGTATGCACCGGCTGGGCATCAGTCCCTCTGACGTAAGCAGCGCTCTGGACCAGATAGAGTCAGCTAAAGCACTCAAACTGGTCTCGGTTTTTTCGCATTTAGCCTGCGCCAGTGACCTGAGCGCTGTGCAAATGCAGGACCGTATCTTTAAGGATGTAGTCGCTTTGGCAAGCAAAGATGCTCAAATATTTTTTCACCTGGCCTCGTCAGAAGCCGCTCGTGCCTTTGACTTTACTCACTACGACATGGTACGCATCGGCCTCTATCTCTATGGATTAGAACCAAATACGATATCACTTGATTTGCAGCCTGCACTCAGTGTCAGGGCTCGTATCAACCATATAGGTACAGTCCCGACTGGTCAGTCGGCTGGCTATGGTTGGACCTGGACAGCCAGCCGTGAGAGCCGACTGGCAATGATCCCGATAGGCTATGCCGATGGCGTAGACCGGGGTCTGAGCAACCGCATGCAAGCAATTTTTACTGGCACCGGTCAAATCGTTGAGCAAGTCGGTCGTATCAGTATGGACCAGATGCTCTTTGATATCACCGATGTACCCGGCGCTCAGGAAGGAGATGTACTCACATTAATTGGCGACAAGGGAGACAGACCAGTTGCCGGACAGAGCCAAACTTCAATTTACTTAAGCCAGTGGGCCCAAAGCCTTGATACCATTACCTACGAACTAGCCTGCCGACTGAGAGCTCGATTGCCTCGAGTATATACACGGTCGCGAGGCAAGTAAATAAGTAGGTTGGTAGGAGGCCCTTTGGACGAAATCGGACTGTTTTGCGGTACTTTCAATCCGATTCATATCGGGCACTTATTGATAGCAGAAGCTGCTCGCGAGCAATTTAATTTAGGCAAAGTACTCTTTGTTTTGAGTCCTCAACCACCGCACCGTTCAGGCGGTTTGCTAGCAAGCGAAGACCGCTACAAACTGGTCCAGGCAGCCTGTGAGAGCAATCCGCACTTTGAGCCTTCACGCCTGGAATTAGATCGCCCCGGTCCATCATATACAGTTGACACAGCAATAGACGTACAAAAGCTCTATCCACAAAGTCGCATCAATCTAATAATCGGCGGTGACAATCTGCCCTTTCTCAAAGAGTGGCACAATATCCAGACTCTCCTCAAAATGGTGAGACTGCTGGTCATACCTCGCCTTAGACTGGTAGATGACAAAACATCAACTAGCGGTATAAGCGACCGTATCGGAGAGCTACAAATGGATACTTCACTGGCAAGAGACCTTGATGCGAGTGTATTATTAGAGGCTGTAGAATTTCCTGGTATTGGTATTTCGGCCTCCGGTATACGCAGTCGCCTCTCCGCCAATCTCTCAGTACTGTATATGGTGCCGGAGTCAGTCAACAAAATCATTTTGCAAAACGGATTTTATAAAACAACAGGCACTGTGGGCAGGGCAGTAGATAAATGAAAGTGATCAAAGTCACCAAAGCTAAAGTCAAAAAGAAGTCTGCCACCCGGACTGCCAAAAAGGCTGCGCCCAAAGCTAAAGTAAGCAAAAGTAAGGCTGTCAAAGCCAAATCAATTGCGCCCAAAGCAAAAGCCAAAAGCAAAGCAGTAAAACCTAAAACAGCAGCCAAAATCATCAAATCTAAGAGTAAAACAATTAAACCCAAAGCCCTCAAAAAAGCGATTAAGCCTAAAGCCAAAGCAGTTAAAGCCAAAATCAAGGCAATAAAGCCTAAAGCAAAAGCTATCAAACCCAAAGCTAAGGCTGTTAAAAGTGGAGCTAGCAAAAGTAAAGCTACCAAAAGTAGAGCTACCAAAAGTAAAGCTAAAGGTATCCCGACAAACATCACCCTTGAGCTAGCAGCTAAGTGGGTTGAGCCCCGCGTCACAAAAAAACGCTTCCAACACATCATGGGAGTAGCTGCTGTAGGCAAAGATCTGGCGGTACTGGCCGATGTCGACCCTCTGGTGGTAGGACTGGCCTGCTTATTGCATGATGCTTGCAAAGAAATGAAAGACTACGAGCTCATCGAAAAAGCTCTGCAGTACCGCATGCCTCTCAGCCCGCTGGAACTTATCAGCGGACATCTATTGCATGGACCGGTAGCAGCTCAGCTAATCAAGCGAGAACTCAAAATCACCAATAAAGAAGTCCTTTGTGCCATGGCTGAGCATACTCTCGGTGCTACTACCATGAGCCAGGTATCCAAAGTAGTCTTTTTGGCTGACTGCCTTGAGGCTGGGCGCTCCGAAGACTTCACAAAACCAATCTGGGAGGCCCTGGGCATAACGCCAGGCGCTCCAGTCAGCGAAATCAATCTTGACAGGGCGATGCTTGTCGCCTGTGACCTCAGTCTTTCGCATCTTCTGGCATCGCGCAGACCGATTCACCCTCGCACAGTAGATGTGAGGAACCATTTCCTGGGTATAGTGAGAGCGGCTGAAAAATCGGGTGCTTGACATTCTTTTCTGATAAAGTGTCCGCAATGCCTGTTTTTAGTACTTTATGGAAGAGGTTGGCTGACTATATGAAACACAGTCTTATGGCAAACAATAAATTGATCTTGGCACTAAGCCTGGGACTCATGTTGAGCGCCATGGTCACAACCACCTGCTGGGCTCAAGAGACCGCCGACACAGATAGTGATACAGCTGCCAAAGTGCCTACCCTATGGACAGCACCGAGCTATGCAGTCAAACCTGTAGCACCGAAATCAATCAATCCCAATGTCAAAGTGCCGTCTTACTCTTACGGTAATCCAGACATAGACAACACCTCAAAAAAAGCTGATGACCCGCTCACAGAGTCCATCAAGTCAACTCCAACAATCACAGTCAACTCTCAAGGCAAAATACTGCATGGTGTGCGCAAGAGAGCCAAAAAGAGTGAAGCCACGGTAGTGGCGCCCAAAGCCGATGACTATGACGTCCAGGCAGCTCAGAGCTTTACAAAGAGCAGTGCTCAACCTCAGTATGTCTGGACCAGCACACCAACGCAGGTGGCAAAGTCCAAGCAAGCAAGCACCGCTCAAGCACTTGACGAATACAACAAAAGCCTCTCGGACAAAATCGCCGGCAATCTCAAAGTACCAAGCCGAGCCAATCTCGTAGAGAGCAGCGACAAAAAATACAACTATATCATCGGCTTCAGCCTGCTCAAAAGTGGGCAGGTAGCCAATGTCCAGGTGCTAAATCAAGTGGGCAATGTCGCCACTGTACCGCTGGCTGATGATCAAGAATCATCAATGATCGTGCAAGCGCTTACAACCGCCATCAAAAAGTCAGCACCAATTGCCGCACCCCCAGCGGGTCTTGCCCCCTGGAATATGATGGCGTCCTATGACGTCACATCTGGCAGGATGTTTACTGTTTGCCTCAATAATCGCTAATTTTTAGCCGCCAGTCTCTGTTTCAGGCGCTGGTTGCTCGCTAGTTTGGGCTGCGACATTTTTGATGTCGTCCATTTTAGCCAGACAAGTAGTGGCCATACCAAAGAGAAACATCAAAATGCCCCCAGGGAATGTTGATGTTGAGCGGCAAGCTACCGCCTGCGGTAATAAAATTAGTGACTGATGGCGATATATAGCCATAGACTGTGAGAATCAGCCCCAGAGCGAGAAATAGATAACCAATCGGGTAGCGTACGTCTAACATCTTGCCCCTCAATAAAAAATGACATTAAGCCAGACAGTAAGCGCCAGGAGCAGCACACCAAGCACGGCCGGTCGGGCAAAGAACGGCACCTTTTGCTGCTCTAAACTGGCACCAGCTTCGTCTCTTGTGGGCAGTCCGTAAACCAGCCCCCTCAGCTCTTCTGGGTCTTTTGGCTTGGTCAAAAAGGTAATAACAAGAGTGACTATAAAACAAACTGTCCAGGCCGCTACCGAGCGGTGGAAGTTACCAGCCATATCCGTTGAATAGTGGAGCTTACCCTGTACTGTCAATATATAGTGCACTACAGCGGCGCCAGTGCCTGCCACCAGTCCGTAAAAAGCACCCCAGGGGCTGGTACGTTTGTAAAACATACCGAGTAAAAATGTAGCAAATAGTGGCGCATTAAAAAACGAAAAAACAGTCTGCATGTAGTCCATGATATTGGGAAAGCCCATAACTAAATAAGCTGTACCAACCGAAATAACGATACCAAAGGCGGTGGCAGCCCGCCCCATCCAGAGATAGTGAGTATCGGATTTGTTTTTAGCCAGATAAGTCTGATAGATATCATAGGTCCAGACTGTATTAAAGGCAGTAACATTGCCCGCCATACCTGACATAAAACTAGCCAGGAGCGCTGTTATACCAAGACCATAAAGACCATTGGGATAAAGTGAGCTGAGCATAAAAGGAATAGCATTGTTATAGCTCAGCTCAGGGTGACCAGGTGTGCCTAGAGTAGGCATGGCCACAATAGCCAGTAGACCGGGCAATACAGTCAAAATCGGGAAGAAAATTTTGGGCAGGGCGGCAATGATTGGTGTCATTTGCGCGCCACGCAAATCTCTGGCAGCAAGCGCTCTTTGAATTACCAAAAAATCTGTACACCAGTAGCCAAAACTGAGCACAAAACCAAGACCCATAACCAAGCCGAGCATGTCTGTGCCCATCGGATTGGCGCCAGATGATACTTCTAGCCAGAGGTGAGACATGCTGGCTGTGGGCAATTTGTCCGCCAGACCCTGCCATGTACCAAAACGCGAAATACCAATTAGTGACAATGGTAAAAGACCAAAGATAATCAAAAAGAACTGAATTACTTCGTTATAGATAGATGAAGTCAAGCCACCAGTCATGGTGTAGGCAAGCACAATAGAGGCGGCAAGCCAGATTGAAGCATGCACAGGCCAACCCAAAATCATCTGAAAGACAATGGCCATCGCATAGAGATTCATACCAGACATAAGCACTGTCATGATGGCAAACGAAAAAGCGTTAAATGCTCGCGTCGGCTCGTTAAAACGTTTGCGCAGATACTCAGGTACAGAGCGGATTTTGCTCTTATAGTAAAAGGGCATCATAAAGACAGCCAAAAACACCATGGCTGGGATTGCTCCCAGCCAATAAAAAGTGCGCTGTCATAATGCCGTATTGAGCAGCATTGGCGGCCATACCCATGACCTCAATGGCACCAAGATTAGCCGACAAAAAGGCTAATCCGGTGACCCAGCTGGGTATGCCCTGAGCACCCTTGCCACTGTGGTGTCCTGCCAGCAAAAAATCCTCGGCTGTTTTCATGTTCTTTTTGAGCTTAAAGCCCACGCCCAACACAAAAACAAAATAGACAACGACTATTAAATAGTCGATTAGCTGAGGAGTAGTGTAAACAGGTTTATCCACAGACTAGTTGCTATCAAACGAATCGCCACCACTATCGCGCTTGCTACCAAGCAGACGGAGGTTTTGAGCATTGACTATTGGTTTGACGTTTTTGTTGCCACCATCATCTGTCCATCTATTAAAGTCCAGACGACCCTCGACACCAATTAGTGAGCCTTTGCGTACATACTCACCAGCGATTTCAGCCTGGCGTCCCCAGATCTCAATGTCAAACCAGTCAGTTTCTTTTTCTTTAGTAGGTCTATTTACAGCCAGACTAAAAGTTGTTTTGACCCGACCAGACTCAAAGTAACGCATCTCCGGATCGCGTCCGGCTCTACCTACCAAAATTACAGAATTGACCATGCTCTTATTTTCCTTCTTTAGCGCCTTAAGTCTGAAACCCAAGATTCGCCATCACTTCACAACCCTATTGGTAAGGATTATAGTCAAGCGCGGCACGCACAAATGTATCCTGATAGATTATCAATAATCTTGCGACAAGATCGACCATGTTGACGCAATTCTCACTTTCAATGTGTAAGAATCAGATGCTAAGAGCACAATAGACCAAGTTATTCGACAATGACCGCCAAAAATACAGAAAATTCAGATAAGTCAAAAGCCACAAAAGGCGAAGCTCAAAAAAAGGAACTCTCTTTTGAGCGTGATTCCAGACAGATTCCAGCCTGGCACGTAATTGTGCTTTCAGTCTCGTCTTTTGGCCTTTACAATATCTACTGGATATATCGCAATTTGTCCCAGCTGCGCACTTGTGCTCAAGTAGCGCTCGACACAAAGTCAGACCAAAAGCTCTATTTTGATGAGAGCACTATGGATGACCAGGAAAAGAAAGATTTTGCTGAGTTAAAGCAAGAGGCACGTGGAGCGCTTTTGCGTCTGGATAATGCCGGGACCAAAGAAGCCTTTTTAAACTTTGCAAAATGCCCAGCGGGCGTCTTTGCCACTGTCTTTGCCGTCCCTGTAGCTAACTTGATTATCTTGATGCGCTCTGCCAGTCAATTTGCCACTTTGATCCCAGACCAACTGAGCAATGTCCGCAAAAATGCTCTCTTTATTAGCTTTTGTGTGGCTCTGGCCTATGGCTCTTTATCACTACTAGCCAAGCTACCTGGCGCCTGGTCGCTGTTGTATTTGAGCACAGCACTGCCATTATTTGTAGTACAGACATGGCTAAACAAACACTGGCAGGTCTATGAAAACGAAAAGTTTTTAGCCAGACAGGCTTTTAATCCACTTGAGCTTGGCGTAATTATTGTTGGTGCATCACTCTTTGGACTTGTCTTAATCAATTCAGACTTCAGTCATTAGTAACGAGTTAAAAACCGTGCTTTTTAGCCCAGCGCAATAATGCCTCAGGTGTTTCTAACTCAAGCTTTTGCACCAGATGCTCGATCAAATCGTCAAGCTCAACTTGACTGATGCCCATGCGCTCAGCAGCAGTGGATAACTTGCCACGCATAGTGAGATAGCGCAGGATTGTGCGCTCTTGCGCCGATAGCCTGGTGAGATGTCTGGGCAAGCTGGGAGAAATAACAGAGCGCGATCCCTTTGACACCATTAGCAGTGCCATTTTAATGAGCGCCGGTGCATCCTCCTTAAGGACATAACCATTAGCACCAGCCTCAATCAAGTCCTGCACTTCAGAGGCTTTGGCGATGCCCGAGAGGATAACGACCTTGGTGCGTTTAAGTTGACTAAATCTCTTGAGCAAGTCCACCGTGCTATAAAGCCCCGGCAAATGCAAATCAAGCAATATAATATCGGGCAAAATTTTAGAGGCTGTAGCCCAGGCATCATGCGAGGTCTCGGCCTCAGCTACTACCTGGATCATGCCACCTTGAGTTAGTTGCTCGCAGATCATCTGCCTGGTAGGCGCGTGATCATCAACAACCATTAGTCTGATCATTAGCCGCCAGCTTTCAAGTGTGATTGCCCCTTATTTATTGGCAATTAGTACTCTATTGCAGCCGTCTTCTTTGCACTGGATAAGAGCTTCAGATGCCGCTTCTAATAGTCCCTGAGGATCGTTAGAGTGTTGAGGATAGCAGGCTACAGCAAGAGAGGCTGTAATCTTAATGGGTTTGCCAGTTTTTGGCTCTTTAATCTCTAGCATAGAGATACGACGACGCACTCTCTCTGCTACTACACTGGCACCATCAGCATCTGTCTCGTGCAAGACAGTAACCAGTTCTTCACCGCCCCAGCGAGCAGGCATATCGATTTCGCGGACAGATGATTTGAGGATTTTGCTTACTTCGACCAGGACCTGGTCGCCGACTTCGTGCCCGTACTTGAGGTTAATCTCTCTGAGATGATCGATGTCGATAAGCATCAATGATAGTGAATAACCAAGTCTCAAGGCACGCTTGAGAGAGTGAGTGAGATGCTCTTTGAAGATATGGCGATTGGGCAAACTGGTTAAAAGGTCCTGACCCATTACTTCTTGCAGCCTAGCTTCGGCATTGGCTAACTGATGGCGCAGGCGGTCTATTTCGCGATCTTTTTCGCGCAAGAGTTTTTCGTAGGGAAGTGGCTGACCCTGGGCGGCGCGACGAGCAGCAGGCGCCGGCTCAGCCGGTCTGTGAGCACTTTGACCGTGAAAAGTCTGAAGCATTTCTTGGATTCGAGCCTTCATAGTTCCCCCTGCACGGCATTCCCTATGGAATAGTCCGTATTTTAATGGGCTTCCACCCCCAACGTAAGATCTGACTCTCTGGCTTACAAGGACCTTACCATCGATATTAGCGATATCGCTCATATATACTCAGGTCATTGAGCTTATTATTTATTAGATCAGTTCTTAGCTACGGGTCCATATTAGCGGGATTTAGTTTTAATGCAAATAATCTCAGTGGGGAAAACCGCATAAAAATCAGGAAAAATAAATTTTTTCGCCTGGATTGCCCAATTTCACGGTTAATTTACCCAACGAGCAGATTCATCTATCTCAATATAGATATAGAGATCTTAGATAAATCAATAGATCAATTTATTGGCGTCCTGGCCAACTCTTTGCCATTTGGCTCATTGCGCAACACAAGAAAGTACTTGAGCTTTTTACCATCAACTAAAAACGGCAACGTAATGGACTGAGTCTTACCAGGCCCGAGACGCGGCAAATTTTTACCCACAGCAGCAATAAATAGGTCATATGAGTCGTTCATCTCTGAGACCACTTGTAGATTGCTCAATTTGACCAGAGACTTGCTGTCATTGTTAACAGTGACACTGACAAACAAGACCAGTCCATTTTTGTCCTTTGTCACAGGGTTTTCTTCAAACTTATGACTAGTAACAGTGAGACCAAGGCCGTCGAGATGATCTTTGTTTTTTGCTGAGTCGAGAGCCAGTGGATTAAAGCCCGGCAACGAAATAGGCTCAGCGATCTTGAGCTGGATATGATCTCCGGGAAAGTTAGCAGCAATTTTGCCCTTGCGCAACATCGCAGCTCCAAGTCCATATGTGGCACCAGCAGCGGCACCAACACCAATAGAGATACCATAGGTCGAAATTGCGACAGGTAAGCCTGTCATCTGTAAAGACAAAAAGCTACCAGCGATAGCACCCTTGGTGGCAAATTTGGCATCTCTGTAGACTGTCTTTGCCACAGCTTTTAGCTGATGGTCTTTGGTACTAAAAGAAGTCTCAAAGGGCAGATCATACTCACCGTCAGGACTGATTATGCGGTCAAATTTGACATCGACAAAACCATCACGTCCGTTCTTCTTTTGCTTATCTACATTGGTAACAAAACCATGAGCAATCCAGTTACCGGGCAAAAACACCTTACCGCCATCGTCGCCAACATCGCGCGAGATACGGGCAAAGACTTCATCTCCCTTTTGCGATAGCTCCGAATTGAGATAACATTTGAGAGTCATCTCAACCTTGGTGTTTTTAGGAATACTCTGGACGCTGCCATAAAGTATCGGAGACTTACCGCTATCTGCCGAAATCCGACCTTTAAGTACGTTGCCCTCAGGCATCATAAAATCATTACCGGGCAAAGAGAGTCCCAGGCTCTTTATATCGCCAGGAGGGGCAAAAGGTCTGGTAGCGCGACTATCACCACTACTGGTATCATCATCGGCAACTACGGTGTCTGTAGATGCATTTTGCTCAGCAACTGACTTACGCTGAGCCGTAGAAACAAGACTGGGGACTTCGGCATCTTCTTCATCGATGCGAGGCTGAGCTGGCAATTCTAACCCTTGAGCACTGGCTAGTGGAGCCCAAAGAGGGAGCAGAGTGAGAGCGCAGAGTATCAGAGCAAGAGATCTACGCTTGCACCATCCGTAATACCAGTGCTGTTGCTCTTGCTCTCTCATACTCAGATCTTCTTGTTGAGAATTTCTTTTAACTGATCCATCAGTCCTTTTTTCTTAGCTTGATTAGGCTGAGTCTGAGAGCCAGTTTCCTTCATCAATGATTTGATGCGAACATCCAGAGTGCGGGCCTCAGGATTAGTACCATCGAGCCTTAGCGCTGTCTGCACTTCTGTGCTAGCCAGAGTCTTCCAGCCGCGCGCCAGATAAATCTCTGCCAGCTTATTGTGATAACGCGGATCATTTGGCACAAGACGAATGGCTTCTTTCATCGCTGTCTCAGCTTCCTGATACCGTTTCTTTTTGAGCAAATCGTCAGCTCTAGCCAAATGCTTGTTAGCCCACTTGACGTTGATGTGGTCATCACCAGGCTTGTTGACTTCGCCGCCCTCGCCCTCAGCTGTATGCAGGCGAGCATCGTCAGGAATCACAGAGCTGACGACAAAAGAGCCGGTCGATACGATCTCAGAGCGTCTTTTAGCCAGCGATCGCAAAGTATCATACTCATTGCGACGCTCGGGATCGCCGACTACATCATGAGCACGGGTGACTTTAGCAAATTCCTTTTGGGCAATGGCTCTCTGGTCTGGATCGTTGGGGAAGCGGTCAGGATGCAATCTTTTAGCTAGAGAAAGATAGGCGCGTCGAATCTCCTCCTGGGTGGAATCAGGTTCCACACCAAGAATGGCGTAATAATTCTCTTCGAACTCCTGCATCTTTGCTTGCTTACTACTTATACAATCGTTTTTTTGACAATTTACTATAACCAACTTTCGACCGCTTTAATACAGGTCTTTACCGGTTATAAAGGACCAAAAATACCTGTCCAGTGTTCCGGACACAACTACAGTATAAAGAAATTATGGATTTATTAGTAGCCTATAATAAGGCTGCCCATAATTCAAATAGGGAGGGGCATTCAAGGCACACCGTTGCCAATAGATGCTGCTCAAAGCAAACCGCAAAAACGACCTAACAAACCTAAAAGGTAGGTATTCATGAATCTGGACAGATTTACCAACAAAGCCCAAGAAGCAGTAACCGGTTGCCGCTCACTGCTCTCACGCTTTGGCCACAGCCAGGTCACCCCAGAGCATCTGCTTTTGTGCTTGATGGAGCAAAAAGACGGTCTCGCCCCCAAAATCGCCGAAAAATTAGAAGTCGATCCACAAACAATAATCGACGCTGTTACTCGCTATTTGCAAAATCAGCCCAAAGCTTCTTCGGTCACTGTGGCTAAAGATGAGATCCATGTTTCGACAAAGTTGATGCAAATCCTGGAAGTAGCTGAAAAAGAAGCTGAACGTCTTAAAGACCAATTTATCAGTGTCGAGCATCTGCTCTTAGCCCTCTGCGATGAGAGCAAAGGCCAGTCTGGCACAATTCTCAAACAAAACGGCATCACAAGAGAGCGCATTCTCAAGGTGCTAACTCAAATTAGAGGCAAACAAAAGGTCACTAGCCAGGATCCCGAAGGCACTTACGAAGCCCTACAGCGCTATGGTAAAGACCTGACCGAAATGGCAGAGCGCGGCAAACTAGACCCGGTTATCGGCCGAGACGATGAAATCCGCCGGGTTATGCAAGTATTGAGTCGTCGTACAAAAAACAATCCTGTCCTGGTGGGAGAGCCGGGCGTCGGTAAGACAGCTATTGTCGAGGGTCTTGCCATCCGCATCACCAAAGGCGACGTACCAGAAGGACTAAAGGACAAAAAGCTAATTGCACTGGATATGGGCTCTCTTGTAGCTGGTGCTAAATACCGCGGCGAATTTGAAGAGCGCCTCAAGGCTGTACTCAAAGAAGTAATCGAATCAGAAGGCAAAATTTTGCTCTTCATCGACGAATTGCACACCGTCGTCGGTGCTGGCTCTGGTGGTGAAGGCTCAATGGATGCCGGCAACTTACTCAAGCCACCACTGGCTCGTGGTGAATTGCACTGTATCGGCGCCACCACCCTCGATGAATACCGCAAATATGTAGAAAAAGACCCAGCTCTCGAAAGAAGATTTCAGACCGTCTTTGTTGATCAACCATCTGTTGAAGAAACAATCTCAATTTTGCGTGGACTCAAAGAGCGTTATGAAGTGCACCATGGGGTACGCATCAAAGATGCGGCACTGGTCAGTGCCGCAGTGCTCTCGCACCGCTATATAACAGACCGCGCTTTGCCAGACAAAGCCATAGACTTAGTCGACGAAGCGGCGGCTCGTATGCGCATCGAAATTGACTCCATGCCAACTGAGCTAGATGAACTCGAGCGTCGCAAAATTCAACTAGAAATCGAAAGAGAAGCTCTGAAGAAAGAAAAAGACCAGGGCTCTAAAGATCGCCTGGAAAAACTGGAAAAGGACCTGGCTAATCTCAAAGAAGAAGCCGATGGTTTGAGAGCACGCTGGCAAGCCGAAAAAGAAGGCATCACCAAGATGCAAGGAGTCAAAGCCGAAATCGAGCATACAAAAGTGCTAATCGAACAAGCCGAACGCGCCACTGACCTGCAAAAGGCAGCTGAACTAAAATTTGGCAAATTGATTGAACTGGAAAAGCAATTTAAAACTCTTGAACTAGAAATTACAGGAGACAAGAGCCCAAGGTTGCTCAAAGAAGAAATCGACGAAGAAGACATTGCCGAAATCATCGGCAGTTGGACTGGCATACCAGTAACTAAATTGCTTGAAGGCGAAGTGCAAAAGCTGCTCAAACTGGAAGCACATTTGCACAAACGTGTTATCGGGCAAGATGAAGCCATTGAAGTGGTTTCAAACGCGGTAAGGCGTGCTAGAGCTGGTATGAAAGATCCTAAACGTCCGATTGGTTCTTTCCTCTTTTTGGGACCGACTGGTGTTGGTAAAACCGAGCTAGCCAAGGCACTTGCTGAGTTTCTCTTTGATGATGAACAGGCGATTGTGCGCATCGATATGTCCGAATATCAGGAAAAACACACTGTCGCCAGACTGATTGGCGCACCACCTGGCTATATCGGACACGACGACGGGGGACAATTGACTGAGGCAGTAAGACGCCGCTCTTATAGCTGTGTGCTCTTTGACGAAGTAGAAAAAGCCCACGCCGACGTCTTCAACATCCTCTTGCAAGTACTCGATGAAGGTCACCTGACCGACTCTAAAGGTCGTACTGTGGACTTCAAAAATACTGTCATTATCATGACCTCCAATATCGGTAGTCAGTACATCCTGGACTATCAAATAAAAGCGGCCGAGGATGGAGGCGATCACTATGACGAGATGAGAGAACGCGTCATGGGAGCGCTGAGAGAGCATTTCAGACCAGAGTTTCTCAACCGTATTGATGAGACCGTGGTCTTCCATGCCCTCACAGCAGCCGAACTGGCTCAGATTGTCGATATCCAGATGCACATCCTGAACAAGCGTCTGGCCGATCGCAAAATCACAGTCCAACCCTCTGCCGAAGCAAGAGATTGGCTTGCCACAACCGGTTACGACCCTGTATATGGTGCCAGACCGCTGCGCCGTTTGATCCAACGCGAGATCGAAAACCCACTAGCTCTAAAAATGCTAGAAGGTGAATTTGGTGATGGAGACGACATCTTGATCAATCTTGGTGATGATGAGCTGATCTTTAGCAAAGCCAGTAATCTAGTGACTGTCTAAACAATCAGCTAAAACATAAAATGGGGCAGCTCTATGGGGCTGCCTTATTTTTTAGATGCGGTCCTACTTTAGATGCATCTACCATCATATGAGAGCTGCGCATTAAACACATAAGCTCGCCTTTACTGCTAAACACCTCGGTGTCCACCACTGTCAGTCGCCCGCGTTTAACTACCTTGGACTCAGCTTTGATTGGTCCAACAGGATCATTTGTGAGTAGATTAACGCTGAGCTGGACAGAGTAGGGGAATTTTTTGCCAACACCAGAGGCTGCATCTACCTCAATATCATCCAGACTGACTGGTCCACCATAAGCGGCAGCAGAGGCAGCCTCGTCAGCCAGCGTCACAATAATGCCAGCGTGATAGACACCTGTTGGATTCATACATTGCTCGGTAAGTGGCAGCTCAAACAAGGCATAGCCATCTTTCACATCGATAGCCGAGCCACCAAGGGCGGTGAGGGCATTCCAGACATACTTTTTCATAAATTCCTGACTTTTAGAGCTGCTTTAATTTTTCGTCTAGCTGTTTTACTTTGCCAGCATAGACTTGATAGTCAATCTGCTGATCACGCTTAGGATTGACCACAGCACGGTCATAAATGGCCTTAGCTTTGCGATAAACAGCCAGAGCATCACTGCGCTTGCCGGCTGCTTTGTAGGCATCACCCATATTTTCCAAAGTGCGAGCATAAGACGAGCTGGCATCCGATTGTGCCTCTCTAATGGTCAGGACTTCTTTGAGAGAAGCTTGGGCTTCGTCGTTTTGACCAAGCCTCAGTTTGATTACAGCAAGACGTTCGAGATTATTAGCATAACTGGCAGTATGACGCTTTTCTTGCGGGGTCTCACTGACCAGGGACTGCAAGAGAGTATCGGCTTCTTTGAGACGTTTATCCTCGATATAGAGTGAGACAAGACGCTCCACAGTTACATCCGCATCGCTCGTGCCCAGGGTGCCAGCTGCGCGTCTCTGCTCTACCACTCGCTCCAGGATACGAGCGGCTCTGTAAAGGTCACCGTATGAATCAAACCCTTGAGATAAAGAGAGCATGTCACGAGTGTAGCGATCACTGTTGGCCGCACCAGGAGCAGTCCCTACCGAATCCACCACTTGCTCGGCTTCCCAATAGTTGCCCTTTTCGATTTGTTTTTCAGCAACTGCCAGATATTTTTCGAAGTGTGTAAGGGCGCTATCGCCGGGGTTGATGTCAACTTCCATAGCGTCTCTTGCCAGATCGGCAAATTTTATGGTGCCAGCATTAAGTGAAGTTATATCGCGACTGGAAATAATCACTTCTCTATAGGCACCACTGCCAACAGGGTCCATGTAACGCACAGCGACAGTCAAAAATTGACCAGGGGCATAGCCTGTAATGACTTTTGCCGTTTGCACCGCATCGAGCCTGTAATTAGCCGATTGATAGCCATTGACTACGACAATAGCCTGCCTATCTTTGACACTGGTGCTAAATGGCACACCCTTAAAAACATGATGACTGGCCAGTACCCGAGTCAGATTAGCCTCGGGGGAGTGGTCCACAAATGCTTTTGGCGTCTCACCGAGACTAAGTGCTCTGGCTGTATCGCCCTGGGCCAAGACTGCGCCGACACTGATAGTTGCAGTTAATGCCGTCAGGCCAATGAGTTTACTGATATAGAGGTTGGTCGCAGGCTGATTAGAAGGCAATGACAATCTCCCGGATACTGTAACCCAAATGACCATTGTAGTCTGAGGAAGTAACAATCAGGATAATTGTTCCATTTAATGCCCAGGCTTATTTTACAAATCCCACAAGCTGGGCATTTGAGCAGATAAAATAAAGTCCCAGCTTATCAAGGGCTTAAAACAACAAAAGCCGGCTATTCGCCGGCCATTGTTTTCCACCACCCTGTGAAAGCTCTTCATCGTCCGCTGCACTTAACACCACCTGCGGTGCTCGTTTATTGTCTGTGCCTTGTCTTGCGAACCGGTTGATGAGTATTAATATACAGACCTGTTATGACAAAAAACGGACAATCAAAAATATTTTTAAAAGATCAAATCAATCATTAAAGAACAAAAGCCGGCTATTTGCCGGCCATTGTTTTCCACCACCCTGTGAAAGCTATTTATAATCCCGAATCTATTGGCCATCAAGGCCGCGGTCACCATCGGGATAAAAGGCAGGTACTTGATCAGTATTGCGATCAAAGTGCAGGTCAGGTCTTACTGTCGTATTACCGTTACTGTAGATGCTTGGTCCAAAATCGAGAGTATTGTCACCGGCTCTAACGCCCACTCCAGCATCCAATCCAGAGTCCTGACTATTGAGACGGAAGTCGCCTCCAGTACGGAATCCAACTTGATCCATAACGTCGGTATTAGCACCGGTGTAGGCATTTAAGCCTTCCGGTCCGATATTGGCGCCAGCATCTGCCTGGACATTGACCGGCAAGACACGTCCTCTGACATCGCCATCAACACCGGTGTTACGACCCACTCTGGCATCAAAATCAGCATCACCGTTAACAGCATTAAAGAAGTTAGCACCAGCACCGACATCACTGTGTATTCCGTCGCGATTGACACCAACTCCGGCTCCAGCTCTGGCGTGGAGCGGTCCACCTATCGGCATAAACTCTCCATCGACGCGGTTTTCGAGACCAACTTGCAGACCAGCCTTGGCAATTCCGATGTTGACGCCGGTCTCAATAGAGCCATTGCTATTGACTCCGAGTTTTGCAATACCGAGGTCGACACCATAAAACTCAGGGTGCTGACGCTCGTAGGCGGCACGGTAAGCTGGGCTATCAGGTACAGGAGGAGCAAACTTGCTTTCGGGTGCATAGCCAGGAGCAACGATATTTTCGCCGGACTGGTCCTGACTAATTACGGCAGGTATGCGCTCCACTGGTTTGTCGGATCTGATTTCAATTGGCTTAGGCACTGGTTTTGCCACGACTTCGTGATGCTTAGCTACTTTGTGTTGGGCTTCTTCTGCATCCACTTCGTGCATGGCCTTTTTCCAGGCTTTGGGATTGTGCTTGTTGATTCTTTCTCTTTCATCGAGGGCTTTATCCCAGTCTCTTGGGTCATTACTTTTCCACAGGTCCCAAGCAATGTGAGCAGCGTTAACGTCAGCGGCACTATCATGCTTGTGGTGATCTCTGGCAGAATGTCTATCCATTTTATTGTCCTCTGATTAAAAGAAAGGGTGGCAACAGCGACTTCGGGGTTTTGGGAGAGAGGGGGAGGTGTCTCTCGGTGTTTTCAATATACGAAGGCAGCGTGACCAAAAACGGACAGCCAAAAAAAGCTGTAAAATTGACTGATGCAATCTATATAGGATGGAGCCGGGAGTAATATGCAACCCCAAAGCTTTATAGCCACCTTGGCATTACTTGCCTTTGCCACTATTAGCGGTACCAGCATCCGAGCACAAAATAGTGCCATTAACGGCTTACCACCACAAATAAAACAGTTTGCTGACAAAATTCAGACAATGAATAAGAGCCAGATTAGCGAACTTATCCACAATACCTGGGGTAAGCCAACTGGCGATATTGGCTCCGGTCTGCACATACCAGTCTGGCAGGTCAAAGAAGGCGAACTTATTATGCATCCGTTGCAGGGTCCTTCATTTAGACATGGAGGCAAATCAATTGTTTTACTTAAAACCAGGACCAGGAGTAAAGACTGCCTGCCGGGCAGCTACCAAGTCCTATATAGTAAGGACTCGGGCAATCAATTTTGGTGCGGTCAAATTGATTTAAAAGCCGATGGCACCTATTTTTATAGTCCATCGGGACAAAAACAAATCAAGTTTTTTGCAGCTCAAAATCCCAGTGGCAAATACAAGTTCAAATACCAAATATACCCGCAGATGGAGATGGCTAAGTTAGATAAGCCAAGCACAGTTGCCACTCTCACATTAATCAGCGATGACAAAAGGACCCAGCATTACAAGATAAACGCCAAGCCCGCTGCAAGAGAGTTTTATTGGAGCGGAAATGACCTCAGTGACATCACTATCAACTTAGGTTGGAACTCGTCACTCAGAATCAGGTAAGCCCACCAAAACAAAAATCACTTGAGTGATGGCTGCCTCGAAAAGCGCTAGATCAGCCGGTCGTGCCAGACCCCGTAGCGCTGAATCCCACTATCGCACCGTCTTCTACATCATAGTAAATATCAATGGGGTTACAGCAGACCTCGCAGTCTTCGACATAAGTCTGCCCGCCTGCTGTCAAATCGAGAAGCATGGAGATATTTTCCCAACAATAGGGACATTCAAAAAAATATTCTTCAAGCATAGTCCTCTTTAGCCAAAGAGCGCCACCTAATATTTAAGAGGCGCTCTTTGGCAATCAATATGGTGTAAGACAAATTACTTGGTCTGGACAGCTCCACCAGTATAAGAAAACAGCAATAGGAGACGTCCGCCGTGGGGACCAACAGCCAGAGGCGTGATGCTTGAAATTTGATAGTTAAAGCGCAAGTGTTCAAGAATGGCCTTGGCGACGTCGTCAGCAGGCACAATTTGCTGCACTACTACTGTAGGGCTGCGAAAAAACTTGCCTGTTTGCATATCCGCGAGATCTTTGAGCTGCATACTTGAAACCCCATCAAAAGCTAATCGCTTACATCTTAGCCAAGTGCGGCGCCCAGGTCGACAGCTTTAACGGTTTAATTCAAATTTCAAAACCACTTTTCAACGCCATGTCATCAGGGCTAGCACATTGCCACAATTTTGACGTCCATGCCACAATCAGCAAAGTGTTTGTCTGACTCCTAATCAACACACCAGGCAACGTAAATGACAGGTAACTGCCTGGAGGACAAAATGAAATTGACAAAGTTGACTCTGTCACTAATTGCTTTATCGACTATAGCCATTGCGGCAATGCCAGTAAGCGCTCAGATCGACAGCTATAAAAATAAGACCTTACCTGTAGAAACCCTGCTCGGTCTTTTTAGATAGCAAGGCATATTACTCAGTCTCCTACACAAGAATGCCATTAAAGCTGCCACCGCCTGAAGCGCAAAACCAACATATTGATTTGGGTGCTTTTGATCTTTATGGTCAGGATTTATTGTCAGTGGTAGAAATGCCACCACAAATCTATGAGCAGTTTACTGGTCACCTGGTAAATGACTGTGTCAGCGCCACAGGCACAGTTGATGGCAAAAGCTGTCTTACGACGATTGCCATGTTTGCTAAGCCTTTGCCTAAACTGTCCAGATTTGTCACAAGTGACAAAGACGACCTATCAGTGGCTTTTGTAAAACCAGACAAGCAAGTATTGACCTGGCATAAAGGCTCAAACGACTGGTATCTAACCGTACTGGGAGAGCGCTTACTTATAATCAGTAGCGACCTAAAAGCGGTAACTGATGCTGCCGGCAATTACAAAAACAATCAAATCAATCAAATCGAATTGCTTAAGCATTATAAAAGCCTGCTCACTGCACTAGCCCCACATGCTCAAGTAGATGGCAGCAAAGACAACTGCCCGCCACTGGTATTGCAGATGGACCAAAACAAGACTCTGACATTGCGTATGCCTCAAACAAGCTTGAGCAATCCGACAAAACAAGACTGGGACAAAGCTCTCCACGCCTTTGAGCAAGACACTGATGTTAAGCTAAGTGAGAGTGCTCCTTTTGTCTTAACCGTGCCAGGGGATAGCGCGCAGCAGCTAAAAGTACAAAAGTGCCTGATGGTAGAGTGCTCACCAGCAATTGTGCATCACTTCAAAGTGAGTCGGTGATTGTTTGAGCCAGCTTGAGACTGTCTAAAATGACTTCCTTTAGAGCCAGACCGCTCTTATGAGCCACTCTAGTACAGTCATCGTACTCAGGATGCATATTTAAAATTTTGCCAGTACTATCTCTGGCAATTTTGACTCTGATAGTGTGCTCACCGATTTTGACTTCTCTAAATTCACGAGTAAGAGTCAGTCTTTCACACATATAGGAGCGCACGCCAAGAGTTGTTGTCTCTTTGATAATTATCTGAGAGAGACTACCACGGCTCTCCGGCTCTGCCACCACTGATAGTTTATAGCCGGGACGCCCTTTTTTCATCAGGCAGGGAGTGATAGTCACATCCAGCGCCCCATAAGTGAGGAGTTGCTCGGCTGTATAAGCCATTATTTGAGGAGAGCAATCATCAAGATTGCATTCTATAACAGCAACTATCTGAGCGTCGCAACTGTCAGTTTGTGCCAGCTGCGGTATTGAGCTAAATGACTGGACTTTACGATTTTGTTGATGACGACTATCACCAAGTATTAACCGGACTACATTTGGATGGTCTTTTGCATCCAGCGTGCCTGCTCCGTAGCCAACATGGTCAATACGCTCAAAGGCCGGAGCAGCGCCAAAAGCATGAGCGCAGGTGGTGAGAATAGCAGCACCTGTAGGTGTCAGACACTCAAAGCTTACATTTAGATCGCGCGTAGGTGCGCCCACCTCAGCAAGCAAATTAAGCGTGGCCGGTCCTGGCACTGGAAACAACCCATGCATTGTTTTGACAGTACCAGAGCCAATTGGCAAGGCTGAGACGTAAGCTTGCTCAATACCAAGCTCAACATAAGCGATGGCAAAACCAACGATATCGACTATGGCATCTATTGCCCCGACTTCATGGAAGTGTATTTCATCAAGCGGGACACCATGCACTTTGCTCTCAGCCACACCCAGTCTATGAAATATACGCAAAGCAAGATCTTTAACAGGGCTGGCTAGTTTGGAAGACTCTATCAATTTAGTAATTGAACTCAAACTGCGATGCTCGTGACTTTTATCGTCCTCATGTTTGTGCCCATGATCGGGTGGATGGCTGTGCAAATGTTTGTCATCATCGTGGTCATGTTTGTGCTTGTGATCATGGTCGTGATCATGTCCATGAGACTTATGTGAGTGGCCATCATGGTCATGCTTATCAATGCTCTTATGCTCGGCACCTTTAAGCATGACGTTTAGATGACTGGCAAGGATGCTACAGCGGTGTACCTTTTGTACACTGAGAGTGTACTGATCACTGGACAAACCAAGCGAGGCCAATTTTGATTCTAATGTGGAGAGACTGAGACCAGCATCAAGACAGGCTCCCAGCAACATATCTCCAGCAGCACCAAAAGCACAATCAAAATATGCGATTTTCAATTTCGTTTCCTATTTTAGTTCAATCGCGCCAAGGTGCAAATCTTCGCGCACTTCAAATTCTCGAGTAACAGTGCTTGTACATTGGGGATAAATTTCGTTGATAACAGTCAACTGTTTTTTGCCAGGGGTCAATATCATCGAAAAAACACCATTCTTTTCGGTGGTGCCGCCCCCCACTCCGTGCAGATGCGCCTTACCATCAAGCCCCTGATCCAGAGGCTCAACTTTGAGCAAGATGCCCTTCAGTCCTTTCTTTTTGCAGGTTACTCGTCCTGAGACAAGATAGCCGCGGTGCAATTTGACAATCATCTTACGGTCTTCTTCACCGGGCAAATTGCGCACAATCGCTTGAGCAAAACCGAGACTGGTAGGCGGTAAAACTTCCAGAGTAAGCTTATCCGATTTGACATGCTTAAACTCAAACTCACCGTCATTGTGATTTTTGCAAGACATCGAGATCGCTCCACTGGGCTCCCAAAGCTGCACGTTGCAGCCACTGACTGGCTGCCCGTTTTTATCGACTACCCGTCCTGAGATTTTAAATTTTTCTTCTCCCGCTTCAACTGGTGGCTTAAATCTTGGTTTGATAAAGTGCTGGGCATTAGCTCCTGTCACTGGCATGAGAGTGAGCACAAACAATGCAAGGGGTAAAACCCGAGCCAATTTTAGTAACGCCATACATCAACCTATAAGTCATCCGACCACAGTATTTTATCGCGTTACCGATCTTCACTGCTCCAACCTACAAACATGCAGGTTTTACCAAACATCTTGTAAACTCATAGTGAGTTAAGGCAGGACAGTATGACCGTCAAAATAGGCTCGCTCACTCTCAATAGCCGTGTCTATGTGCCACCCATGGCGGGTGTTACTGATATTGTCTTTCGCTCAATTGTGCGCACCATCGATCCTGGTTGCATGATGTCCACTGAGATGGTCAGCTCACGGGCACTCTTAGCCAAGCCCGAATCCAGGCTGATGGACCTGGCAGCTGGAGAACATCCAATCGGTATCCAGATTTTTGGTCACGAACCAGACGTCATGGCTCATGCCGCTCAGCTAGCCGAGAAGCGCGGTGCAGACTTTATCGATATCAATATGGGCTGCCCTGTACCCAAGATCACAAAGGGCAAAGATGGCTGTGCGCTGATGAAAGAGCCAGAACTGGCCCGCGAAATCATCTCAATAGTCAAACAATCGGTCTCGGTACCGGTAACAGTCAAATTTAGACTGGGCTGGGACGACTCTAATCGCAACTGTGTGGAGTTTGGCGAAATGGCCGAAGCTGCCGGAGCCTCAATGGTCACTGTGCACGGACGTACCAGACAGCAGCTCTACTCCGGCAATGCCGACTGGGCTAATATTGCCCTGGTCAAAAAAGCACTGTCCATCCCGGTCTTTGGCAATGGTGATGTCTTTAGCCCAGAAGCAGCCGAAAAAATGCTGGAGATTACAAACTGCGACGGCGTTGCTGTAGCCCGTGGCAGCCTCGGCAATCCCTGGCTCATTCCTGCTATCACCCGCTACCTTGATGATGGCATCATGACCGCAGCGCCAGACAGCGTGGAGCGACTAATAATGGCCTATATGCACTGTCTTGGGCTAATCAACTACAAAGGCACTCGGGTCGGTGTCAACGAATCCAGGCGCCACCTGGTCAATTACACCAAAGGCATAAGTGGGGCTGCCCCATTTAGGAATCAACTGACGCAGATACTGTCACAAGCCGATGCCGCTCGCATTATGGCTGAGCTGGCTTTGGTTGCCGCCGGCAAAGAGGGAGAGCAAAGATTTTTACTGGCAGTAGAGCAGTACAATCTCAAAAATAGCAAACATCCAGGCGAAGGGCACAGCGACAGAGAAGGCTGTATCCAGACCCCAGTTGATGTCAACGCCATCTTGCCAGTCGCAGTACCATAAAATAGCGTTAATAAAGGGCGTTGTGACCCAGCCCATTATCCCGGCCATAAAAGCAAATAGTAGTAGAACTGCCCAGAAATCCATGTTGACTTGCTCGTTTGGGACGCTTTTCAGCTTTGTAGGGTGAGTTTAGTACCGAGCTATCACTTTGGCAACGGGGAAATTCCCATGGGAGCGCCTCTTGGAAACATTTAAAGTAAAAAGCCCCGGGTGAACGGGGCTTTAAAAGCTTATACAGTCAGCTAACTAGTAGGTGTACTGACCTGATGGTGAAATCAAGATAGTGCCGTCGCCTTCAGCAGCAACCATTTGCAAAGCCTGAATCACAGCATTAACTGACTTATGCTGTTCGCGGGTTTCGGTTTTGATTTGCTTGGCTCTCTGAGCCACGCGCAGTACCAACTCGTAACGGTTGACGCCATCTTTTAAAAGCTGGTCGAGGATAACAGTAGTGCTCATCGTTTGCGCCCTATATATTGCTGAATAGCCGAGATATCGCCCTGCATGAGAAGTCAATTGCTTGACTGCATAATCAGGTACGAATTATGCGGTTACGCTCAGCATACACGATATGCTCTAGATTGTTAACGGCCTCATCGACCTTATCATTGACTACTTCATAATGAAACACATTTTTTTCCTGTAACTCTTCCTGAGCCTTGTCGAGGCGCATTTTGATTTTTTCAGGTGTTTCAGTCTTGCGATTCTTGAGCCTGGAGGCTAATTCGTCAAAGTTGGGGGGCGAGATAAAGACCATTACAGCCTCTGGATGCTCACCAAAAATCTGTTTAGCGCCCTGGACTTCGATTTCGAGGATGACATCGATGCCGTTATCCAGCTCCTGAGCTACCCAGCCACGAGGTGTGCCGTAATAATTACCGGCAAACTCGGCCCACTCCATAAAGGCACCCTGCCTGATCATGTCTTCAAATTCGCTTCTGGTGCGGAAAAAATAAGACTCACCCTCAACTTCGCCGGGGCGATTCGCTCTGGTAGTGACCGAAACAGAATATTTGAGCTTATCCATGCGCGGCAAAAGTTTATGCACCAGAGTGCCCTTGCCTACGCCTGAAGGTCCAGTAATAACAATCAAATTACCGGCGCGTTGCTTCCGCTTTCCCCTGGAGGAATGCTTCTTGGCCTCGTCCTTTGCTCTAGTGTCGGTTTCGATAGTCTCACCAAGTTTTGTAAGCGCTTCGACGGTGTTCATATAAAACGCACGCGAGTTTGATAAATTGTCAGCTATTAAACCTTAACTGGGCTTACTGTGCAACCGCTAAAAGATCATTGTCATGCAACCATTTGACGCGCTTTCGATAAGGGCAGTGCTCAAAGAAGCCCGGCCAATGATTGTCAACCGCCGTGTTGACAAAGTAACTCAGCTTGGTCGCGATGAGTTACTTATTACATTGCGTGGCAAAACCGGGGTTACCAACCTTTTTGCCAGCGCCCAGTCTGTGCACGGACGCATATGTCTGATCCAGTCCAACCTGACTATCAAACCAGGACCGGGCGGCAAGCCAGATCCCTTTAGTGATCGCTATGTCTCCAAGTATGGTGCCAATAGCGCTGTACCAAATTTTTGCCTGCTTTTGCGCAAACACCTGGCCGGAGCAACACTGCTTGCAGTGGAGCAACCGCTTGGCGAGCGCATCGTCGATCTAGTTTTTAATGCTGTCGACGAGGTAGGCACAGCCTCAATCAAAGTATTGACAGCAGAAATAATGGGTCGCCATAGCAATTTGATACTCTGGTCCAAGAGCGACAGCAAAATAATTGCCGCCTCCCACGTAGTTACAAAAGACATGAGCAGGCAGCGCGAAATCGCTCCCGGTCTGCGTTATGAGCGGCCACCCAGTCAGGAGCGCCCGAGTCTATACACCATAGACGAAACCACTTTTAAAATGCTCTTTGAAAAGTTAAAACTGGCCCAGCAAAGCGAAAACAAAATAGAAGGACAGCATTTTGCCACAGTTGAGCAATGGATCATTGCCACCTTGACTGGTGCCGGTCGCCATCTATGCGAAGAGCTAGTGCAAGCCAGTGGACTAGATAGTGAAACCGCTAAAGCCATTGCCGATACTGCTTGTGCCGATAAACTCTGGCAAACAATTAGTCAGATGCGAAGTGAAGAAAACTACAAACCATTCATGTTCACAGACCTCAGTCGCTATTCAGTGCTTGGTCTATTCCCACAAAGCGACAGGCCGACTAAGACTTTTCCGTCAGTCAATGACCTCATAGAAGAATACTTCCGCTCTTGCGAGCAAGCTGAGCAGGTCAGTCAACTGCGCGACAGGCTCAAAGCAGATCTAGTAGTGGAGATAAATAAACTCGAAAGCCGCATCAAAACTGCCTCAGAACATGTCCTTACAGCTGACGGCATCGACCGCCTCAAACACTGCGGCGACCTTATATTAGCCAATCTAACTGCGATAAAGCCCGGGCAAGAAATCTTAGAAGCCGATGATATTTTTAGCGGAGCCGGCACAATCACAGTCAAACTAAGTGGTGATCTTGGCGCAGCCCAAAACGCCCAAAACTATTACCGTCAGTATGCCAAAGCCAGAGCTCGCAACAGCACAGCCAGCCGCTCGGTGGAAGAAGCAAAAGACCGCCGCGTAAGCTTAGAACAAAAGCTCAGTCAAGTAAGTCAAGCCAAAGACATATACGAGCTGCGCAACTTAAAAGACCTTATTTCTGGCAAAAAACCACAAGACCTGATCAAAGCCAAGCCCAAAGGCAAAAAGTCTGGAGATCATAGAGTCATTTCGGTGAGCTCATCGGATGGCTGGACTATTTATGTCGGTCGCAATCGTATCGAAAACGACTACCTTGTCAGTCGCCTGGCTCAGCCTAATGATCTCTGGTTTCATGTCCTCGGTCAGGGTGGTGCCCATGTGCTTATCCGCATTCCCTCATCAAAACAAGACCCACCAGCTCGCACTATCGAAGAAGCGGCACAAATAGCTGCACGATTTAGCAAAGCCAGTCATGGCAGCAAAGTGCGAGTGGTCTACACCCAGGTCAAGCATGTACGCAAAATCGCTAACGAAAAGCCTGGCATGGTCAGATACGAGCAAGAAAAAACAGTGGAAGTGGACACTGGTAAACCAATGCCCAAGGCCATGAAACAGCTCTTTGCACCGAAGCAATAAAAAACAGCCCCGGCAGTAATGCGGGGCTGTCTAAATGAACCGGCTGAGACTTAGTGCATGTTGCGGAAAAGTCCCACAACTTTGCCCTGAATCGTCAGCGGACTATCGCCTGAGACAAAAATCGGCTCCATAGAGGCGTTAGCTGGCTGGAGACGATAACCACCTTTTTCTTTAAAAAAGCGCTTGAGTGTTGCTGATCCGTCCTCTAAAAGTGCCACCACAACATCACCATTGTTTGGAGAAGGCTCTGGCTTAATAATGACAAAGTCACCATCATAGATACCATCCTCGATCATCGACTCGCCTTTGACCTTGAGGGCATAGCAATCACTATCGCCATAGCGACTCTCGACCTCGAGAAAATCATCGCCCTGTATAGCATCGATAGGATTACCGGCAGCAATAGCACCAGCTAGTGGAATACCCGGGCGAGCGGGAAAAGCAATGGTCTTGGCGTTAGCCTTGCTAACAGCTACGGCAGGGGCGACGTCAGAAGCACCCTCAACAGTACGACCGAGCTGGACAAAACCCTCTGGCAACACTCTCAAAGAGCGGTTAAGACCAGGCTCCCAGTGCACCAGTCCCTTTTTGCGTAGAGCCGCGACGTGCTGATGCACGGTCATGCGATTTTTGAGACCGAGGCTATTAGCCAGATCTGCCAGTGTCGGCGGGTAGCCCTGCGCTTCTGTGAAGCTGGCTATTAGGCTCAGGACTTCCTTCTGGCGGGTTGGAAGTGGCTTAGTCAATTCCACAGTGATACTCCTTGTCTAGAAAAATCTCTCAAAGCATACATAAGTATAGTACCCCAAATTGATCTTGTCGAGCACAATTTGGCAAAATTTTGAATTTAGTCAAAATTTTTGCGATTACATATAGCTGTGCACCAGATATAGTGAAAAGTTACGGTGGCGCCTTTGGTACTATTTTTACAAGATGTTTTTGCCCAGTGCTGATTGCACCAGCTCGACACATAGCTCCGCAGTTTGATTGCGGATATCGAGGGCTGGATTTAATTCCACAAAATCCACCGAGCGAAGTAGCCCGGTATCAGCCAAAAGCTCTAAAGCCAGGTGACTCTCCCTATAACTGAGCCCACCGCGGCTATCGGTGCTGACACCAGGGGCGATATCAGGATCCATTACGTCAAGATCAAAAGAGACGTGGATGCCGCTGACTTTATTGCCAATAAAATCGAGACATTCTTCAGTAACCTTTACTATGCCTTTTTCGTCAACATTGCGCATGGTAAATGGCAATATACCGCTCTTTTCGATGAGCTTACGCTCGGCGCTATCGAGGTCTCTAATACCGACCAGAGCACAGCGTTTATTTTTGACTTTAGGACTATATCCTAAAAGCTCAGTCAGTCTCTCATCACCATCGCCCAGTGAGATAGCAAGTGGCATGCCATGTACATTGCCTGAGCTAGAGGTAGCTGGAGTGTTGATGTCGCCATGGGCGTCATACCAGACCAGGCCAAACTCTTGTTTGTGTTTGCGGTAATAACTGGAGACTCCGGCAATGCTACCAATCGCTAGCGAGTGGTCACCGCCAATGGTGACAGCAATAGTGTTGTCAGCCAGGGCTGCTTCCACAGCCTTAGCTACATCCAGACTGACTGCACCTATCTCTGGCACACAGTGCGCCACCTTGGCACTTTTTTCCCACCAGTAGAGGACTTCGGGGACAGCAATGTCGACTTGTTTTTTGACTCTAAAACCAAGCGACTCGATTTTACTGACGAGCCTGGCCACCTTGACGGCAGCCGGTCCCATACTGACTCCCGCATGAGGTCCACCAAGATGGAGTGGGCAGTAGATGATCGTCACATCTTTAGTTTTTTTGGAGGAGCTACCGTCCTTTTTGTGAGCGCTCTGCTTAACAACCTCCCGAGCAGCACGTTTGCCTTCGTGGTTTCCCGAAACGTTCTTATTACTTGCCTTATGGGCTTTAGACACCTTGACCTCCAGAGGGACCGATAGCTCAAATACCTATGGAGAGCTTACAGTCTGTGACAATCCTGGCAAGATGAGTGAGAGAAAAAATATATAAAGAGAGCTTAGTGTATACTTTGGAAGGTTTTCTGATGGTATCCAGGTAAGGAGTCACTCTTCACTTGGTGGATTTATCCTGTAAATTCGATTCGAGGTCAGGTCAGTGTTTCGTCCGATTATAAAATTAGTCTTTCTAGCGAGTGCGGCCTTTGAAGTAGCCCGTGAAAAAGTTGAAGACGCGCTGGATACCTTTACTGCCCGCGCCGGGGAGTACAAGTCAGATGGCTCCGATAGAGTGCATCAAGCTAAAGACAAGTTCAAACAAGTTATTTCAGATGCCACCCAGACAGTTTGGCAACGCTCCGATGTGCTCGAAGGACAGGTCAGAGAAAAAATCCGCCGTCAAGTAGCCGATTTTTCACTGGGCGCCCTTGGCGACAGCACCGAGATAAACGAGCTAAGAGCCGAAATAGCCACTTTGAGAGCAGAAATTTCTGAACTCAAGCAAAAGACACCTGTCTAGCTCTTAAGTACACAAGCATCATCAAAGCCGGGCTATGTCCGAATTAATTGCAAAAAACTCGGCTAAAGACGCAAATGACTCACTGTCTGGCACTTTGGCTGGCGATAACAGCTCAGTCGAAAATAAAGCAGTGGGCGTCTCTACAGGCACAGATATCCTCCAAACGGGCAGCCAGTCCGCTGGGGGCTACGATCCGCTACAGGCGGACAAAGCTGTCCAGGTCAGAAGATTGCTCAAAGACAAGCGCTTCTGGAGCACTCTCAATACACTTTTGACCCTGGTCTCATCGGCAGCCCTCGACACTCTTGTGCGAGACAAATTGCGCTCAAAAAAGCCAAGCGACTCTGACAAGCGCAAGCGCAGAGCTAGCCATATCAAACAGGCATTTCTTGAGCTGGGCGCTACATTTATCAAGCTTGGGCAGTTTTTATCCACGCGCAAAGACATAGTCTCTGAAGAGCTAGCCGAAGAATTATCTGCGCTACAGGACCAAGTACCACCTTTTGACTTTGAAGTGCTCAAAGCAACAATTGAGCGCGAGCTCGGTGCGCCACCTGAGGTGCTATTTAAAGAGTTTGAGAGTACTCCTATCGCCTCAGCCAGTATCGGCCAAGCACACCGCGCCAGGCTACACGACGGCAGACCAGTGATAGTCAAAGTACAACGCCCAGATCTCGCTGAGATTTTTTATCAGGATCTTGGCTACATGCGCTTTATCGCCAGACTTGGTCCGATAATCAGGCCAAGTGGAGACTGGGAGACCTGGGCAGCGCTCACGGCCGAATTTGGTCGCACCCTTTTTGAAGAAATTGACTATCTAAAGGAAGGTCGCAATGCCGACAAAATCCGGCAGATTTTAAAAGAGCACAAAAACGTCAGAGTGCCCCGCGTCTACTGGAAACTTACCGGTCGAAAAGTACTTACTCTCGAATATCTACCCGGCATCAAAATCAACCAGGTTGAAGAACTCAAGCGCATCGGAGTCGACCCGGTGGGCATTGGCAATAATCTGGTGGCAAGTTATATGGAGCAGGTTTTGACAGCTGGGTTCTTTCACGCCGATCCGCATGCTGGCAACCTGGCAGTCAGTCCAGATGGACAAATAGTCATTTATGACTTTGGCATGATTGGTGAAATCAGTGCACCGCAACGCGAAGCTATCCTGGGTTGCATCGCCTCTGTAATCAATTGCAACGGACCAGAATTGATAAAAAATCTAATCACCCTTGGAGTAGTCAAAGAAGACGCCAAACAAGAGTCACTTTTGCGCACTGTCGGACCCTTTATCGAATACTACAAAGGTAAACAGGTACGTGAGCTCGACTTTACCAGTCTCGAGCACGATATCGATCAGATAGCCATGGACCGCGCGCTCAAGCTGCCACCATCACTGGCCTACCTATTGAGAACAGCATCATCCTTAGAGGGCATTGCCCGCTCGCTGCATCCCAACTTTAGTTTTGTGGAAGCGGCCAAACCAACCGTTAAAAAGTGGGCCCTGGCCAACCCAGCCCAGGCCTATTTAGCTCTTGGCTATCTCACCCAGGGCAAGCTTTTTCGTCAGATGGGTGTTTTTTCTGAAGAGGGGATTGTCAGGCTGTTTCAAAACAAAGGAAGCGGTCAATCCGAAAATGACACAAATAAACTTTTACCTAAAGATAAGAGTCCCCGCTCTCGTAATTCTATAAAAGGCACAGCTGGCGCTTTTCAGCTTGATGAGCGGGACAAAGAGCTAAATTCCAGGCTCGCCGAAATACGAAAATTAGAAGCACAAATATATATTTTGAAGAGAGAAGCTAAGACTCTTTCCAAAAATAGAGTAAAGTTATTACTCGCAATTCTTGCCTGGTTCACCGTGTCTCTAATTTATTGGGGCATAACTTCAAGGACGGGATACCCGCAATTTATCGAGTATTTTGTGATTGGAAATGGTGTAATGGTGGCAATTATTATTTGGCAATTGGTAAGACCACCTGATTTGGCCTCCCGAAAGCAAGTCGACAGATCAAGAGGTAGACGGAGATAGACAATGCTGAAATGGCGTGCCGCGGCACGAACTGATGCGGGTTGCCAGCGTCAGAGAAACGAGGATAACTACTACGTAAGTCCAGACAACCGTGTATTTGCTGTGGCAGATGGCATGGGTGGGGCAGTAGGTGGCGCCAGAGCGAGCAAGCTGGCGATGGAAGCTGTAGAAAAACAGTGGAAAGACGAAAATCCTCCTACGAATGACAACGAAGCGATTAAGGTCTGGTTGACCAAAACGGTCAACGAAGCCAATGCCGCAGTTTGGAATTCGGCCGAAGAAGACCCGTCAGTCCGGGGCATGGGCACAACCATTGTTGTGGCTGTCCAGTCCACCGATAACTACATGCAAATCGCCCACGTGGGTGATAGCCGTGCTTATCTGTACCGGGAAGGCAAAGTCAAGCTACTTACCAATGACCACTCGGTTGTACAAGAAATGGTGCGCGCCGGTCGCCTGACCGAAGAGCAAGCCAGAATCAACCCTTACAAGAATTTAATCACCCGTTGCTTAGGTCACGAAGAACGAGTCGAAATCGATCACACGCCCCTTGAAATGAAACCTCAAGATTGGATCTGCCTGTGCTCAGACGGTTTGCCAACAGTGCTCAGAGATGAGCAGATAGGCGACGTTATGGGTGCCGGAGTAGAGCCTGAGTCGGTTTGTGAAGAGCTAGTCAAACAAACCATTGATGGCAATGCTCCTGATAACGTCACCGTTGTAGTCGTCAAGTATTTTGACGAAGCAGACAACGGCGCGAAGTAAGGCTTAATCACCTTTAGTTTTGGGGTATTAGGTCTAATACTGACGACTTCCGGCTCACGGAAAGGCTTCCTAAGATGAGAGCGGCTTTTTTATTCAACAAGATAACCAATGAGCGTCACCCGCTTAATCAGTCTGTGAGCAAAATTGGTCGGGATCAAACCAACAATATATCGGTCGCTCAGGACCACTATGTCTCCAGACACCATGCCTGGGTATTGCAGATGCAAGGGACATATTGGGTGGAAGACCTGGGCTCCACCAATGGCACGCTCTTAAACGGCGAAATACTGTCCGAAAGAAGACAGATTGCTCCTGGTGACAGACTGACATTTGGTAAGACTGAACTTATATTTGTTGTCGAATAAAAGCTAAAAATGGATGACCATTGCGGGCGCTACGAGCTGCTCGGAGAAATTGGCCGAGGAGGCATGGGTATTGTCTACCGTGCCATAGATCCGCGCGTCAATCACATCGTCGCCATCAAAAAACTGGTCCTCGAAAATATTGCCCCCGAAAAGCGTGACGAATTCAAAGATCGCTTTGTCCGCGAAGTGCAAACTATTTCCAAGCTCAAGCACCCAAATATCGTCCAGGTGCTCGACGTATCGCTTACTGATGGCAACTACTTTTATGTCATGGAATATCTCGACGGAGATAGCCTGCGCAAGGACTTGCAACGTCGGGGCGGCAAGATGGAGCTTTACAACTTCCTGCCTGTTTTAACACAAGTCGGCAACGCCCTGTCTTTTGCTCACTCCATGAATATAGTGCACCGCGATGTCAAACCAGACAATATCTTTGTCCTCGAAAACGGCACGGTAAAGCTAACAGATTTTGGTATCGCCCGGGCAGCAGAATACGAAGACGCCCACCTCACCAAAACGGGCATCATGATGGGCACACTGGCCTATGTTTGCCCTGAACAATTGCAAGACGCCAAAAGCGTAGACCACCGTGCCGATATATTTTCACTGGGGGTAGTGGCCTACGAAGCTTTGTCAGGCACTTTGCCTTTCACTGCCGACGGTATAGCAGCCACTATCGTCAAGATTATCTCCCAGGAAGAAAAACCGCTCCATATTGTCGACAGCAATATCTCACCGGGCATTTCAAGCGCTGTTGCTCGTGCCATGCGCAAAAAACCAAGAGAACGCTACCGCTCTATTGGCGAATTTGTCAAAGAATTTACTAGCTATGTACCTCCAGACGAGAGACTGGAGCTAGCCGAGCTCTTGCCACCGCGTGACAACAGCACGGCAGGCTCTGACATCAAACCTTTTATCCCGATAAGCACTCAATTTGGTGTCACATCCGTAGACTTTGAAGCAGATAAACACCAGACAAAAGAACCAGACATAGATCAGACCAACGTCAACTTTAACAAAGATCCTTATCTCAGCACACAAGCAGAAATCCCTGCCAGAGCCAGAGAACAAAACAAAAAAGACTTTGGACAGGAAAAATCTGACGAGTCTGAGAGCACTAAAGAGCAGGACAGCTACGAGCAAAAACCACCATCGCTTTTTGCCGCCTTACCGGTAGCGTCACGCAAAAGCTATAAGCATCCAGAAGCGCTGCAATTTGTCACCAGTCTGCAAAATCAGAACGCTTATACAGCACTGCCAGGCAAAGCCAAGCCCTTTATCGAGCCAGCTGTACTGGCTTGTCACTCCGGCCGTCTTGCCATCGCTGATGGTGCGGCTCGGACAATAAATATATTTAGTTATGACGGTAGCAATCTCGAAGGTACTTTGCGCTGGTTGTTTGAAATCGAGCACAAGCCTAAAGAAATACCGCAGCAAGGCAAAAATGCACCACCGCAAGTGACGACCAGTCGCACAAAATTTGGCAAACTAACAAGACCGGGCGGACTAGCTTTTGATATGAAAGGTCGCCTCTTTGTCTGTGATGCCAGCGACCAGTTTGTGCGAGTCTTTGACGGACGGGGATTTTTTCAAAGCGAATTTAAAAACATCCAGGGGGCATCATCCGGACTGGCTGGCATCACATTTGATAGCGCTGGCTTGCTCTATGTATCTGACTCTGCCAATGCTTGTATTCAAGTATTTCAGCCAGAGACTGGAGTCTGGCTGCGCTCTATATCGACCAAGTCAGATTTAACCCAGCGCTTACCAGGCTCAGCCTATGGTGGCAGCGAGACTACTACCATCAAAAAAGACAACATGGAGTTGCGCCTGCCAGCCGGTCTGACCACCGACCGACTCAATCAAATATATCTAGCCGACTATGGCGCATCACGTATCTTTGTATTTAACAAACAAGGACAGGTGATTAAATCATTTGGTAAAAAAGGCAGCGAAGACGGCGAGCTTAACATCCCACGCTCGGTCGCTGTAGACAAATTTGATCGCATCTATGTGTGCGACAGCTTTAATAATCGCCTCTCTGTTTTTGATACCGCCGGTGGTTTTATCTACAATTACGGAGCAAGCGATAGAGACGGCGATATGACGCTCTCTGCACCATCAGATATTGCCATCGACCATCAATTTGGTCTGGTCTTTATCGCGGACAGAGGCAATAAGCGCGTACAGATACTGAGGATGAGACAGGAGAGCAGCTACACTGCGTCACACTTTTGAAACAACCAGCAAAGCAATTTAATATCATCCTGGCATCAGGCTCGCCCAGACGAGTAGAGATGCTGCAAAGTCTCGGACTCAAATTTGAAGTCTTGCCAGCCGATGTCGACGAAACCGTCACGCCCGGCATCACGCCACCGGATTTAGTATCGTCGCTGGCGCTTAGCAAAGCTCAACGAGTAGAAGAAATTATCAAAGAACGGCAAAAAACAGCTGAACATGACATATTGATCATAGCCGCCGATACAGTGGTTGCCCTTGGTATGGAGATACTGGGCAAGCCCATCAACCGCGATGACGCCATAGAGACACTAAAAGCCCTATCCGGCAAAGCGCACCAGGTGTTTACAGGGGTCTCTTATCTACACCTCGATAAAGACTTAAATAGAGTAGCCCACATCGAACAAACCGATGAGACAGAAGTATTTTTTAGAGATCTGGATATCGATGAAATCACCAGCTATGTCGACACGGCAGAGCCCATGGACAAAGCAGGCGCCTACGCTTTGCAAGGCATCGGAGCTTTTATGGTAAGCAAAATCAATGGCTGCCCGGCCAATGTCAAAGGTTTGCCTACACCACTGGTAGTGCAACAGTTGAGACAATTTGGCATCCTGGTGATGGGACTTTGATGAATAGTAGAGACAGAGCACGCAATCAAGATGACCCAGAGTTTCCTATTGTAGAGCACCTGACAAAGGCTCTAAAGGCTAGCGGCGCCCTCAAAGGCAAGACCATCATCTGGCACTGTCATTTGACCTTACTGACTGAGCTTGCAGCACAAGCGGTGCTGGCAGCCGGTGCCAAAGTAATATTTAGCGAGTGCAACAGTGGCACCACACAAATAGAAGCCGTACAAAATTTACGCTCTATGGACTGCCCGGTCTACACCGGCAAAGACAGCACTAGCCACGCCATCGAGCATCAAGCCGACATCCTGGCCGACACCGGCTATGTACTCATTCCCGCATATATCACAAGCGCCAAAAGCGGCGTAATCGGTGCTAGTGAAATTACCACAAGCGGCATATTGCGCCTGCGCCAGCAAGAACCCCCACCATTTGCTGTAGTCAATATCAATGACGGCACACTTAAGAGCCTGATTGAAAACTTCCATGGTGTCGGAGACGGACTGGTGGAAGCCCTGGATGCCAATATAGCTGGCGGTTTGCAGTCAAAAAAAATCACTGTGGCTGGCTACGGCCGAGTCGGTGCAGGCTGCGCCTATCATCTAGCCCTGGCTGGAGCCCATGTCTCGGTCGTTGAAGCAGACCCGGTGCGAGCATTGACAGCTCACTTTGATGGCTATTCCTTGACTGACCTCACAAGCGCCCTTAAAACCAGCGACATCCTGGTCACTGCCACCGGTCAGGCAAGATTGCTTAACCAGGAGCAATACAAAATAGCCAGAGACGGTATCTATATCGCCAATGTCGGACACCTTGCCGCCGAGGTCAGCCCAGAGGCGCTGGAGCAACTTTGTAGCTCCAAAAGCTCAATTAGCCGAGGGCTCACTAGCTACGAGCTAGACAGCGACGACTACAAAAAGGACAAATCGATCTACTTGTTTACCGATGGCAACCCTGTCAATGTTGCACTTTTAACCGGATCAGATAAACCGACGATGATCCACCTTGCTACTGAGATTTTTACCTGGGACTTTATTGCTCAAAATGGACCACTGGCAAGCCTTAGCCCCGGCGAAATGGCCATCCCCGCCGCGGTCGAAAAAGCAGCAAGTAAAGTGGCTTTAGCCGCTCTTGGATATCAATTAATGTGATCTCACCAGATGAGAGCCTCTATTGGCTCTAAAATGTACTGTTGTGCAGTAAGGCTGTTGTGCAGTACAACTGCCATTAACAAAACTCAAGTTACTAGAGCAAGCAAACAGATGAATTGTCTTTTTACTTTTAAATCAGCCCACGCTTTATCTCTTTCGCTGACAATGGCACTTAGCCTTAGCCTCACTGTTGGTAGTAATCTCAGCGCCCTGGCTCAGGAAGAGACCAGTAGCGATGCGCCAGATGCCTCGATGGACTCGATGTGGGAAGAAGGCAACAAGTCTACTGAAACAAAAAAGACAGCTATACAAAGCAAAAGCACAAAACCCTCTGAAGAAGTGCCACAGGCAAGTCAGAGCAGACAGGATTTGATGGATGCTATGTCATCACCGCTTTGTCAGCTCAGTAATTTTAAAGAGAGCGAACTGGTCAAAACAACCTGCTGGCCCGGTGTTGGTCCCTTTAAGGCAGACGGCAACAGCACCGAATTGACCGATCCACAGGACAACAAGCTAAACGTCCAGGTTGATGGCGACAAACTCACTTCAGCCCAACTCCTGCTCGTAGGACAGAGTCAGGACGCGCAGGGCATCCTCAATCTTGAGATGGTATCGGACTTTATGCTCGAAGCCCTTGGTCTAAAAGGCAAACGCATAACCGAATTTAATACCTACCTCGAAAAAAACAAAGAAATACTCACCGCTGATAGCAAGTATAAGGGCGCCACACTGAGCACTGCTTCTGGTCCATATGTGATTAGCCTCAAGGGCTCTGGCGCTGGCAACAATCCCTCTTATCTTATAGAAGTACACAGCAAATCGATCAGTCCAGATCAAGTCAAAAGTCATGACCTGACAGCACTACTCAATAGCAGCAGCACTGCCCCCAAAGTAGAAGATCAAGATGACGACACCACACCTGTCACTCCAATCAAAACACAGACGCAGACAGGCATTGCGGTACAAAACAACACCAGCAAAAAGCCTCCGGTAGTACAGTCAAAAACACCGGTCAAAACAGTTGACAGTACCACTAGTGGTACTACAAAAACGACTACACCAGTCAAGCCTGTTGCTGCCACCGAGGTCAAAACCACGCAGGCCACTCAACCAGTCTCAAGCGGCAGCGAAGACGGCATAAAGAAAGAACTGGGCGACGCCATAAGGGCATGGCAGCAACACAAAAAGATGGTTTTGAGAGAAAGACAAGCCGGCGATCTGAGCAAGTATTTGACTGGTCGGGCTTTGATCAATCAAACATCTGGTGTTAAATGGCTTATTGACCATCAAAACTATTACGAGATGACACCCAAGGGTGTGACTGTATCCAGTATCCAAAAGTTGAGCGACTCACCCAAGCGCTATTCGGTTATTGTCAACGTCAAAGAAGCAAGCAAACAAATTAAAGAGCCCGAAAAAACAGTAATCAAATCTACTGACGACTCCTACAACGTCAACTATACCCTCGAAAAAGCAGAAGACACCTGGCGCATAGCTGACTACAAATTGCTCAGCGCCACAAAAAAATAGGCTATCTGCAATCTCTGTTTGAAACGGGCTATTAGTTAGCGCCATTTTTGAGTAAAATCTTGTAAGTCCAGCCAGGGCTGACAAGAGCACGTCGTGCAAGGAAGAGGATTTATCTAAATGAGCGCTGATAAACAAGGCAAAATCAAAATGTTGGGTCCTAATCTTTGCCTGGCATTGAGTCTCGTCCTGATGCCCAGCGCCATCTTTAGTACGGCTCTGACTAGCCCCGCTTTTGCCGAATCAAGTAAAGAATCCAAGAGTGACACTGCCAACAAAAAAGACAGTGACAAAAAAGAAACTGATAAAAAAGACGGTGGCAAAGCCAGCAAAGGTGACAAAGACAAGGATAAAGGCGCTGACAAAGACGACAAGAAAAAAGAAAAAGTCGACAAAAAGGCACTAAAAGAAGAAGAGAAAGCCAAAAAGGCTGCTCAAGCCAAAGCCGAAGAAGAAGCGAAGAAATCGGGTAAGAAAGGATTTTTTGGTTTTGGCGGCAAGGCCGAAGCTAAAAACGTCAAAGATGCAAAGCCCGTTGAGTCAGCCAAACCAGCACAAGCTCCGGAAGTAAAAGTCGAAGCAAAAGCAGCAGCGCCTGAAAAGAAAGCTGAAGAAAAGCTACCAGACTTTGCTCCTGACACCGCTCTTATCAGCGTGCTCAAAGACATCAATAATATGCTCAAGGACTCAGAGGAAGTAAAGAGCATCCAGGATGAAAACGAAAAATTCATCGTCGCCTTAGCCCAGCAAGTCTTGGACAAAGCACTGAGCGATCCCAAAGTAGTAGCCAATCGCATTGTCGCCAGAGAAGACGAAAGCCGCGTCAAAAATCGCCTGACAGCAGAAAGCTGGTCTTCGGGTGACATCGAAATCAATGATAAATTTCACGGCGCGCTCTCTACCGTGTGGGCAAAACGCATTGGCGGTCTGGTGACACTGACAATCGCTGGCAATAGCAGCGCCAAGGCCCCCGATGGCAAGGCAATCAACGAATTTATTGTGGTACTGACAGCACACTCTCCAGTAGAAACAGGCTTTGATATCCAGAGCCAGAACAATGTCACATACTGGAAGGGCAAACTAGACAAAATCGCAGTCGAATCTGACTTGATCAAAAAAGCAGATGAAAGCGCTGGCGGTGAAGCTCCAGAAACAGTAAAAGAAAGCGATGCCTCATCTAATGATGGCAGCGCAAAAAAAAAATCAGTGAGCCTGCCACCACTGCTCACTGAGCGCTATCGCAAACACTACGAGCTTATTGTTTTAACAAGCGCCCGCCGCCAAAAGCTGGCCCAGGCTCTGAGCGAGCCGGGTATCACCCCCAGGCCTAGAGCTGTAATCAAACGCGTGGTCGAGATTGAAGAAATCGATGGCTCAGAAGACGGCGTCGAAACAACAATCGTCAAAAGAGTGCCGGTAGTTGCCGCTGTCAAAACCAAAGTGACTGCCGCTAAATTAGAAAACATGGAAGCAGAAGATCTCGATGAAGCTGAAAAAGACATCGAAAAAGTCGATAAAGAAGTGGCTGCTGGCGAAAATCCGAAATCAGGCAAAAGCGTAAAGGCGACAACCCAAGCGAGTACAACTGCTGGCAAAAGCGAAGCTCAAAGTGCAGAAAACGAACCGGCGGTAAGCGAAAAGCCAATCGAGAAAGTAAAAGTCGCTGAAACAAAAGTAGAAAACGAAAAACCAGCTCAGCCACAAGTCAAAGCAACTGCTACTGCCAAAAGTGAAGACAATCACAAGACAGCTTTGCAAACCAAAGTAGAAAACGAAAAGCTGGCCATGGTGACGCCAAAGGCTCAAAATACTAGCACCAGAGATAGTGGCGCTGGAGAGCAAGAACAATTAAACGAACCAATCTTGCGTAAACCCAAGTCCAACAGCGTCCTGGTTTTGCCAGATCGCGCCCTGGCTGGACAGAGCATAACAGTTGCTCTATTAGACGAAAAACGCAACCCCGAGCCAAATATCGAGATCTGCTTTAACGGATTGTCACTACAAACAGATCATAACGGTCAGGTCGTCTATCAGGTACCTGAAGACGCCACACCAGGTCGCTCTCTCAATATAGCCATGCCTTCGCGCTCCGAAGATCTGCCAGCCGTAGTCGACGTACTGCATCCGCTCAATTTTGATACCACAACTAGACAAGCCCCCAGACTGGATCGCACCAATCCCCTTATGACCCTGGGTAAACGCACCATGGTTGTTGATGGCCATAACTTTGATGGTATGGCACAAAACAATCGCATCATCATTGATGGTGCCCTCGAAGCACAAATCATCGCTGCCTCTCCTGTGCAACTGCGCTTCACCGTGCCAGCTGGCACCCTCAGACCCGGTCCACACAGCCTGGTAGTAAGCTGCGAAGGCATGCGCTCTAACCCGGTGCCTTTTGAGTTTGCCGCAGCAGAGATACCTGCTGATGCCCAGAATGGCAAGGATGGCAGCAAACTAACAGTCAAAGTGCTTGGCACCGCGAGCAAAGTCAATGTCAAAATCATCAACCTCTCTCCTGATATCGTCAGACTAAGCCACGATCAAGACGCTGACATCACAAGTACTGGTGGAGCGGATAACAAAGCGGTAGTCTCACTACAACGCATCAAAAAAGGCACCTACAAACTACAGGCAGAGATAGTACTTTAAATGACAGCTAAGCTCGGTCGAGAGACCTCAAGCACTCCCATTGAGCACGCCATCCTGCCACCAGGAGCGCTACCACCTGCAGCTCGTCTGGAGCGCTACAAGCAATCAATCTCTGCCGGTCAAAAGATCAAGGAATTGATTCCCGGTGGCGTTGACAGTCCATTTAGAGCCTTCCACGAAGTGGGGGGCGAAGCCATATTTTTTGACTCGGCCAGTGGCTCTAAACTGACAGATTTAGACGGCAACGAATACATAGACTATCTGGGTGCATGGGGTCCGGCTATCCTGGGTCACGCCCCTGTTGAGACAACAAAGGCACTCAGTGCCATCATCTCCCGTGGTGCCGTATTTGGCGCGCCGCACATACTGGAGTTAGAGCTTGCTGCTCAGATTGCCAAGATAGTGCCAACTATTGAGTCTTTGCGCTTCGTCAATTCGGGCACCGAAGCAGTCATGAGCGCAGTCCGACTGGCACGCGGCTTTACTGGTAGAGATAAGATCTTGATGTTTGGCGGCGGCTACCATGGTCATTCAGACTCAGTGCTCGCTTCCACAGGACATTCTTCATCGAGCGGACTACTGGCAGCAGCCCGTGATAACACTTTGCTGGCCAAGTACAACAGTCTCAGTAGTGTCGAGGCGCTCTTTGGAGAGCACAAAGGACAAATAGCCGCCATACTGGTAGAGCCAGTCTGCGGCTCTATGGGACTGGTCAAAGCCGAGCCTGGATTTTTGGCTGGACTGAGAGAGATAGCCAGCCAAAATCAAGCACTGCTGATATTTGATGAAGTAATTACAGGCTTTAGAGTAGCCTATGGCGGCGCACAAGCGCTCTACAATATCAAGCCAGATCTGACCTGTTATGGCAAAGCTCTCGGTGGCGGCATGCCAATTGGTGCTTATGGCGGACCTCGCCAAATCATGAGCAAACTGATGCCCGAAGGCGATGTCTATCAAGCTGGCACTTTTAGTGGCAACCCGGTCACCATGACTGGTGGCATCCAGACACTCAAAGCACTGGCTGACCCCCAGCTCTATAACATCATGGAAGAGCGGGCCGCAGCACTCTTTAGTGGGCTAAAAGCAGTAATTGACAAACACAGCTACCCGGTACAGTTAGCCCGAGAAGGCTCAATGTTTGGCATTGTCTTTAGCAAGACACCGGTCAAAAACTTTGAGCACTCAAAGTCAATCGATGCTGCCGCTTATGCCAAATTTTTCCACCATTTACTGGACAATGGAGTTTATATGCCGCCATCGGCATTTGATGCTGCGCTAATATCTGTGGCGCACAGTCCTGATGACATTGCCAGCACCGTGGACAAGATGCAAAACGCCTTTAAATTTGCCTTTGCCTAAGTAAATAACAGGTCTACCATGCCACAGCTACGAGCCAGTCCAGCAAAATTTGCACTGGGCATAATATTGACCATTTTGCTAACCTGTTTTATCCAGGCACTGCATTTAGATAAGGGCTTTGCCAATATTTCGCTGCTCTATTTATTGCTTGTCTTTTCGTTGAGCATCTATGCTGGACGCGCCTGCGCTATTTTTTCAGCGGTGCTTTCATTTCTTTGTCTCAACTGGTTTTTTATTGAGCCCAGACACACTTTTACTGTGCAGTCACCAAGTGAGTGGCTCACACTTACTATGTTTTTATTGGTATCGACAATAACCGGACATTTGACGGCAAGGCTCAAAGCCAGCGAGCTTGAAGCACGTCGTATGCATTTGCGCGCCGAAAATTTAGCACTTGCTCGCGAAGTATTGATAAAAAAGCAAGCCCAGGTAGAAGCCTTAGCTCAAGCTGACCGGCTCAAAACAGCGCTTTTGTCTATGGTCAGCCACGACTTTAGAAGTCCTCTAACTGGCATAAAAGCCGCTGTCTCAGTCCTGCAAGAAGAGTCGTCAACTTTGCGACCATTTGAAAACGCAGAGTTGAAGTCACTTTTACAGGGCATCGAACAAGAAGCAGACCGCCTCAATCGTATGGTAGGCAATATCCTCGACATGTCCAAACTGGAGGCTGGTGCCTGGAGACCAATACTGGAGAGCGCTGCCATCGAAGAAATCATAGGCTCAACACTTAGTGGCTTTAGCGAAGCAGATAATGCCAGAGTGACAATCCAGCTAGAGGAGCCAGTTGTCGAAGTCTTTGTCGATCCTGTACAAATCGAGCAAGTCTTAAAAAACCTGGTCGAAAACGCACTTAAATATTCTCCGCCCGAAAGCACAGTCGAAATCAAGGTCAAAACATCCGATAGCGAACTGATAATGCAAGTAATGGACCGGGGCAAGGGTATCAGTGAAGACGACAGTAATCACATATTTGATTTGTTTTTTAGGGCTAAAGCCTTAACCGAATCATCCATACCAGGTGTTGGTATTGGACTATCAATTTGCAAAGCCCTTGTCGAAGCCCATCATGGCAAAATTGAAGCCTCTCCCAGGGAGGGCGGTGGCACCACAGTCAAGGTCGTGATACCCTCTAGAAATCCAGATCTTCAAGTCAGCCCGGGAGCAATCAATGAAAGTACTGGTAATTGACGACGAGCCCCAGATTAGACGAGCACTCAAGATTGGTCTTGAGCGCAATGGCTATGCAGTACAGCTGGCTGCCACAGGCGAAGAAGGTCTCGATAAAATGGCTCTGGAAGTACCAGAGCTGGTCGTGCTCGATCTGGCTATGCCAGGCATGGACGGCTTTGAAGTCTGTAAGCAAGTGCGGGCATGGAGTTCGGTGCCAATTGTAGTACTCTCGGTACGCGACCGCGAAGAAGACAAAATCAAAGCACTGGACTGTGGCGCTGATGATTATTTGAGTAAACCATTTGGCGTAGGAGAGCTTTTGGCGCGGATGCGCGCCATCATCAGACGGACTAAACAACCCGAAAAAACCCTTGGCGCTCCGCTCTTTTGCGAAGGTGATTTAGAAGTGGATCTCGACAAAAGATTGGTCCACAAAAACGGTGAGCTAGTCCATTTGACCCCTAAAGAGTATGAACTGCTATCACTTTTAATCAACAACCCCAACCGTGTTTTAACGCACAGACAGTTGCTTACAAAAGTCTGGGGACCCGAGTATGCAGAGGACCATCATTCGCTCAGAGTGCACATCGCCAATTTGCGCAACAAAATTGAAACCGACCCAACCAGACCGACTTTTATTCAGACCGAAACGAGAATTGGTTATCGTTTTGCCAGTAAAAACTTCTGATTAATGCAAATCTTGATAGTTTCTTGATACAACTACGCTTAGATTTGTCTCAAGATTATAGATAGAAGCTGCCATCGTACAAGCAGCAAAGGTATCCACGAGGAAACACATGGCTGTTGTAGAAGGTTGGTTAGTCATAACCCCCAAAAAGCACGTCTATTTTTATAGCGAGCATGGCGACTGCGAGCAAAGAGCGCTTGAGCTGCCATGGAACCATCTCGAAGACGAGAACCTGCTCAAAAGCTTTATAGTCAACTTTGCCGACCACTTCGAAGACGCAGAAGCCATTACGCTAGCACTACCTGTGCCAGATATTACTGAGCTAAAGCTCAAAGCGCCTTTTGATCAACTGACACAGTGGTTTGCGACCAATTTAGCAGACGAGAGCCTGAGCTTTGCCAGCACCACACCGCTGCTTGCACCTCGTATGGCAGAGAGCAAAAACAACTAAGTCTAACTAACGCCTGACAATTTGCTGCCCAATTGAATCATTTGCCCTATGCTAGTACAAGGCAATAAGTAACCATTTCTATTGGCAACTCGTGAAATTAATTTCGTTCCCTACTCTCATTGTCATTGCCACGTTAGCTGGCGCAGGACCTTGCTACTGCCAGGAAACAGGCACATCTTTTGGTGTGCCTAATAGCAGCCCACCGGTAATCTGGCCGCGTGGTATGAGCATCGAGACACTCAGCCCCAATAACCTCTATCCCAATGGTCCGCAGTTTGGTCTCTCCAACACCTCAGGCGGCTTTGGTCTATCGGGTACTGGTCCATCATCTGGTGTGGGTCTAGCTGAGCGCACACTCAGTCCGCTCATTTTAGAATCACTATCAAGCGCTGATGAAGCCATAAAGAAGGGCATCTCACAGCTAAACGTAGAAGAAATCAAAGCCAACACCAATATCCGCTCAGTGCTCTCCCAACAGTACAGACGAGAGCTTGCCAGCCCCAACAGAATGGCTACAAGCCGTCGCACAGTAGAAAAATTTGAAGAACAAACTTTGCCTGGTGTAGATAGAATCCTGCATGACACGCCATATACGACCGATAGCATACTCAAAGACAGCTTGTCAGGTGATTGAGACTTGGTAAGGTCTTTTTTATGCCCGCTGTGACCACGATTTTAGCTATTTGACTGTTGTATCATCACGTACTGCATACTGTCTGGGCATTTGCATTGCCACGAGGATATTTTGTGCGTGTAAAAGCACTGGTCGCATTACTATATCCGCCGGGCACGCAAGAACGCCCTGCGTCACCGACTTCACCCTACAAACGGCTCGGACAGATGATTTTCGAGGACAGGACCGACCTGCTCTTAATTCTTGTCTATACCTTTTTTAGCGGCTTATTTGCGCTCTCGCTGCCACTGGCCACCCAGATTGTGGTCAACACAATAGCGGCAGGAGTTTATCTCCAGCCACTCTCGGTAATTGCCGGGACGCTACTGGCTGGACTTACTTTTGTGGCGCTCTTGCGCCTCATTACACTATGGATAGTGGAGCGCATTCGCCAGCGCACTTTTGCAAGAGTGGCGCTAAGACTGGCTTACCGCCTGCCACGCATTAAACACTCGGCCATGGCTAAAGAATATTTGCCGGAGCTGGTCAATCGTTTTTTTGACACAATCACAGTACAGTCGGGCTGGTTTACACTGCTTCTAGACGCACCAGCAGCTATTCTCCAGGTACTGATTGGTCTTACTCTCTTAGCTATCTACAGTCCCTGGTTATTACTCTTTGATGCCGCTGTAATAGTTTTCTTTTTGCTAGAAGTCTTTGTCCTTGGCTTTGGCGGCTACAAAACTCGCAGCAATGAAACCACACAGAGATTTCGCATTGCCCAGTGGTTGGAAGAAATCGCCCGTTGCAAAAGTGGTATCAAAAGTAATGGCATACCACCCTTTATCATCAATCAGGCCGACCGCCTCCTGGTTGATTACGTCAAACTGCGACAGACACATTTTAAAGTACTCTTCCGTCAATCCACTGCCCTCTTTTTCTTCCAGTCTTTAGCAAGCGCCAGCGTGCTTGGCTTTGGCGGCTGGCTGGTGATTAATCGGCAGCTCACCATGGGTCAACTAGTTGCTTCGCTCTTGATAGTCAATATCATGATGCCCGCCCTTGAGAGACTGGTGCGCAACATGCAAAACGTCTACGAGCTTTTGTCAGCACTGGGCAAAATCGGCTATGTCGAAGACCTGCCCCTGGACAAAGAAGGCGGCGAGAGCATCGGCAAAAACGAACGGGGCGCGCGCATCGATATCAGGGGACTGCACTTTGCCTTTGCAGGTGGTGAGGACGTGCTGCGCGGTGTTGATATGAGCGTGGCAGCAGGCGAACAAATTAGTCTCTTTGGTCCTAATGGCTCAGGCAAGACCACAATCGCCGAAATACTCTCAGGACTGCTTGAGCCAGGCAGCGGACTGGTACAAATCAACGGTATTGATGTAAGAGACGCGGATCTCGTCAGCCTGCGCCAAAACGTAGCATTGATGAGCGATGCCAATGAAATTTTACCTGGTACTATCCTCGACAATGTCAGCCTGAGACGGCCAGACATAAGCTATGACGACGTACTCTGGGCACTAGATATGGTGCAGTTTACTCATGAGTCCCGGTCTCTACCCAATGGGCTGCAAACCGAAATATTTAGCGGCGGTCGCAATCTATCGCGCGGTCAAATCCAAAAGATACTGCTAGCCCGTTGTATCGCCAAACGCCCGCAACTGCTTATCCTGGACGAAGCTTTTACTGCCATCGAAGAAAGCGCCAAGGTAGACATTATGGACCGCATCTACTCTAAAGAAGTGCCCTGGACAATTATTGATATTTCCCATGACGCCGATAGCATCCTACGCTCTCAAAAAATATTTTTACTAGAAGAAGGCAAAATCGTCGAGTCTGGTCCATCCAGAGAGATGATAAGCAAAGTAGGCGGCAAACTGGAGCAACTATTCCCGCAGCTGGTGCCAATATTACGCATCCTCGATAAACACAGCACAAAGTCGAGGAGTGACAATGAGAAGTAAGAGTAAAATTAAAAATGAACAGCTCTAACAATCAAGCTTTAACAGCTAGGGAACTAACTCCCAAGCCAGACGATAGCTACCAGCTTGAATCGCTCCAATTGGTGCGCACTGGCTACGGTCCCCGCTTGTTTGGTGTGCTGCTCTTTATCCTCTGGGTAGTCGCTGTTTGCTTTTTTGCTTTTGTGCCATGGCGACAGTCAGTAGCAGGTCATGGAGAGATAGTTGTCTTTAGTCCAAAGGACAGACCGCAAACTATCGAGGCCCAGATATCAGGTCGTTTGATCAAATGGTATGTGCGCGACGGTGAGCAAGTAACAGCGGGACAGCCGCTTGCTGAGCTACAGGATATCGATCCCCGCTATCTAGACAAAACTCAGCTAGAGACAATGCAAAAGCAAAGACAGGCGCTCATCGCTAAACGTGAGGCACTGCGTGACAAAGCCAGCTCGTTATCACATCAGATAGATAATCTAGGCGAAGCCAGAGGAGCTGCTGTACCAGCCGCTAAGGAGCGCATCGGCCAGGCTAAAGACAGATTGTTTGCCGCTCGTCAAAGCGTAGAAGTAGCAGAACAAAACATCAAAACCACACAGTGGCAACTGGACCGTGTCAGTGTACTTTACGATAAAGGACTGCGCTCACAAAGAGACCAGCAGGTAGCCCTGCTCGAAAATACCAGAGCCAAAACTGAGCTACAAAGAGCACGGGCGGCCTATGATGTGGTTAGCCGCGACACCGGTATAGCCGGATTTGATTTAGCCAAACTAGCAGCCGATACCAAAGCTCACATCAATTCTATCCATGCCGCTCTGGCCGATGTACATCAGCTCATTGCCACCACTGATGGTGAGATCAACAAACTCGATATCGACCTGCAAAACATGACCGGACGTATCGCTCAACGCTCAATAAAGGCTCCTTGCGGCGGCAGGGTGGTACGGCTCAACCGGGTCGGTAGCGGCGAGACTGTATCAGCTGGCTCTACTCTGGCTACTATCGTGCCAGATACGATGGACAGAGCTGCGGCGATATTAATCCGCGACTACGATGCGCCACTTGTCACCATCGGCAGTCCTGTAAGACTTGCCATCTCCGGCTGGCCATCGCTGCAATTTGTCGGCTGGCCCTCAGTTGCTGTCGGTACATTTGCTGGTCGCGTGGCGGTCATTGATGCCGTTGATGATGGCAAACACTACTACCGCATCATCGTCGTACCAGACTTTGCAGCAATAAAGAGCAAAAAAGAAGAGCCCTGGCCCTCACCTAAAATTCTTCGTCCAGGCGCTCAGACTACAGGCTGGGTACTATTAAACGATGTCCCTGTGTGGTTCGAGCTGTGGCGTCAATTCAATGGCTTCCAGCCCACAGTGCATGCACCAGCTCCCGACGGCGAACAGCCGAGAGTAAAATAAATGAGGTCACCTTGCGTGGTGCCTCCAGGCACCATATCTCTGACCGCAATTTTAACAACGGGCACCTGCCTCTTGTGGCTATTGAGTGCCCAGGCAGCCCTTGCCATTGATGCCAAACAAGCAATCAGCCTGGCTCCTATCAGTCTTATTGCCCAAAACAAATTGAGCGGCGGAGCCGAGGCCCGAGAAACCATCCAACAGGGCAAAAAGCTGACACTCGAATCCTATCTGAGAGCTGTGGACGAAAACTTTCCGGGATTGGAAGCCGCTAAAGACGTCGAAAAAATGGCAAGCGCCAATAGACTCGAAAAACAAGGTGTCTTTGACCCACTACTATCAACTGAAAGTGGCTACACCAGGATGCAAAACACATCCAGGATTGGTGGCGCCAAGCGCGTACTGTTTAACTATCCCAAAGTAGAAATACCATTTAGATCTGGTGTGCGCACCTTTGCACAATATAGATACAACCCCAACTCAGCCCAATCACCCTATATCGAGACTGGAGAAGGTGGCGAATATTCAGGCGGATTGTATGTGCCACTGTTGCGTGGACTGATACACAACGAACAGTCTTTTAATGAAAAAGAAGCAAAATTTGGCGAGCAGATAGCCACTCAAACTTTTGCTCTAACCAGACTCGATACACTGCTTAGAGCCGGTACAATCTACTGGCATTGGGTGGCAGCAAATCAAAAAATCAAAGTCTCGACAGCGATACTAGAATTAGCCGAGCTTGTCGCCAAAATCAGCGGACAGCAAGCAGAAAGCGGCGACCTGGCCAAAATCTATGTCACTGAAGCAGAAGAAGACGTCGAAAGACGCAATGCCGACCTAGCCCAGTCACAAAGGGACTTCCAGCGGTACTCGTTTAGACTATCGGCAATGCTCTTTGATGTGGGTGGTGTGCCGCTGCCATTACCCACTGAACAAAATGTGCCTGAGGCAATGCCAAGACCGCAAATGATGATGGCAGAAGAACAGGATCGCAATGTGATTAAGGCACTGGCCACTAGACCAGAACTAAAAGCAATTGACCTGCAAAAAAAAATCGCTCAAGCTCAGCTAAAACTGGCCGAAAACCAGCTATTACCGGCAATGAACGCGGTGGTGGTCGGTGGCTATGACAATGGCAAAAACGGCATCCACAAAGTCTATCGTGGTCAGGTGACATTTAGTCAGCCCCTGCTTATGCGCACAGCAAAAGGCAAAGTGCAGGCAGCTAAATTACGTCTCGACAAACTGGGCAGAGACAGACAGGCAGAAGAACAGCGCATTCGCAACGAAGTCTACGACGCGATTTCAGCGATAAATCTATCCTATACAAAATTTTTGGCTCTCGAAAAACAAGTACAAAAATCGCAGCAAGTTTACTTTGGTGAGCGCGAAAGATTTCAGGTTGGAGACAGTACAGTCTTTTTGGTATCAGAACGCGAACGGCAATTAAACGAAGCAAAATTTAGATTGATTGATGCCCAGGTAGAGTTTCAAGTCGGGCTCCTGGCGCTCAAAGCAATAACAACACAGCTCTAAATAGTAAGAAACCACCTGCACTAAGATGGCAATAGACCGATAAACAAATGTCGAATCTTTGCCAAAAGCAGCAAAACAAAAATGATCTGTCCCTGGCAACTTATGGCTACGTGCGACACGAATCTATGCATACCAGCTAAGGCAGCAGCAGTAAGCACTTGCGCAGAGCTTAAAGTTTTCTATTTTACGCAAGAGATATACACTCGTGCCAGCTGATATATTTCCACCATCTTCCAATTGATGGAAGCAAGTTGTGCACAAATCAAAAACACTGAAATGCACAACACACAAGCCAAAGAGCATATTTAAATATGCTGCCAATGTTAGTAACAGTGCTAACTAGAAAGTATCGCCTTAAATGTTTGCGCCCAAACAAAAAGCCTTTACGCTACCCACCATCGCGGATCTCAATATCCTCTGGTCGCAAGCGCGAAGCAAAATAGGCATCAATAATTATCAGTCCGCCACCAATGTCATTGATTTTAGTACTCACAGATCAAACGATGATCAGTGCCAGCAAGAATACATACAGACTCAGTATATAGATGTCGATATTCCACAGGCAAACACCAGGCGCAGCGCGTTTAATGGCGACCTCAGTCAAATACAGACCAGTAGCCTACTGCAAGCGCTGGCACTGAGCAAAATCACAGGCTCACTAAAAGTCGCCCAATTTATAGATACTCAAACTGATGCAGAGACATCGAGCAACGATGTAATCACCGGCGCCATAAGCTTTTGGCAGGGACGCATCACAAGAGCACAGTGGGATTGCTTTAGCGGTCGGGAAGCACTGAGTGAAATAATATTGCTTAAAAATGGTAGCTTTACTTTTGAAAGTGACTATTTTGACTCATTTAAAAACAAAGCCCTGCCACTACAAGCAGTGCTCATCGAAGCAGCGCTAAAGGAAGACCAGCTGGCAATCTTGCACAGCGAAGCTGACCTCTCAAACATCACAATCGTGCTCCCCGAAAAACTGGTAGTACCAGATAAAGCGCAAAGCCAGTGGGCTCTGTGCTCCAAATTTGTGCGTCAACGCGGTCATAAACACATAGTATTTTGTCAGGACATAATCAAAAGACTCAGAGATGGACAACTCACCTTAGCCTCGTTAAAACACCAGATGTTAATTAGCGACGCCGAGATAATCGACTCGGTGGCAATACTGGTGCGCAGTGGACTGGTTGAGCTTTACAAGACAACCGCAAAACAAAAACAAGACGCCCTACAAGAAGACAGCAAAAACTTAGCCCAAGCAGCAGCGTTTGCTTATGCCTATCAAACAAGTAGTAAGCAACTCGAACTAATAGATAGCGCCAACAGCCAACTGCAAGCAATGATAAGCAAAAACAGTCCTACAGCTTTTGTCTTTATACGCGGCGTCTTAAGCCACAGTGCGCCCAGATTACTTGCCAAAATCAAGCAACTTTTGCGTCACGAAGACGCTGTACATAAAGTCGATGACGATCAACTGCTGGTCGTCATGAAAGCTACAAACTCCACAGAAGCAGCTCGTTTTGTCAATCGGCTGCGTACTCAAGGTGGCAGTGATTTACTTACGGTAGTGTCCACAAACAAAGACCAGGAAGCACTGTCTCTCTATCATACGGCAGTAGTTAGCGCGCCAGAAGACGGCGACAGCGTCAATGTACTGTTTGACCGGGCACATCTTGCTTTTAATGTAAATAAAAGGGTTGGCGTAAAGTCAAGCCCGGTCTGAACGGCCTCTGTTCATATGCAATAATTTGATGGTCTGCTTTAGGGCACCTTTGGCGTACGATCAATTATTCTCAAGAGAGCATTAAATGCAAAATCTCAAACGGCTTGGCGTCCTCGCTGTTTTACTTTTGACCTCTGTCCAAGCAGCCTGGGCAGAGGATGACTGGACAGCGCTCACCAACAGAGGCAAGCAACAAGAGAGCGAACAAAAATATGCCAATGCTGAGCAATCCTACACGCAAGCATTATCAATTGCAGCAGCCGATAAATCTAATAAAGTCAGAACCGCCCAGAGTCTTGTCAATCTTGCAACAATTTTGCGCCAGACAGGCAAACTCGATCAAGCCGAAAACATGTTTGCTCGCGCTATCGAGTTAGAAGAACAAATTATTCCACCTGACTTGACTAGACTGAGCCAGGCACTGACAAACTACGCCACTCTTTTGATACAACGTGGCAAAAACGCGTTAGCAGCAGACCTTTGCACTCGCAATTTGATTATCTGCCAGATGGCTTTTGGAGCAGACTCACAGCAAGTCGGCAGCATCTGTCTAACACTAGCCGATTTGTACTTTCATCAAGGTAAGTATCAGGAGTCTCTTGCTTGTAGCAACAGGGCCCAAAGTATCATCACTAAAGTCGAAGGTGCAGACGGTCCAAGCATGGCAGCAGCCTATACTTGCATGGCCATGGTGGAAGACAAATACGAACAAAACAAACAAGCCGAATCTCACTATAAACAAGCCATAGCTATTTATCAAAAAAAGAACGGACCAGACTGCGCAGAAATCGCCAGTACTCTAAACAACCTCTCTGTGATTTATACAAAAGAGAACAGATTTGCCGAAGCAGAAGAGGCGTGCAAACAAGCACTGGCCATCAACGAAAAACTGCTTGGCAGTGAAAACAGCACAGTAGCAACCAATCTAAGCAATCTAGCGCTGGCCTATTACAGTCAAAACAAAAATGCTCTGGCAGAGCAGAGTTTTTTAAGAGCGCTGGCAATAGACGAAAAATTGCTCGGCAAAGAAAATGTAAAAGTAGCAAAACACCTAATAAACATCGGTAGTTTTTATACTTCAGAAGGTCGCTACGATGATGCCGAAGCTGTAATCAAACGAGCCATAGCTATCAACGAAAAGGTCGATACGCCTGACAAAGTAGATATTGCAAGTAGTTATGTACAACTGGCAAAAATATCTATGAAGCACGCCCAGTATCAACAAGCTGATAGTCAAATCGCCCGCGCCATGACCTTATTTACAGAGGCTATGGGTATCGACAGCGTCTATGCCGCATCATGTCTTGAGCTGAGAGCTGAAATCAATCGCAATCTCGGCAAAGTCTCTGACGGCGAAGCTGATGCCAGAAAAGCTATATCTATTTTGGAAAAAGCATATGGTAGAGAAAATCCCAAGTTAGCTGGCGTGCTCAACACACTAGGCGTGACCATGGGCGTACAAGGCAAACTCAATCAAGCAGAGGAAGCATTTAAAGAAGCCTTTGCCATCGACACCAAATGCCTACCAGCGGACAGTACTGGTATAGCAGAAGACTGCACCAACCTCGGTATCCTTTATGCCAAGCAAAACAAGTACCAGGAAGCAGAAACACTACTCAAGCGAGCACTCGCAATCAGAGAAAAGAATCTTGGTGAACAGCACATCGATTTGTATCGAAGCCTGGTCAACCTAGCTAATCTCAAACAAAAGATGAATCAACCAGAAGAAGCAGCTCAGCTCAAAAAACGAGCGGAAGAAATCATGGATAGATATAAGAAGAAAAAGAGAAGTGAGAGCCTGAGCGGATCATGAGTGAAATACAGAAAGTACTTGACGCTGCCGGCGTCGAGGCAAAAGTATCCGAAGTAAGAAACGAGAGTAAATCAAAAAGCATTTACGTCTTAGAAATAGCACGCAAAGATGCTGAATCAATAGCAGAGAAATTGCTATCAAAAGCAAATGAAACTGGATTCTCACCGTTATTTGCAGTTGATGCCAGCATCGAAGATTTGATTGGTGAACCCGGCAAAGCCAAGAAAACACTGGCAGAAGGCGAAAAATTAGACCCCGAAAAATGGCTCAAAAGTCCAGATCAACTGATCAAACACTGGCTAGAGAATCCCGACGACATAAGTATGAAAGTTGGCGATTTTACTAAGCGCAAGGTCACACTGACCAAATTGCCAACTAGCAGTACGCTGATTTTGGTGCCCACCAAACTATCCTGGCAAATCCCAGCCTATCTTACTTTTAGCGGCTTAGGCTGGAATGAATGTCCTTCTACACAAGTGCACATAGCACTACTCAAGAGATGGCATGAAAAGTACGGAGCCGACCTCTTGTGTATGGGCAGAGACTCACTATTTTTAAAAGTAAAAAAGCCGGTGGTGGATAAAGACGAGGCCCTTGCACTGGCCTTTGAGCACGCGCAGTACTGCCCAGACAATGTCATGCAAGGTCATGGAGATCGCACTATCTCAGGACTGGCTATAGATTTAATGGGAGCTACAGTCTGGCAATTCTGGTGGGACTAAGCGGGAAGTGCTGAAATTGAGCGCAGGCGGAAGCCGGATGCCCCCATTATGAAGTTCCCCATTGAATGAGAAAAATCAGGCCTTTTTCTCACACGACAAAAGCAGTTACCCATAGAGCAACCAGCAATAGCCACTGCAAAAACACAGACTTATTTAAAAGTCTTGCGCATACCAATGAGATCCGAGAATGTTTCCCATATCACTGAGAACTTGCCACCAGAGGCACCTTGAGTCATGCGAGGCAGGTGCTCGATGGGAATCTCCACGACTTTAAAGCCAGCACGCTCAGCTCTAATACAAAGCTCGGCATCGACAAAGGGACTGTATGAGCGCAGCTCAACAGTCTCAACAATGGCGCGGCGGAAGAGTTTGATGGAGTTGACGTCTTTATGCTTGTGACCATAAAAGGTACGGAGCATAAGGTTATAGATTTTGGATTGGAATTTACGTCTTGGTGGATCGTTGCGGTGCAAACGCAGACCGATTACAAAGTCGTGCTTATCGAGACCCTTAGCCATTTTGACTAGCTCTTTGGGAGCATATTGATAGTCGCCAGGGAGTGAGAAGATAAAGTCCATTTTGCCAGAGAGATAAAGCTCACGGATTGTGTAACCAAATCCTTTATTGACTGGATGGTTGATTACTCTTACATGAGGATTGACTTCAGCTCTACCTTGCAAGACATCGAGAGTGCGGTCTTTACTGCCATCATTGACTACAACTATTTCGTAGTCGGTGGCAAGCTCTGAGAGTACTGTATCGGCATCGTCAATCAGACGACCGACTGTTTCTTCGTCGTTGTAGGCCGGGATAATCAATGACACCGAGGTTAGTGCCTGTTTTGATCTTGTCTTTAGTGCCGTTGATTGTGACTGAAGGTTGTTCATGATTTAATCCGTTCGTGGTGCGGTTTTTATCGATTAAGCAGTTTGTTCAGCAAAGGCTTTATTGTTTTGCACCATCTCAAAAGTGATGCCGCGTTCTTTGTGGAAGTCTTTGATGCCCTCAATGACCTCGTCGACTTGCTCGTCGGTCAGCTCAGGGAACATAGGCAAGCTCAAAATGCGTTTGACGATATGCTCAGTGGTGGGCAAGTCGCCAGTCTTGTAGCCGAGGAAGGCATAAGCTTGTTGCAAGTGAGCCGGGATAGGATAGTGAATCAAGCACTGAATACCGCGGTCGAGCAGATACTGCTGCAACTCATCGCGATAAGGTGTTTGCACTACATAAAGGTGATAAACGTGTTTGCAGCCCTGCTGCTCAACAGGAGTAACAACCACATTTTTGAGACCTTCGGTGTAGCGAGCAGCAATTTCGCGTCTGCGATCATTCCACTGATGGACAAAAGGTAACTGTGCACCAAGGATGGCGCACTGGATCTCATCGAGGCGGCTATTGATACCAATGATGTCGTGGTAGTAGCGCTTGGACTGACCGTAGTTACGTAGCATTATGAGTTTTTTGTAGCTTTCTTCGCTATTGGTGGAGATTGCTCCGCCATCACCAAAGGCTCCCAGGTTTTTGCTGGGATAAAAGCTAAAAGCGCCGTAGTCGCCGATAGTGCCGGCTGTCTGACCACGGTAAGTGGCGCCTGTTGCCTGAGCTACGTCTTCCATTACTTTGAGGCCGTGCTTTTGAGCGACCTTCATGATTGTTTCCATGTCAGCCATGTGTCCATAAATATGGACCGGCACGATTACTTTTGTCTTAGGTGTGATTTTGGCTTCTAGCTCAATTTCACGCATCACATATGTAGAAGCATTGATATCGACAAAAACCGGCGTGGCGCCAGTCATTGAAATGGCAGATATAGTCGGCACTGCTGTGTGAGCGACCACCAGTACTTCATCACCGGGCACAACGCCGCAGGCGACGAGAGCCAGATATATCGCCTCAGTACCAGAAGCGCACCCAACTGTATATTTAGCGCCCAAAAACTTGGCAAAATCGGCTTCAAATTTGTCGAGTTCAGGTCCCAATATATAGTGACCACTTTCCATAACCCGCGCTACAGCCTGATCTAGCTCTTGCTTGTAGGCATGGTAGTGGATCTTCATGTTGCCGAAGGGGACTTTCAACCTTATCGAGCCTCTCAATATCTATCGCCAGTGAAAGGATAATAGTAGAAGAAAAGAGCCAGTTTGCAATTAATGGCGCTTTAGTTGACAACATAGCTACATGCCCACAGTAATTCTAAAGAGAACGGTATGGGGGCTCATTTGCGTGATAAGATCGGTCCTCAAACAGGCAACAACACTGATTGCAGTAAATGAAATATCAAAACTAAGATCAGTAATCTGAGTGGAATTTAAGAAAAATGAGCCAGACAATAGAAACGGCATTCAGAGGCAAAACTGCTCTGATTACGGGCGGAATGGGATTCATTGGTAGCAACCTGGCGATACGCCTGGCCAATTTGGGCGCAAAGGTCACTGTCGTTGATTCAATGATTCCTGATTATGGCGGCAATGAATTTAACCTGGCGCCAGTCAAAGACCGCGTGCGCATCAACTATTGCGACATCAGAGACGATTCAGCAATAAACTATTTGGTGCGTGGACAGGATTATGTCTTTCACCTGGCTGGTCAAGTCTGCCATTTGATGAGCCTTTCCAATCCTTTTCCAGATATTGAGATCAATATCACCGGTACCGCAGTCTTGATGGAAGCACTGCGCCAGTACAATCCCACCGCGATTTGTGTTTACACAGGTACGCGTGGTCAGTACGGCGCCAGCGTCAGCCTACCGGTTAACGAAGAAGCTCCAACCAACCCCAAGGGCATCTACGAGATATCCAATCTCACTGCCGAAAAAATCATCAAGGTCTATAACGATGCTCACGGCATCCGTTCAGTCCTTTTGCGTTTGAGCAATATCTATGGACCAAGATCGCAGATGAAGCACTCACGCTTTGGTGTCTGCAACTGGTTTGTAAGATTAGCTATGGATAATGAGGCTATTCAGGTCTATGGCGATGGCAGTATTTTGAGAGATTTTTGCTATGTCGACGATACAGTCGAAGCAATCATCCGCTCGGCTATCGTCGAAAAAGCTTATGGTGAAATATTCAACGTCGGCTCCGATATACCAGTGAGCTTCCTTGAATTAGTCAAAACAATCATTGATGTAGCAAAGCAAGGCAAATGGAACTACGCTGAATTTTCACAAGAAAGAAAAGCGCAAGAACCAGGCGACTTCTATTCGGACATCTCCAAGATAGAAAAAATAGTAGGCTGGAGACCAACCACTACACTAGAAGACGGTCTTGCTAAAACCATCGACTACTACAGCAAAAACCGCGAATACTACTGGTCCAAGCAACTTCAATTGAAGTAATTAAAACCAGCCTTCTTTGCTCTTTTGCACAACACAACTACTGGCACCGATAATTTTGCCAGTCTCGCAGTTGTGTACAACTGCCACTACATTTAGTTGCTTATAGCGGTCCGCATTGTACCAGCTGGGATCGAGTGGCACCACTGTGGTGTTGGCACCCTGGTGCCCCGAGTTGAGATAGCCAAAATCAACAACCTGACGCACCACCGGCTCCTGGTCATTGACTGGGCTAGCCCAGACAAAAGCACCTATTCGGCAATTTTCGCTGACGCGCTTTTGATAGTCAGCAAAGACATTGATCTTGAGATTTTTACCGCTGATAAAGGCATCAACAGTTACAAGCTGGCGATTCTCCTTACGTACACGGTCTATCGCCTTAGTCAAAGTCTCTTCGTTTAACGGCAACACCGGTATCATACCGTCTACCAGCATTAGTGGTGCTTTGAGATTGTTGACCCTAAATTTGCCATGCAACATAAAATGTCGCTGTACTAGTGGTGCTGTGCCAGGCTCAAAATTGCCAGCTTTATCTCGTGCGACATGCTCAGACATGGTCAAGATATTTTGGTTAGGCATTTTGGCCGGCAGGCTTTTGAGTAAAGCACGAGCAGCCATATTTGCAGCATCATCACTAGTGACAAACAGCTCCACCACCACTGGTAATGGCGGGGCAGCTACTCCGGCAGCACGAGGGGCGACCAGCGCAGGTCTCACAGGCTGGGGCAGGAGTGGAGATTGGGCCGGAGATTGTGGTTGAGGTTTGAGCGGCGTTGTTGGATGCTTGTTTTGCCCTAATACTGGTGGCAATAGCACACCAAAGACCATTGCCAAAACTGCAACCTTTAAAGTGTTCGATTTATTTTTCAACTTTTTACCTGTACGCATCGATCCATGACACCTGCAATTTTTGCTCAGTAGTCGCGGTTGTAATTGCACTACCCACCAGCACCACTATATCGCCACCTTTAGTATTAGTCCTGTCCTGCAAAAGTTTAAACACCGGCTCAGGCATTTTGGCACAATCGGCTTGGCTCTTCTCGTCTTTGAGTGTGCGCAGACAGGTGTCAAAGGTCCGGTCACCGATAGTCAGAGCCAGACGCTCTAACATCGAGAAGTTTTTGAAATGCAAAATAAGCTGAGCCTTTTTAGAGGCAGGCCAAGATAAATCGACGCTGCCAATGCCTCGGACGCGATCTATATAGAGGGTAAATTTATTGCCTTGGCAACGCTGACGGACTCGATCTTGTCTTATCCGACTATGCGCCAATGAGTCAGTCTGGGCACTAGCGGGCTGGCTCCATACTGAGCCCAAAGTGACCAAAAATGCACTGGATAAAAATGCCGCCAAAAGTCTCAATGGACCCACCCATTTAAAGAGCAAAAACTGTCCTCTTTATAGTAGCAAGAGTCCCACCAGTACGCTTTTTAGGCCTAATACTAGGCCCCAATAAAGAGATATGGGATACTAGCCAACGAACCCTGAGCAGTATTTGGGTTACCGGTGTCAGTTAGGGTAGGCTCCGGACATTGCTATGAGAACAGATGAACAACAAGCTATTCGTAGGAAACCTCTCTTTTAAAGTGACCGAAACCGAACTGCAAGAAGTTTTTGCGCAATCAGGTGAAGTCCTCTCGGTATCTATCCCCACAGACAAGTACACCGGTAAAAAGCGCGGTTTTGGCTTTGTCGAAATGGCTACTGCTGAAGCTGCCGAAGCGGCTATCAATGCTCTCAACGGTCGTGCTCTGGCTGGACGCGAAATGTCCGTAAATCTGGCTCGCCCTAAATCTGCAAAACCCGTATAAATCTAAGTCCCAGGACGCACAAAACCTCGCATTTCTGGCAGTCAGCACAGGCTGCTACAAGATAAATGCGAGGTTTTGCTTTGGTGAGGTGACCTCATCTGGTGGTGAGCCGTTGGTGGTGAGGTCTTGTCTCACTAAAGTCCGCAGCAACCTTCTTTTTTGACGGCTAGTGTGGTGCCTTCAGGATTTACTTTATTCTCCGAGCATTGACCGGCTTTTTCTTCATGGTTCACTTCAATCTTAGACTGCGCTTCGCTAGAGCAGGTCTTAGCTACGGTGCTGCAGGTTTGACCTACTTGTTTTTCTTCGGTGATATTAGACATTGTTAGCTCCTTTTGCGTGGCACAACGCACAAGCAATCAAACGTGCTCGCGCCACCACTGGTAGTGAGGTCATGCTCAAAACAGATTTAACGTTCCCTGAGCCTTGCCTCGATTTTCTTGCTTCGATTTCTTTTTGTCGTTCAACCCGACATTTCAATAATAGACCAGTCGTCTACAAACCGTCAACTTACCCATTAATAACCCACACAAAGCTCCCAAGCCTCCGCCCCCGTCTACGGGTATAGGCATTTTCACAAGGCGGTTTAAACGGGCAGAGTGCTCCAACTAGTAATCCATGGGGAGATTAAAAATCTAAGTCAAGAGTATATGCTTATCTCGCAACCAAACCGGAGCATCCATGGCAGCTTATCCACTCGTGTCTTTTTTAACAGCCAATTTTGCCCAAGGCAACCGCAACTTACTGCGTACCGTGTATAGAGCATCAACCCTAGCAGCGCTTGTAACACTGAGCAGCACAGTAGTCTATGCTCAAGATAAAAGTGCATTGACCTCACTCAACGAAAAAGCCAGAGAGTTTTATGCCCAGGCTCGCGAGCGGGCAATCAACGAAAGCAAGCCGCTTATACTCTGTTATAGCGATCGCATTGTGCTTATTACAAATGACAAAAGAGAAGAATTTAAAGACATACCAGACAACTACCATGTCCTCAAAACAGTAGATCATATTGCCCTTGGACTCTACAGCCTGCTCAATCACCAGGAAGGCAAAGCTGTCAGTGAGAGCGACAAAAAAACACTGATAGACTTCAAACCAATAATTGCCAAAGCAAGAGCAGCACTGACAGAGTGTGGTCTGAGCCAACCAGTTGTAGAGCGCCAGTACCGCATGATCGATAACTCTATAGCCTTTATTGATGAGAGCCTCAAGACAAACAATCTCGACCTCACCAGCTATTGCCGCAAGCTAGCACCAGACTTGTTGCAAAATGCCTATGAAGCAGTCAGCTTGCAGCTAGCCGAAATAGACAAAGCAGTAACAAAATGGCACGCTGAGATGCCCAAAAGCGATTGGGAAAAAACCAAAGTAATCATTGTCGGTGGGCACATGCCGCGCCAGCAAAACAGCAACCTCCAGTACTTCAATAAACTCTTTAATGTCAAAGTTGAGGGCGAAAAAGTAATGTACATGGAAGGGCTCAGCGAAGAAAAAGATGCCATCAATCTGGTCGGCACCCACGTCCTCGATGAGGGCGTAGCAGTAGCGTTTTTTAGAGACCCCTGGCGCATGCACCGGGATTTACTCAGTGATGGTGCGGCCCGTTATCTCAAAGAGCACGCACCTCTAACAAGCAAAACAGATAAGGGACAGTAGCAATTATCCGTGGTAAGGTTTCGTGCAAAAAAAGACCGCAACTGAGCCCCAAAGCCAGTTTCAAAAAGATATAGCCTCCTTTAACCAGAGCGCGGAAGGCAAACGGCTCTGGCAAGATAGCGAGCGAGAGCTTGACTGGAAGCGCTTTGGTCCTTATCTCTCGGAGAGACAATGGGGCACAGTCCGCGAAGACTATTCGGCCGATAGCAGCAACTGGGAATACTTTGACCACGCCCAATCGCGCAGCCGTGCTTACCGCTGGGGAGAGGATGGCATACTGGGCATTACTGATAGACAGTGCCGTTTATGTTTTAGCCTGGCCATGTGGAACGGTCAAGATCCCTATCTCAAAGAGCGACTCTTCGGGCTGACCAATCACGAGGGCAATCACGGCGAAGACGTCAAAGAGTATTACTTTTATCTGGACTCTACGCCCACCCACACCTATATGAAAGGGCTCTACAAGTATCCAATCGATGCTTATCCCTATCAAGATCTCGTCGACACAAACAGGCGCATCAGCCGCCTGGAGCCTGAGTACGAGCTACTCGATAGTGGCATACTAAAAGACAACAAATATTTTGACGTGCAAATAGAATATGCCAAGGCCGACGTCAACGACATCCTTATACGCATTGTTGTCACCAATCGCTGGCACAACACAGCCAAGCTGCATCTTTTGCCACAACTCTGGTATCGCAATACCTGGTCATGGGCACGTAATGACGAGGGCTACTTTGCCGAACCCACTATCAAACTGATAAAACCACAAACACTCAAAGCAAGTCACGAGAGCCTGGGGGATTTTTACTTTACTGGTGATACCGCCGACGATATCTTATTTTGCGACAACGAAACCAACAACGAAAAGCTCTTTAAGGTAAAGAGTAAAAGCAAATATGTCAAAGATGCTTTTAGTCGTTATATTGTCGACGGCGAGGCTGGTGCTATCAACCCAGCCCATACTGGCACCAAGAGCGCCTTTTGCTATAAGCTAGAGCTAGCTGGTGGCGAGAGCAAAACAATATGCTTGAGACTATCAGACGTAAAACACAAATCCTATAAAAAGGATTTTGACAGTACCTTTGATAATCGCATAAAAGAAGCCGATGATTTTTATGCAACTGTGATACCGCAAAATCTCAAGCAAGACGCCCAAAACATCATGAGACAAGCTTATGCGTCTTTGCTCTGGACCAAGCAGTTTTATAACTATGTCGTCAAAGAATGGTTAGAAGGAGATGCTAACGCACCTCCGCCAGAGCGCATCGAGCCTATCAATAGGACCTGGCTCAATATCTTTAACCGCGACATCATCTCCATGCCGGACAAATGGGAATACCCCTGGTATGCCATCTGGGACGTGGCATTTCATATGATCGTCATGGCAAAAGTAGATCCCTATTTTGCCAAAGACCAGCTCATACTCTTTTTGCGCGAGTGGTATATGCGCCACGATGGACAACTGCCGGCCTATGAATTCAACTTCTCTGACGTCAATCCGCCTGTGCATGCCTGGGCTTGCTTCCGCGTATATAAGATGATCGCTCCTCCAGGAGAGCGCGACCGCATTTTTCTGGCGCGGATATTTCAAAAGCTCCTGATAAACTTTACCTGGTGGGTCAATCGCAAAGACATTGATGGCAACGATCTCTTTGGCGGCGGCTTTTTGGGTCTGGATAACATCGGCCTTTTTGATCGCTCCAAAGAGCAAGAGACGCCCATGCGCGGCATCCTCGAGCAAGCCGATGGTACAGCCTGGATGAGCTTTTATTGCACATCGATGCTGGGCATAGCGCTTGAGCTTGCCACCGATAGACCAGCATATGAGGATGTGGCTTCTAAGTTTTTTGAGCACTTTGTGCAAATATCAGATGCTGTCCACGGAGTCAGCACAGAGGGGCTCTGGTGCGAGGACGACGGCTTTTACTATGACCAGCTCGTGGTCGATGGCAAACACATACCGCTGCGCATCCGCTCGATAGTCGGATTGATACCACTTATCGCCGTGGAAGTTTTAAAAGAGGATCATATAAAGGCGCTGCCTGGCTTTTACAAACGTATGCAATGGTTTATCCGCCATCGCAGCTATCTGGAGAGCAATCTAGCCGAGACAAGACAATCTGAGCACGGTGGGCTGAGACTCTTATCGCTATTGTCTGAGACCAAGTTGCGCCGCATCCTCAAATATATGCTGGATGAAGAAGAATTTTTGTCGCCTTACGGCATCCGCTCACTATCCAAAGTACATCTCAAATCCCCCTACAGCTTTAACGCCGACGGGCATGTCTATACAGTCGGCTACGTACCTGGTGAGAGTGAATCCGGTGCTTTTGGCGGTAACTCAAACTGGCGCGGTCCAATATGGATGCCACTTAACTTTTTGATTATTGAAGCACTCGAGCGCTATCACAAGTTTTATGGTGATGATTTTAAGGTAGAGTGCCCGGTGGGTTCAGGTCACATGATGCACCTCAAAGAAGTAGCGGTGGAGCTAGGCAAGCGCATCGCTTCTGTCTTTATCAAAGACGCTAACGGCGTTCGTCCCTGGCAAAAGGGACAGGAAGCACTCTTTGAGCAAGAGCACTGCCAGGATTTGCATTTATTCTATGAGCACTTCCACGCCGAGACCGGACGCGGACTGGGAGCCAGCCACCAGACCGGCTGGACAGCGCTAATCACACGACTCTTTGATGATTGGGCCAGACACATAGCAAAGTAACCCATAACAAATGTACAAGCGCTTGTGCCGCCGCCAACAAGCCGCATTTGTAATGTAGCCATCCGCGAGCGATTGTTTGCCGCTCTTTAAGCAGATGCAAAGATTACTCAATACTCTGGCGAAGGGCAGCTCCACAGGCGTTTTGCCATGTTATATTTTGCTGACGCAGTATGAGGTAAAACAAATGTCACCAAGAGCACAAGTCACAAGCACAGGCGAGCAAAAAACACTCACTGGTGCCAAGCTCAAGGTAGGCATAGTAGGCGCTACCGGCATGGTCGGCCAACAACTTATCCGCATGCTCAAAGATCATCCCTGGTTTGACCTGACAGTGCTTGCCGCTTCAGCCTCATCAGCTGGCAAAGATTATGCGGCTAGTGTTGCCGGTCGCTGGTTTATGGATTTTGAATTGCCTGCCAAAATCGGACAAATCAAAGTCGTCGACGCCGCTGACCTCGACGCTGTCACAAACGGCGTGGATATTGTATTTTGCGCAGTGAGCATGGACAAAGCCGATGTGCTCAAACTCGAGGACGCACTGGCTAAAAAAGGTGTCTTTGTCACCTCCTGCAACTCCGCCTATCGCCTCGACAGCCTGGTACCAATGATGATACCAGCCGCTAACGCCGATCACCTCAAAGTCCTCGATGTCCAGCGCAAAGAGCGCGGCTACGACACAGGCGCCATCATCGTCAAATCAAACTGCTCAATCCAGAGCTATGTACTGGCACTTACTCCGCTCAAAGCATTTGGACCAGATCAAGTATTTGTCCACAGCGAGCAAGCACTATCGGGAGCTGGCAAAACATTTGAGACATGGCCCGAGATGGTCAACAATGTCATCCCCTTTATCAATGGCGAAGAAAAGAAATCAGAGATTGAACCACTCAAAGTCTGGGGCACACTCACAGATAAAGGTATCGAATCCACCACAGTGCCATCAATTCAGGCAAAGTGCGTAAGAGTGGCTGTACAAGACGGACATACAGCTTATGTCAATGTACATTTCCAAAAGCCCATCACAAAAGAACAAATCCTCGCCGCCTGGGCTGACTTTACTGGTGTCAAAGGACTACCAAGCGCCCCCAAACAACAAATATATTTCCAATCAGAGCCCGACCGTCCACAGCCCAAGCTAGACGTCATGCGTGACGGCGGTATGGCTGTCACCATTGGTCAATTAGAAGTAAGCGCCGACAACTGGGTACGCTTTACGGCACTGGCTCACAATGCCATCCTGGGAGCCGCTGGTGGAGCCGTGCTCGCTACCGAGCTAGCAGTTGAGCAAGGTGCTGTATATCGCCGAGCTGATCACAAAGTCGCTCAGGCGGTGACTGCCTGATGAGCGCAAATATCAAAACAGCCGACAACCAGACAGCCAAAATAAAAGCATCCGGTCGCCCTCAGCGCATGGCCAAGCCAGAGGGGTTATCAGCACTGGCATTTATCCTCGATGAGCATACTTTGCGCGGCAAAGACATCATCGGTATAGAGCAGCTCAGTGCCAGCGAACTCTCACTGATACTGGATGTGGCAGCAAAGCTCAAGACTCACAAATTTGACGAGACCCAGACACTCTTTGGTAAGGGTCAGACTCTAGTGATGCTCTTTGAAAAGCCCTCGCTGCGCACTCGCGTCACCTTTGAAGCAGGCATGACACAACTGGGTGGTCACGCCATCAATATCGAGACCAAACTCGGCGAACGTGAGTCAGTACCTGATATAGGCAAAAACCTGGAGCGCTGGGTAGATGGCGTCATGGCTCGTACATTTGAGCATGAGACCGTGGTAGCACTCGCTGCCAACGCCAATGTCCCTGTCATCAACGGTCTCTCCAACAAAGAACATCCCTTGCCAGGCACTGGCGGACTTCCAGACCATAATCGAGCACAAAGGCGGATCAATAGCCAAACTCAAAGGTCTCAAGCTCTCCTATGTCGGCGACTCTAACAATGTCTCCAACTCGCTTTTGCTCACAGCGGCAACGCTAGGTATGGACTTTACCATCGGTTCTCCACACAAATACGAGCCGCAAGCAAGTATCTGGATGAAAGCACTGGAGCTGGCCAAAGTATCAGGCGCAACTCTCACACTGGTCAATGATCCAGTAGAAGCCGTAAAGGATGCTGACGCTGTCTACACCGATGTCTGGACATCAATGGGACAGGAAGCAGAAGCAAAAGAACGCGAAAAAATCTTTGCTCCTTATCAGCTCAATGCGGCTCTTATGAAGCACGCCAAAGCCGATGCCATCGTCATGCATTGCCTGCCCGCTCACCGCGGCATGGAAATCACCGATGAAGTAATAGATAGCCCAGCGTCTGTAGTGTTTGACCAGGCAGAGAACAGATTACATGCCCAAAAGGCAATACTATCTCTGGTGCTTTAAAAAGCGACCGTTCAATGCATCAACCAGCTTCTATCCGGAGTCTCGGTTAGCGACTGCCTATTGCCTGAATTCACTGCTTCAATTCACTTCTTCTATAGCTGGTTCGCCGTCGTTTTCGCGGAAGGTATCAGCAAAATGCTTGATAGATTTGAGCATCTCGGCAGTGTCAGGAGCGTCCATTGTGCAAGCACGACCAGGGTCAGTCACCTGACCAATACCTTTGCGTCGCAATAGCTGCTCAATACACCAGGTACCGTAATTATCAACTGACTCGGCATATTTGAGTTCGGCCTCTGTAATGCCGATAGCCATAAAAATACCAAAACCACCTGATGGCAATTGATACCAACAGTCCGGAGCCTCATCGGCATACCAGATGATCACATTGCGCAAAAGCGAATCAGTATTAACAGCAATAGGTGCACCAAGACCAATACGCACGCCAGGGCTCAAGGTACCAGCATGGTTAAAGATGTAGTAAGCCATGGTGCGCAATAACTGCGGCGCCCAGGGCAAATCAGTAGGGCTCTTGATCATTATTTCACAGCCAAAGCCAGAGACTTCCTGAGGCTCTGAGTGCACCCAGGGACTGGATATGCCAGCTGTGATATAAGTCCAATATGGACGAAAAGGATCTGGTCCATAGGCAAGTACAGCTAGATGTTGTTCACTTGAGTCAACATCATCAGCACCTTCCTGGAATTTTTTGCCACTGCCAGTAGTGTCTTTATCTAGATCCACTTCGTCGGCTGTAATTAGCTTAGGTGGAGCATAATTTTTAGGCGAGACCCAGGTCGGCTCGCCAAACAAATCGTTGTACTGCCTGTTGCGGGCCAGCCAGGCCTGACGCAAAAGCTGCACTCTTTTGACTTCTTGCTCTCTTTCCCACTCGGGATCGCCTTGCCCCATAAAGCTTTCGATTTCAGCCATTTGAGAGGTCTCCGTGGGTCTAGTCTTCCAACTTGAGCAAAGCCATAAATGCTTCTTGCGGGATCTCTACCTTACCGACAGACTTCATCCGCTTCTTACCTTCTTTTTGCTTATCGAGCAGTTTGCGCTTACGACTGATGTCACCGCCGTAGCACTTTGCCAAGACGTTTTTGCGCACAGCAGAGATGGTCTCACGGGCGATAATCTTGCCACCGATAGCAGCCTGGACTGGCACTTCAAACATCTGCTTAGGTATGAGCTTTTTGAGCTTCTCGGCAATTTGACGACCAGCGCTTGGTGCTTTTTCGTGGTGCACGATAGCTGACAGTGCGTCGACTTTTTCGCCACCGATAAGGATGTCTACTTTTACGAGACGCTCGGCACGGTACTCTTTAAACGCATAGTCGAGCGAGGCATAACCTCTAGAGCGACTCTTGAGCTGGTCAAAAAAGTCTGTGATGATTTCAGCTAGCGGCAACTCATAGATGAGCATGTTGCGGCGCGTATCGAGAAACTTCATATCGACAAACACACCGCGACGGTTCTGGCAAAGCTCCATCAAAGCTCCGACATATTCGTTTGGTGTGAGCAAGTGCGCTTCAACAAATGGTTCTTCGATTTTTTCTCTGTAGGTAGGCTCAGGCAAAAGTGCCGGGTTTTCTACCATGATCACGCTGCCATCGGTCTTGGTGACACGATAGACAACAGAGGGAGATGTAGTGATAAGAGTTAGATTGTATTCTCGCTCCAGACGCTCCTGGATAATTTCCATGTGGAGCAATCCGAGAAACCCGCAACGGAAGCCAAATCCGAGTGCATCGGAAGTCTCTGGCTCAAAAAATATAGATGAATCATTGAGCTTGAGTTTGATTAAAGCCTCACGCAGCTCTGGATACTGATCGTTATCTACGGGATAAATACCGGCGTATACCATGGGTTTGGCTGGTCTGTAACCAGGCAAAGCCTCAGCAGCGCGATCGTTATCGAGAGTGATCGTGTCACCCACTAGAGTCTCTACGTCTTTGATAGCAGCAGCCAGATAGCCTACTTCACCAGGTCCTAGTCTCTGTACTTTGACCTGAGCAGGACGCAATACGCCCAACTCAACAACATCAAAGGCTTTGTCGTTAGCCATAAAGCGGATTTTGTCACCGACCTTGACCTCGCCATCTTTGACGCGGAAATAAACAATAATGCCGCGGTAACTATCAAAATAGCTATCAAAAATCAAAGCACGCAGCGGTTTACCGGTAGTGTCTTGCGGCGGCGGCACGTGTTTGACGATTGCTTCCAACACTTCTTTGACGCCGATGTTGTTTTTGGCGCTGGCAAGCACGGCCTCACTGGCATCAATCCCTACCACATCTTCGATTTCCTGACGGATACGCTCTGGCTCCGCACTGGGCAAGTCGATTTTATTGATTACTGGGACGATTTCGAGGTTGTTTTCTACAGCCAGGTGGACGTTAGCGAGAGTCTGAGCCTCAACCCCTTGAGTGCTGTCGACAATGAGCAATGCACCCTCGCAAGCTGCCAGACTGCGTGAGACTTCGTAGCCAAAGTCAACGTGACCGGGGGTGTCGATTAGATTGAGCACATATACTTGACCGTCTTCGGCGATGTAATCCATCCTGGCGGCCTGGGCTTTGATTGTGATACCGCGCTCACGTTCGATGTCCATATTATCGAGGACCTGGGCTTGCATATCACGCTTGGCGATGGTGTTGGTCATCTCCAAGAGGCGGTCAGCCAGGGTCGACTTGCCATGGTCGATGTGGGCAATAATTGAGAAGTTGCGAATTTGCTTGGGGTCGGTCACAGAGAAACCTTTTTACTTAGTCCGTTTAGTCCATTTAGTCCGTTTTAACAGTGAACAGCCTGAGTCAATTGAACAATCGAGCAGAGTTGCTCAGGTAAGCCATTGGCTCAGCTTAAGCAGCGGTAATGTCCACGTGACGCCGCAGAGTTAAGTATATTAGCAGGATTAGCTTTTTGTTGATTGTCAAAACATATTGGCAACATAGCTCAACAGCCATTTGACGGCTTTTGAGCTGGTTAAGAATTTGTTGTAAACTGCCAGCCGACCGACCTTTTCAATTCTGATTGGCTTTGACCCCGCCGGATAGCTATCATTCAGACAACTGCAAGCAAATGAGAAATTCCCAGATATTTCTCACACAACCCCACTTCTAAAAAGTATTACCGACTCTATAACCGCCACCACTGGCAGCACCACCCCAAAGCCAATTAATCGAGGGGCATCAATTGTTCCGCAAATTCACAAACATTGATGTCATGACAGCCGACAAGACTGAGCTAGAGCGGTTTCTTTTGGAGATAGTACAAACAAATCCGCAGGTCCTAGGGGCCATGCTCATCAGGCACGATGGTGAGCTGTTGGCAGTGCTCGTACCAGAGGACCAAGAGCCAGAAGACATAGCGAGATACTGCGTCAGCGCTTTTAAAGACTCACTCGACACTGTCCAAACAATGGGTCACAGCGCTCTGCATGGACTGCTCAGCGTTACATCACAGGGCTTCTTTTATATTGCAAATTTCGAGGACCGCTATCTGATCGCGTTGGGTACCGATTACTCAGGCGAGCTGACGTATGACTCGAGAGAATTTAGCACAGGCTACCCTTGAATAAGGATACTGCTAACGATTCAAAGTCCAAAATCATGGAAGCCAATCCACATACCTTTTTTAATTGGATAAAGGCATTTACGATGCAGCGCAATTGACTTGCTCGACAAGACCCCGTGCGGCTGCCTGCCTGCATCGATCATCTTCAGTTCTAAGTCCTCATCGTCAATCACTTTGCCAGCGGGGACATCCCTAGCAGCTATCAAACAACCGATTAATTGCTTGCCACGCACCGGAAAAGCAGCACGATTGATATAACTCGAAAATCCGCAAAATGAGGAAACTGCGAGGATTGCACTAATGGCAAGTCCAAACAGTAAAACGACAATTCTCCATCCTCTAGGGTTCATCAATTGTCCTCGATGCATTTACAGTCCCCACTCAGCCGTACCTATCCCATCCCCTTTTTCGTAAGTAAATTTACTTACTCTCTTAAGAGCGCAGCCTCTACGAAAGCTCGGGTCCTGCGGCATTCTTGCTTCAGGGACGTACTCGAATTCCAGGTCTTTGCTCTCTATCAGCTTGCCAGCCGGAATACGTCTCGCGGCCACCAAACATCCTACTGTCTTTTGAACCCCGAGACGATTGAGACCTAAAACAATTGCTCCAGCAATATATTCGCTTGTGCCAAATACCAGACAAATCGCTAAACTTGCCCCAAGCAGGCCTATAGCTATTTTCTTTGCGACAATACTCATTCGACGCCCTCTTCAATTCCAAACTCAACAAGCTTGAATCTGTCACCGGGCAAGTAACCCCTTTTTGCAACACGTTTGATCAGTTCTTCCTTTTGTTGCACCAAACCTGGCTCAGCTTCGCCCACAATCCATACTTCCAACAAGTCAGGACGATGAATAGTTTGCCCTCTGGCAATGCGATTTTGACATTCAACTACGCAAGTCTTGCGAGGAAACGGTTGAGCCAGAGCATCTGTCATCAATGGATAAATCTTGACGTATAGAAATGGTGTACTTGCAACCAATCCAAGCAAGAAACCCAGCTCAAGATAAAAGAACAGCTTCCCTTTAGAAGATTTACTCATCAGGCGCGTCCTCAACAAAGACTGCACTACTCAGAAGCATGAAGGCTGAATAGTCCCAACGTCGTTATCCCCACACCGCAAACCGAAATCTCACTACAAAGCGTATGTTCTTCACAGCGCTTCACGCTAGTCTCACGTTAGCATCACGATCAATTCACAACATATCCTTACTATTGTCTCCGTGCGCTTCCAAACAAGGATATTACGGCAATGCTTCCCCAGCAATTAAAGACTCGGCTCCAACTTAGCAGTCTATACAGACCCAAAAACAAACTTTTACTAATCGCAGCCTTACTATTTGCATCGACTGCTCCCTGCCACGCCAGAGACTTTTATGTCTCACCCAGTGGCGACAACACCACAGGATTGACCTGGGCAACGGCCCTGCGCACGATACCACCACTCAGCTTTGGCATTAGTCCAATACAACCTGGCGACAGAGTGATAATCGACGGTGGCACCAGCGGTATCACCTACACACAGGCACTAGATATTGGAGTAAGCGGCACCGCCACTAGCCCTATAGTTATTAGACAAAGCAATCAAGCCGGACACAACGGACCAGTGACATTGAGCGGAGGTGCTCCTGGACCGTCTAGTCAGCCCGTGGGTGTCAGGTTGAATGGCAACTATGTCCAGCTCTATGGCAGCAAACGCGGCGGACTCAAAGTCAACAACTATCAATTCCAGGGGATTGTTGTAAACGGCAGCAACAATCGACTACAAAACATCGAGATCGCCAACATCTGGGGACCACCAGTAAACCCAGGTCATATCCCGGGGCAAGGACTGGTCTTTGGTGGCACAAACAATACCTATTACAGCCTGGATGTCTTCAACTGCAACAACCTTGTACAGCAGGGATTTAGCAGCGGACCATCGGTCCACCGCTTCAGTCACTGCTGGATATTTGACACATACAATCGCACCGGCAAGGGACTGATGCTGCAATTAAATAGAGATGATTCATCAGTACTTGTAGCAAACTGTGCCTTTGGTCCGGGACTATCACAGAGCTTAGTCAACAACAGCACGGCCGGTCAGCTCAACGTCAACAACACTTTATTTCTCAATGCCGGCACAGACAATCTAGCGCTGGCAGAGGGTGTCGGCACAAGCAAATCACATTTTAAAAACATCACCTCATTTATGACGCCAACTAATAGTCAGGGAGCGACACACAACAATGTCAATTACAACAGCGCTGGCAAACTATCAGCCAGAGACTCAATCTTTTATGGTGGCTTCATCAAGGCTGATAGTACAGCCAGATCCGCTGCTTCTGGCAACTTCCAATACAACGTCCTGGGTAACACCGTCTTACTTGCTCCCACATTGCAAGATCCGATGTTTAGAGATGCAGCCCAAATTAATGCCCTCACCGGCAGTACCACACTCAAGGTCCAAGCAAGCACCGACTTTAGCTTAGCAGCCGGCTCTCAAGCAACGGGCAAAGGCTCCGCTGTTACATCCATTGGACTGCTCAACAAAAACTTTGCCAATTACTTCTTTCCATAGGCTAGCCATCTCTCGCTACAACGATAGGCAAAGAGCCTCCGCACAGCGCGGAGGCTCTTCAACACATATGGTTGTCTTAGCACCAACGACCTCCAGAGCCAGAGTTACAAATGGTTGTCATCCAAGAGACCGGCACAGTTTTGTGCTGGTCTCCTTGGCATTGCATAGCTACAGTAAAATCAAACTTGTTGCACATTTGCCTTTACACTGCGCTTTTGATAAGGCAGTATGACCCAAAAATAAAAGAGCTCGCCAAACAAAATCAATGCAAGAGGTATAGCAATACGCATATCTTTGAGTATGGCGTGAAAGACCACATATGCGTCAAGCACAGTGCTGAGCATCAGCGGCAACATACCAAGCAAAGTAAAGCGCGATGCCATCATGGCAAAGTCATGGGCGAGCCACTCAGGATCGCACTGCCGATCTATGGCGGTAGGCGTTAGCAAAAAGCAAAAGGCGTTGATTGACAAAAAGATGGCTAAGACATGGATGTACTGATCAATGCGAGGTATTTGAGCAAAGCCCTGACTAAATACGCAGACCAGCTGAAAGCCAAACAATGCCTGCACCCCAGGCAAAACCATCCGAGCTTCTTGCATAATGTGCTCGACCAGACCGTCAACTTTTTCGGTCTTTTCTTCTTTAGTCTTTCCTTCTTTAGTCTCTTCCAGGGCAGTCATCGTCATCAGTCCTCCTAAATCAATTATCTGATGACACAGCTATGCTGAGTTTGGTTCCATCGGTTGGTGACCGGTACAAATTAACCACCAGAAGGGTCATAGCGCGTTAAAATATCTCAATCGCGATGATTAAACCGAGACGCAAATTACTCACCAGCCTATGGCCAATGGCAGTTCTAACGCAATTGGTATTCTGCGGCGCCGCCTTAGCCTCTACCAACACCAGCGTTGAGCACGACCTGCAGCTATGGACACCAGTTACTCTCGATTGCAAAATCTACAAAAAATGGCGCGGCTACTTTGAAGTAGTACCACGTGTAGGCGATAGATTATCAGGGCTCAATCAGCTCCTCATCAGACCCGCCATCGAATACAGAAAGAGAGACAATCTATCCTTTATGGTCGGTTATCTCTGGCTCTCCAGTTATGCAGGCGAAAATGTCATAAACGAACACCGCATCTGGGAGCAATTGTTGGTAATTAACCGCTACAAAAGGCTCACGATAATCAACCGCGCAAGAGTCGAGCAAAGACTATTCGAAAATCTACCAAACGCAGGTGTGCGCCTGCGCCACATGCTTAAGCTCAATTATCCAATCTCTAAAAGAATTTACGCTACAGCCCAGGACGAACTCTTTGTCAACGCCAATAGCGTAGAAAACGGTCCACAAGCAGGCATAGATCAAAACCGTATATTTGCTGGCATCGGTATCAAGCCCCACAGGCGCGCCCGCACCGAAATCGGCTATCAATATCAATACGTCAATCGCTCCGACCAGTTTAACGATCAAGCCAATCACGCCATCGTGATTCAATCCTTTATAGGCATAACAGACTAAGACTATATATTGCCAGCTTCACCTCGGGCCGCACAGCCGCAATAGCAGTGCCTCATTGCATCGCTCTATGGCATTAATGTTGCTAAAGTCTTAGCAGACCGCCCGTTGTCGATGACCTCTTATCCATGACAAGCTATCATTGACGCAGCAGAAATAAGGTAGCGGTATGTCACACCCATTTTTACAAGCACTGGCAAAGCGCCCACTCCTGGCAGACGGGGGCATTGGCACGTTACTGTATTCAAGAGGTGCATCCACCGATGCCAGTTTTGAGTATCTAAATGTCAGCAAGCAAGACACGGTGCAACAAATGCACGTGGACTATATCAATGCTGGCGCTGAAATAATCGAAACGAATAGTTTTAGTGGCAATAGATTTAAACTGGCTAACCATGGTCTTGATGGCGACGTCTGGAAAATAAATGTCTGGGCAGCAAAAATCGCACGCAATGCCCGTGAGATAACAGGGCAGCCAGTCTTTGTGGCAGGCTCGATTGGTCCCACTGGTAAGCTGCTGCCGCCCCTGGGCGACACACAAAAGGATGAGCTTACAGCTGTCTACCAGGAGCAAATGGAAGCACTCCTGGCTGGCGGTGTCGATTTATTTATGATCGAGACCATGTCCAGCTTGGAAGAAACCGCCATCGCCATCAGAGCCGCGCGCAAAGTCTCACAATTGCCGCTAATCGCGCAGATATCATTCTCAGTAGAAGGACATACACTACTAGGAGCCACACCAGAAGACGCAATTAAACTTTTGACTGAGCTCGGTGACGATATGCCCGATGTCATTGGTATCAACTGTGGTGCTGGTCCTGGTCCAGTTTTTGATTCATTTTTGAGACTCACCACAGCCGTGCGCTCCATGGGTATACCAGAGTCCAGGCTGACTTTTAGCTGCCTGCCAAACGCCGGTCAACCAAGTTTAATGGGCGGTCGACCAATATTTATGTCCAAGCCCAAATACTGTGCTAGCTATATCGAGCCCTACCTCAATGCCGGAGCTCGCATTGTCGGTGGTTGCTGTGGTACCACACCAGAGCACATCAAAGCGATGAGAGAGTCCCTGGATAGATACATCAAAGATGAAGTAGCAGGAACAAACAAGCCACACGCACAGGTGCTATTCCAAACAGAATCACTAGCAGAGACAATCGAGCCACCAACCGAAAAATCAAAAGATGACAAAGTAAGATTGGCCGATAGACTGCGCGCAATAAAAGCCAATGGCAATGACACTGACTTTTATATCTCAGTGGAGCTAGACCCACCCAAGGGCGCTGGCATCAAAAAAATCAGTGCGGCCGCCGAGCTGTTGCATAATGCTGGTGCTGACGCGATAAACGTAGGCGACAGTCCCATGGCTCGTGTGCGTATGTCATCACTGGCAACGTGCCAATTGCTCAGTCAAAAACTGGACGTCGAGACCATAATCCATTTCACCACGAGAGACCGCAATCTCATGGGCATCCAAGCAGACCTCTTAGGCTGTCAGGCACTCGGTCTTAAAAACATCCTGGCGCTGACCGGTGACCCACCAGCTCTCGGTAACTACGCTCACGCTACAGCAGTGTATGACGTAGACTCCATAGGTCTGATCAAAATCATCAAACAACTCAACTCCGGGCAAGACATCGCCGGTAATACCATCGGTACGCCACTGACGCTCTCTATCGGCTGCGCACTCAATCCGACCACTCAAAACAGAGCACTGGAATTAGATCGTATCCGTCGCAAAATTGAGGCTGGAGCTGACTTTATCATGACTCAGCCAATTTATCGCAAGAGCGACCTGACAGACTTCCTTGATGAAATGGAAGGATCGCCAGTACCGCTACTTGTAGGCATCATGCCACTGCATAGCTCAAAGCATGCCGAATATCTACACAACGAAGTGCCTGGTATCTCTATCCCTAAACATATCCGCGAAGCCATGTCCAAAGCCGGTGAAGAAGGCGCCAAAGTAGGTCTCCAACTAGCCGAAGAGCTACTGGAAGAACTGCGCCCCATCATCCAGGGCACTTATCTAGTCCCCTCATTTGGTCGCTACGAAGACATGGCAGCTCTCGTCACACGACTCAAAAGCAAAGTAAAGACGATCGTAAAGAAGTAGGCAAAAGACCTAAGCCTTTTGCGCAGCCGGTGAAAGCACCTGTGTCACAAGCTCTTGCGCTTCTGTCTGGATTTGTTTGAGATGTTCTTCGCTCTTAAATGATTCAGCGTAGATTTTGTATACGTCCTCAGTACCAGACGGACGAGCAGCAAACCAGCCGTTTTCGGTGACGACTTTTAGTCCACCGATAGCTTCGTTGTTACCAGCTGCCTCAGTAAATTTGCCTGTGATTTTTTCACCAGCAAACTCTTGCGCGGTGACATCTTTAGCCGAGAGTTTCTTCAACTTAGACTTTTGCTCAGGGGTAGCTGGAGCGTCGATGCGGGCATAGCAAGGAGCGCCAAACTCTTTAGTCAATTCGCCGTAATACTTACTCGGGTCCTTGCCGGTCACAGCGGTGATTTCGGCTGATAGCAAAGCAAGGATGATACCGTCTTTGTCAGTGGTCCAGACCGAGCCGTCTTTGCGGAGGAAGGACGCTCCCGCGCTCTCTTCGCCACCAAAGCCAAACGATCCATCAATAAGTCCGTCGACAAACCATTTAAAGCCGACCGGTACTTCCACGAGCTTGCGGCCAAGCTTGGCGGCGATACGATCAATCAAACTGGTGCTTACTACTGTCTTGCCTATAGCAGAGTCAGCGCGCCAGTCTTTGCGGTTGCGGAAGAGATAGTCGATAGCCACTGAGAGGAAGTGGTTAGGATTCATCAGACCAGATGGAGTGACGATACCATGACGATCATGGTCGGTATCATTGGCAAAAGCGATATCAAAACGATCACGCAAACCAATCAGACTTGCCATCGCATATGGTGACGAGCAATCCATGCGGATTTTGCCATCCCAATCAACGGTCATAAAGCCAAAAGTGGGATCGACTTTGTTGTTGACCATCTCGATGGGCAGCTTATAGTCAGCGATGAGGCGCTCCCAGTAAGCAATACCAGCACCGCCCAGAGGATCGACGCCAGCTTTTAGTCCTGATGCCTGGATAGCATCTAGATTGATTACGCTGTTTAGCTCTTTGACATAGAGCCCTACGTAGTCAAACTTATGAGTAGTGCTGGCAGCCATCGCCTGGCTAAAGCTGACACGCTTGACTCCGGCTAACTTATTGGCGAGAAACTCATTGGCCTTTTGCTCCACCCAGGCAGTGACATTGGTGTCAGCTGGTCCACCATTTGGTGGATTGTACTTATAGCCACCGTCTCGTGGCGGGTTGTGTGAGGGAGTGATGACAATACCATCTGCCAGTCCGCTCTTGCGCCCTTTGTTGTAGTTGAGAATAGCCAGAGAGATAGCCGGAGTAGGCGTATAGCCCAGCTCAGCATCGATCATCACGTTGACTTCGTTGGCGGCAAGCACTTCCATAGCGCTGGCAAAGGCAGGCTCAGAGAGGGCATGGGTGTCGATACCGAGATAAAGGGGTCCATTTATGCCCTGCTCCTGGCGATAAAGACAAATAGCCTGGGTCACAGCCAGGATATGGTCCTCATTAAAAGCGCGATTAAATGCTGAGCCACGATGTCCCGAGGTGCCAAAGGCGACGCGCTCGGAGGCGACATTGACGTCAGGTTTGACACTGTAATAGGTAGTGACCAGACGCGGTACGTTGACGAGCATGTCATTGGTGGCTGGTTTGCCTGCTAAAGGGCTGAGCATTTGCTATCTCCTGGGGGCACAAAGCTCATATGATAAGCAATGCGACCGTCGATGACAAACCTTGAAAGCCCTTTTGTAGTTTGCAAAATGCAATCTATCTAGTAGGATGGGACTATGGATAGACGGTCAAATTGCCCCATAGCCTGCACGCTGGACATTATTGGAGACAAATGGACTCTCCTGGTCCTTAGAGACTTATTTGTCTTTAAAAAGAGTCGCTTTGAGCAGTTTCTCGATAGTCCCGAAAAAATCGCCACAAATATCCTCACCGATCGCCTGCAAAGACTGGAAAAAGCTGGTCTGGTGTCAAAAGCGCCCTACGGTAACCACCGTTCGCGCATGGCATACACCCTCACGCCAAAAGGCGAGACCATTGGTCCAGTCTTAAAAGAAGTGGCGCGCTGGGGCGTCAAGAATGTGGAAGGCACACTCACACCACCGCCAGAGTTGGTCCAGGGATTGGTCAATAAAGAGAAGCCGGACTAATAGATTGAGCCACAAAATTTAGCGCACCGATCTGGCAAAGCAAATACTTACCAGAGTGGTCAGAAATGATTGGACTGCAACTGAGTCTGAATGAGGCCAAGCAGCGCTCTTTGGCGCTTGTGATGCTCCGCCATCATCTTATCCCTGTCTTTCATATCAAAAAAGGCATCTGATTTGAGCTGCTCAAGGTATTCAGCATCACTCATACAGTCAATTTGATCCACTCTCACCTGATCAATTGTAGGAAGTGGTGGAGACCAGGGCGGCAACACAATACTAATAGGGTTGAGAATCAGCCCGATAAACACTGCGTAGTAGCAGGTCATCAATATCCAGTATTTGTTTCGAGAAAACTGCCACATCAAAGCTCACCACAGTCGACTATCCAATTATCTGCAGTAGCCTGACAATAGCAATACGTAAGGCCCCTGTGTAGGACCCACGGCCCCCGTATAGGACACAGCGCCCCCGTATAGGACACAGCGCCCCCGTATAGGACACAGCGCCCCCGTGATCACCCAGGAAATTTTTATAGCCGCAAAACCCACCCCTGTGGGGATCCAAAAATTATTTCAAAATTTGTGTCCAAACTGTGTCCAACTTTTGAGAGTCCCGGATAGAGACATTCACCAACCCACCTTTTCTAGCTTAGAGGTCCATCCCATGTCAGACAAAGTATTAGTAAACGACCAAGTCCCTAACGGTCAAGCCGCTCAGATGAATGACCATGCCTCAAAACAAGCGCTCCAATTGCTCGGCGAAAAAGCAACTGGTAAAGCCGCTGAAGATTCTGCACATACACCCAAACTAACTTTTGAAGAGTTAGGCAAAGCGATGGGCAGTGCTGCCGACAAAACTCACAAAAAGCTGGAAGACGGCGCAGGTGCTGCAGGCGGTGCTGTCGGTAAGATGCTCGATGGCTGCTCCATCGGTGACGCCGCCGGTGAAGCTCTTAAACAAGGTGCCAAAGGTGCCAACAAAGCAGCCGGCGAAGGTCATGCCAACAGCACTGAACTAAGAAAACAGGAAGACAAAGCAGGCAGCGGCGAGCTGAAGAAGATGGATGGAGACAAATCCGGCAACGCCATCAATGACATGCTCAAGAAAGGAAGCGGCAAGCTCGACTTCGATCCTAAAAACATGCAAGACAGCTCTGGCAAAGGTGCCGCTGAAGCAGTCAAAAACAAAGTAATGAATGCCCAGAAAGGCTCCTAACTTGCCTGCTACAACATAGATAAAAACAAGAGAGGGTTGGTTGCAATTGATACCAACCCTCTTTTGCTCCGGGCAATTTATAGTGACACAACTATTGGTCGTGCAATTTGCGGTTGTGCAATCTAAGAGTTGCACAATTTATGGATGTGCAATTTATGTCACAGCCAAACTAACTTCCATTTGCAGGTTTTGAGGCGTCATTGCTCTCAATTGCTCTGCGAATATGTGACAGAGGTGCGTTATCCACAAGCACGACAGAGCCGCCAACCCTCTTTACGCCCAGCTCTCGCCACAGTGAGGGCAAATCGACATAACCAGGACGTAGAGCCATGCGCGCATAAAGACTCTGCAAGACCTGCAATCCCAGCGCTCTATCTCCAGTAGCAATCGCTTGCTCCGCAGTCCAATCTGATGCCGCGCTGCCACCACTATCGGTGATGGCTCTCAAGGCATGCTCCAGCCCCAGACGATTGTTTGTCTGCTTACGGATCTCCACATCAGCAAGCAGACAAAATAGCGCTCCACCCCAGTAGGTGCTACCCCACGAGCCATTTTTGTTTAGACCGGGGGCACCTTGAGCAGGTAGCCCACTGGGACAGTTATCGACAAGATCGCTCCAGACTTCTTCGGCACTGAGCTTGCCAGTGCGTAAGCGACCGATAGGCTCAGCATAAGTAGCAATACCCTCAGCCAACCAACGGCGATTATGATGCACAACTGGAAATGCCAGATGCAACATCTCATGGGTAAGAGTCCAACTGGTATCCAGTGACTGGCTATCAACATTGCGACCGATATTGATGTCAATGACGCCGCACTCAGCATCATCGTCATAGGTTGCGGTAGCAAAACCCACCGTATCGCCAGGCGTTGCTGTCACGTTGATGACTGTTTGCGACAATGGAAATCTACCATAGTATTTAATCACTGCGCGGCTGGCGTCCTCGATGTAACTCTGTAGCTGCCGCTGCGATATATTTAAGCGCCCTTCAACATTTACATGAATCTTGGATTTGCCTACTTGCAAATCAAAACTATTCAAGGTCATTGCCTCACTGGCCTGCCTCAAACTGTAGAGCTGCATCAAGATCAAACCAAGCATCACAGAGGAAACTATAACAGTGCGCTTTTTCACGGTAGCAACCTGAGCAACAGCAACTAGTAAACAAAAGAATCACTAATCTGATTGTATACTTTAGGCAGGAATTGCCCACGAATTTAATAAATGCGGTACCTACTGCTGAGGTACGCCTTTGATGTCACATATGCCGCAGCGACCACTGGGATCATTTTGCGCCCAGGTATCAACGTCGCTGTCGAGGACTGCATAAATGCCAGGCTTGATGACGACATTTGGCTCACATAGCCAGTATGCATTTGGCACACCGCCTTGCCCAAGAGAGCCGTGGGTGTTAAAAGGTCCATAGGTAAGACCATCCTGACGCATCAAAGTTATCTGCCCGGGATCCTGACCACGTCCGTCATTCCAGTGATAGTTCATCAAGTTGGCAATGAGAGTGGGCACCTTAATTGTCACCGAAGTGATATTTGTGGGCTTATTAAAGACACGATAAACATTGCCATTATTAAAAATGGTAATCACCGGGGAGTTTTTTATGCGCGGAGCATCTGTTGCTGCACTGCCTGGCATTGGCACCACTTTTACTTTAGCCATGCCTATGCCAGCTGAGCCGGCATTTTGTGACCAGGTAGCAGGATCGCTGTCGATGATTTTGTAGTTGCCAGCTTTTACAACTATGTTTGGCTCACACTCCCAGTAGGCGCTCGGTACGCCACCCTGTCCGGGTTTGCCTGTTGCCATAAAGGGTCCGTAAATTGTGCCATCGTCGTTCTTTAGACTAATTGTGCCAGCTGGAGCCCCTTTGCCGTAGTTCCAGTGATAGGTGTACAGATAGATAAGTTGAGCCGGAGACTCAAGAGTAAATCTAGCGGCACTTGTAGGACGATTGTCGACAGCATAGATATTGCCGTTATTAAACACAGTCTTGGGTGGTAAAGGTGAGCCATTAACAACACCGGCACTTGCCGAGGTAATGACTGTAGTTGCATTGCCACTAGCAGGCTTCATCGGTGTGGACTCAATAGATAGCGACATCGGCACGGCCTGCCCGCTCGGTCCACCACTTGTAGTGATCGTCACGGCTCCCACGCCATTGTCCTCTGGTATAGGCAAGCGCGGCTTGGATGGTGGCAGCGCCATGGCTAACTCTGAGCCCTGCCACTGCGACTTTAGTACAGGAGTCTGCATCACACCGCGATCGCGCAAAACTTCTTCCTGCACCTTATCTTTCATATATTCAAAAGCTTCACCCAGAGTAGTCTTATCACCGTTGGACTTGAGCCCCTCGATTAAATTGCGAGTAAAGACACTGTTTTGATATCCACGGCCTTCCCATGAGACCTGATCCGGTTTGCTACTGGCGATAACTAATTGACCGGTGCCCTCAGATATATCAGCAGCGCTGACATTGCTAGTGCGCACAAGACCTTTGGCATCGGCACTGGCAGCGCCGCTGTGACAGGCATCGAGAATTATCACAACACGCTCAGAATGCACACGCGCTTTGATGGTGCGCACCAGATCTTGAATAGGAATACCAGTCGCATACAGACTGTCAACATCAGTGTCGTAAGCCACCAGATAATTAACACCACCAACGTCGATATCGGCTGGCGAGCCGTGACCAGAAAAATAAATTACAACAAGATCGTCAGGATTGGCCGCACGCGGCAACCATTTATCACCTAGCTCAGACAAGATGCGCGCGCGTGTCGCCTTGGCATCCGTAAGCAGTTTGACATGGTCAGGAGCAAAGTGGGCAGTGTTAATCAGATAGTTGTAAAAATCACAAGCGTCTTTAGAAGGATATTTGAGGTTAATTGACGGATTTTGAAACTTACTAATTCCGACAACCAGTGCCCATTTATCCTTGACAGGGCGGTTAACGGATAGACCATCCTTGAGTTGTTGTGCAGGACTTAAGGCAGTTTTAGCCGCACTAGTAGCCTTTTGCCCAGCAGCAGACTTTGCCACTCCGGCAGCCCTGGCGGTCTTAGCGCCTACTCTAACGCCACCTCCGGCAACGGTCCCTGCCAGCGCCATTGGTAGGCTCTGGCATAAAAGTGCGGCAATTGTTATCACCGCGCTGATATTTAAATTGATTCTCTTATCTCTTTGCGCCATAGGGACAGTCTAGACAAGACAATCCGGACATTCATCCATCCGCCGGACTAGTGTTGACTTAAAGGCCACTTTAATATGCGCTATAGTTTGAGTCGTCAAATCAGGGGCCATGGCATGCAACTGGATACAGCTTTTGCTATAGATTGCGCTGTGGTAGCTCTCTACTTTTTTACGATTATTTTTGTCGGACTCAAGTTTGGCAAAAAAGAAGAAAGTCTTGAGGAATTTGCCTTAGGTGGCCGGTCTATACCCTGGCTGGCGGTGCTAGCCTCGCTCATTGCCGCCGAGACCAGTGCCGCAACATTTTTAGGCACTCCGGGAGAAGGCTTTGGGCTAATTAGCTACACTTATTTGCAAATAGTTGTAGGCATAGTTATAGGGCGCATCATCGTTGCCATGCTCTTTATCAAGCCGTTCTTTGACCTAAAAGTTTTCTCGATATACGAATACCTGGAAATACGTTTTGGCAGACTGACAAGACTGGCAGCGTCAGGCGTATTTCTCTTTACTCGCTTACTTGCCTCAGGTGCTCGTCTTTACGTATCGGCAATACTACTTGCGGTGGGCTTTACCCTGGTGACAGGAGTTGAGCCAACAGCCGCACAACAAATGATCGTATACCTGATCTCAATTGTCTTGGTCACAGCAGTAACTGCCGTATACACATCTATAGGTGGTATCAAAGCCGTGGTCTGGACCGATTGTATCCAGGCGGCTGTGATGTTTGGCGGCGCACTCTGTGCTATCGCTGTACTGGTCACACTGATACCAGGCGGTGCAGGTGCAGTGATGGAGTTTTACAGTCATACTACCATCCCGATATTTGTTAGCGGCACTACTAGCGGTGCGCCACTCATAGACAACATAAAATCAGTTTTGACCACTGACTATACTATCTGGGCAGCTTTACTGGGCTCGACTTTTACTACTCTAGCCACTCATGGCACAGACCAGGACATGGTACAGCGCATGCTTACAGCCACTGACTACAAAAAGAGTCAGCTATCATTGATATGCTCAGGTCTGATGGATTTGCCTATTGGTTTTGTCTTTTTGACAATAGGCATATTGATGCATCTCTACTACCAGGCTCTGCCAGATGCCGCTTTGCCTCACAAAAACAGTGAGGTATTTGCCTATTTTATCCTGACCAAAATGCCAGTTGGACTGCGCGGTTTGCTGGTTGCTGGTATTTTTGCCACAGCCATGGGCTCACTCAGCGCTGCTCTCAACGCGCTGGCAACCAGCGCCACAAGAGACTTTTGCAAAGACAAAACACAAAACTCTGTCTCAAAAGCAAAGACCCTCACTTATATATTTGCAGGACTAATGATCCTTGTAGCAAGTGCCACATCGTACTTTGTCATCGCCCATCCAGACTCGCGCATCATCCCCATTGTCCTTGGCATATTTGGCTACACATACGGCTCACTCTTGGGTGTATTTCTGCTTGGTCTATTAACTCAAAAGCGCGGCTCAGACAAAGGCAATTTGATAGCAATGGCTGTAGGCGCTATCGCCGTAGCAAGCCTGCCACAATTAGCCTTTCCCTGGCGCATCATGTTTGGCGCACTAACAACAATGGCAGTGGGAGTAATGTTTAAAACACCTGAAGTCGTCCATGAATGATTGCTCAGAGAAAAGGCGAAAAGAAAAACTCAGTCTTCCTTTGATGATTCAGTTAGCATTTTTTCTAGCTCTGTATTTGACAAGCGATGGACATTGATCCTTGCACCACTTAAATCACTAGTAGGATTTAGTACAACTTCATCACCAGCCTGTAGCGATCCTACGACTTCCACCAGTTTGCCCATTGGCTGCCCACGGCTGACTTGAACCAACTGAGCGACCCCGCCCTTCACAAGAGCGACAAATGTTCTATCTTCCCTACTGAGAATGGCGAAGGAAGGAACGAACAATGTACTATACGGTCTTTCCATATGCCAAATCACCTCGGCAAACATACCTGGTTCCAGTTCAAGATTCTTATTGGGCACATCTAGTTCCACAAGCATACTGCGTGTTTTTCTATCCAGTTCATGACTAATTCGCGAAACGATTCCGTGAAACTGCTTGCCTATGTATGCAGCAACACTAAACTGCATCGACGCACCAGGTCGCAAACCAGCTATAGCGTTTTCTGGCACCGGCACCAACAACCTGAGCGGTGATATCTGCTCCACCTTTAACATCGGCGGTCTAGAAGATGACGAGCTTACCAGGCTGCCTTCATGAACGTTCCTCTCGGTTATCACACCATCAAAAGGTGCCTTGACTATAAGGTACTCTTTCATCTCTCGCATTGAATTGAGGGCCTGCTTTGCGGCGGCTATCCGTCCTTTTTCGGACTCAAATGCAGATCTTGCGGCCAGCACTGTTTGCTCTGCCGCTCGTACTTTTGCGCGCCCTCCCTGTACCGTCTTTTCAGCAGTCTCAATGTCAGTCGGTGCAACAGCCCCCTGGGTCTGGTTTGCAAACAATATTCTTTTATAGCTCGCCTCATCCGCTCCAAGTTTAGCTTCCGCTTCCTCTTTCTGCGCTTCAAGACTAGCAATTTTTGACTTCGATTCAAGCAGCGAAGACTGCACCGCCTCAAACTTTGCCTGGGCCTCCCTGTAGTTGGCCTCAAGCTCAGGCGCAATAATCTCAACTAGAATTTGTCCGGTTTTGACAGTCGAACCGCGATCAACACTCATGGTTTTTACAAAACCCTGCACCTTGGGATAAATCTCTACGACCCTAAAAGGGGCAAGCTCAGATGGAATTCTCACAGACCTTTTAAGCTGCTTTGACGAGACAAGCACAGTCTCCATAGTTTCGCTCTTGGACTCAGAAGATTGCATTGCTTCACGGTGCTCTTGCTGAGCATTCGAACATCCCGTCAATAAAAGTGAAATTGCAGAAAGTTTAATGACAACATTAGCAAAACGAAAACCACAAGTCATTCCGGTACCTCTTTTGATCGACTGGAGGTCTTCTCCACTAGCATGCTCGGCACTAGCCGCGAAGATCCATGTTGAACAATCCCATATAGAAGCGGCAAAACAAAAAGTACAGCAACCAGAGAAGACGAAAGACCTCCCACTACAGCTATGCCGAGAGGTGCAGTTCGCTCACCGCCTTCAGCCATACCTAAGGCCATAGGCATCATACCGGCGATCATAGCAATACTGGTCATCAACACCGGGCGCAATCTGCTCACGGCTCCACGTATAGCGGCCACTCCCGAGAGCGTTCCGCCCATCCGCCTGGACTCCGAAAAGGCGACGATAAGAATTGCATTTGCAATACCAATCCCCACAGCCATAATAGCGCCCATAAAAGACTGAACGTTGAGCGTAACGTCTGCAATCTTTATACTAAGAACCACACCCGCTAAAATTGCTGGCACCACTGATACTACCACCAGTGCTAATTTTAGTCGTTGGAAATATCCAACAAGCATGAGCAAGATTGCCACAACTGCCAGAACAAGACCGTTTGCAAGACCGCTGAAAGTTTTTTGCAGGACTGGTACCTGTCCTCTGATGTCCACATTCATCCCTCTTGGAGGAATACCGACTCTATCTATGGCTCTTTGAACTTCTCTAGCTGCTTTACCGAGATCATCGCCATCAATATTTGCAGTTATGCTTATAATTCGTCGCAGATTATATCTGTCATACTCGCCTACCATTGTTCCGTAATTGACTTGTGCCACATCTCCAATCTGAGGTCCGCTGTCTTCACCAGACTTGAGCGGAATAGATTCCACATCTTTAATCGAACTAACATTGGCCTGCGGATACTGAACCTGTATTTGATAAGAATGTCCGTGGTGTGGATCTCGCCACCAGATTTGTTTAACAAATCGACTGGAGTAAACGACCGGAACTAGTGCCCGGCTCACATCCGAAGCAGTTAGTCCAAGTTGTCCGGCTCGAATACGATCGACGGATACATCAATAGTGGGAAATTCTAGTGGTTGAACGATCATAGCATCTCGAATTTCTGGAATTTTCTCCATCTCCGCTATCAGTCTTTTTGCGTACTGCGCATCAGTTTTGAGATTAGAACCTGTAATGTCAATTTGAATTGGCGTGGGTGCTCCGAGGTTCATGATCTTATTGACGATATCGCCAGACTCAAACGAGATTTTCACCTCAGGAAGAGCCTTATCTAGCTCCTTTCGAAGCTCTTCCTTCAGTCGATTGAGATTAATATGGGCGCCTTCTCTAATTGAGACAAGAAGTACCGCTTCCTGAGGTCCACTAGTCCAGATATAGACATTGCTTACGGCAAAGTTTGGAGGCTGAGTGCCAACATATGAAATACTGATGTCGAGATTCTTCTCTTTAATCTGTCTAGTAATTACATTTAGCGCCTTTTGAGTATATCTCTCTGTAATCTCCATGCGAGTTCCAGCCGGTCCGGCAATTCTCAACTGAAAACTAGATGGATTGCCCATAGGAAAAATTTCTGTCTTTAAGCTTGGAACCAGGAAAAATAATAGTGCCGTGGTAGATACCACATAGGCCAAAACTATCGGCCATTTCATTCGAAAGATGGAAGTTAGAATCAAGGCATAGCGGCGTCTTAACTTTGAAAGAAACCCCTTGTTCTTATTCTGTCCGTGATGCACAGTCTTGTCTTGACTGTGGAGCATCCACCCGCACAATACAGGTACCAGTGTATTCGAAAGCACATAGGATGCAATCATGGCAAAACCGACAGCCAGTGAAAGCGGGACAAAGAGTGCCTTGGTAGTGCCTTCCATAAAGAAAGACGGAAGAAATACCGAAATGACCGACATTACTGCCAGCATTTGAGGCGTTATCACTTCGACGCACGCAGCAGAAATCCCAGCATACAATGGAGCACCCCGGTCCAGATGCGTATGAATATTCTCAATGGCAACAGTCGCTTCGTCAACCAACACACCAACTGCAAGCGAAAGTCCACCTAAAGTCATAATGTTAATAGTTTGCCCAGCGCAAGCCAATCCCACCACTGCCGCCGCTAGCGCTATCGGAATTGTGACAACCACAATAAATGCACTTTTAAAGTCTCTCAAAAACAAAAGAACCATAAGCCCAGTGAGGGTGGCACCGATAGCACCTTCATAGAGCAATCCAGTGACGGCTTCAGTAACATAAATAGACTGATCAAAATTGAATGAGACTTCGATATCTTCAGGCACTACAGCTCGCATCCGAGGGAGCGCCGCTTTTACAAGCTGCACTACTTCAACGGTAGACGCATCGGCAAGCTTTGAGATTGACAAGAAAACAGTTCTTCTGCCGTTTACAAGGGCCCAACCTGTTGGAATATCCATATCATCTGCAATTGTTGCGATATCACCAAGCAAGACAGTTGCTCCCGCGCCTAGCTTGAGTGGGATGTTCTCTAGTTCGTGGATGTCCAAAACAGTTGAATTGAGATTCGCGATCCTTTGAGTCTGTCCTGTTCGAACCAAACCAGACGGAGTGATCAAGTTACCACTTGTCAAAGCGTTTACAACTTCGTCGGGACTATAATGCAGAGCCCGCAACTTCTGTGGGTCCAAAGTTAAAACAATGGTACGAACATTACCACCAAACGGGTGAGTGGTCGTAGCGCCAGGAATTGTAGAAACAATCGGTCTAATTCGTTCATCACCCAGAGCGGCAATTTTGGCAACTGACTCAGTCTTGCTGGACAACACCACATAACCGACAGGAACGTTGCCAGCATCGAATCTCAAAATAAAGGGTGTCACTGTCCCCGGTGGCATTTTCGAACGAGAACGTTCAACCTGTGCAACAACGTTGGCAAGAGCTTCCGCCATATTCGTATCAGGCTTAAATACCACCTTCAGTACAGCCACGTTCTGAATTGCTTTGGACTCAATGTGATCTACGCCAGAAATGTATAAAAAGTGGTTCTCATAGTGAGCGACAACAAAGGCTTCCAGTTGCGCCGGATCCATACCACCATAAGGTTGAACAACATAAACAACAGGAAGATTCAAGTTTGGAAATATGTCTACCTTCATCATTCTTGCTGATAGAAAAGCAGATAACAAAAGAGTGACAACCACAACCATCATCGTTACTGGCCTGGCCATAGCTAGCCGAATTAACCACATCAGTTATTCACCCCTTGTAGCACTATTAGCCGCTTTCAAGAATGGTTGAAGGTCACCATGCACATTCGCAACGGAGAGCAATGCCCTCCAAACACCAACATTTGCCACCGCTTCCTTAACTCGGGAATCCGCCAATATCTGGTTGGCTTCCGCAACCTGAGCAACCGTTGCCAAGCCAGCTTGATAGCGCGCTTGTGCTTGCCTTGCAGCAAGTGAGGCCGCCTCCACTTGTATAGGCATGTTTGCCGCAAGAGCAATAGCGGCTCTGACCGAGGCACGAGCCTGGACATCATCTCGCCTGAGACCCTGGAGCACCAAATCATAGGCAAAATTGGCTGCTTTAATTTGCTCATGCACGACTTTCTTTTGAGCCTTTATCCTGATAATTTCAAAGAATGGCAAGTCAATCATCATGCCGACATTCCAGTTTGGAATTACAGGAAAAATTCCACTAACCCCAGGAGCCTCTACGTCCCCACGATTAGTCATGAAAGTAGTGCCTCGGAGATTGACTCCACCAAGCCAGCGAAACTTTGGATAGTACTCTTTGTCGAGAACCTTTTTATCAGCTTGCCGAATAGAGATAACGGCTTTACCTTGCAATGCCAGAGGATGATTTTCAAAATATGGAGCTGTTTGCTGCGGCGCTGCCGGTTCGGTCACTTTAACAATGCCGCCTGGTTCAACATCAATGATTTCTCCGCCGCGTCCGACTGCGTAAGCTAGAGCAGCACGAGCAAGTTCATCGTTGTATCGAGCCCTGATTAAATCATTTTTGGCATTGGCTAGTTGCGCGTCTGCCAGCGAGGCATCAGCTCCGGGCTGAAGTCCTGCATTTACCTGTGCGTGTACAACTTTGCTAAACTCGGCAAAACGCTCTACATTTGCCTCAGCCACAGCCACCTGCTCATGCATTACAAGAGCATCCAAAAAGGACAAAGCAGCTTGCACAGACACATCTAGTAAAGTCACGCCATATGTGGCGTTTGACAATGAATAGTCAGCCTTTGCCCGGCCAATCATGGCCTTGTGTAGACCAAAGTCGATAGGAGCCCAGTCAATTATGAATCCAGCTCCGCTAAAAGCATTTCCCTTCATCGTCACATTTTCTGGACCTGGACCCGGAGTTGTTGGAAGTACCGACGTTGAAAAAAGTGTTTGCGTCAAGCGATTGTGCGATGCTCCTAAGGTCTGATAAGAGAGCATCGAAGTCGGATTGTATTCTCGAACTTTTTGCAAGGTAACCGAACGCCTGCTAGCCTCAAGGAGGGAGCGTTCCTGCAAAACCTTTGGATAGTACTTCTCCGCCAACTGTACAGCGCCAACGAGGGTGAGCTTACCAACTCCAGCAGGCGGAATAAAAGGACGCAGCTGAACAGTATCGACAGGTTGCGCTGTCGCCTTTGCCAGACAAAAACTAGAGATTATCGCTAGAAAGACTAATCTTCTGACGCAATCGAGTGGACGCAGAGTAGACAATTCTTCAGGTACCAGAGCTTTAGTATGCCGAAGCTGAATTTAGAAATGCGAGAAATCTAAATGAGACAGTAGTCCTGCATAGATAAGTTACAAGCTTTGTGTCTAACTTGTGTGCAATTTTTGTGCAATGCCTGCTTTTCTGGCAGGCAGAAAAACACTAAACTTACTGCCCTTTCCAAGTTCACTGGATACTTGCACTCGACCACCTAGACTTTCAGCAATCGCCTTTACGATTGAAAGCCCAAGTCCACTGCCACCAGATGCTCTCGCTCTAGAGCCATCTACTCGATAAAATCGCTCAAAGATTCTAGGCAAACTATCCTGCGGAATACCAATTCCAGTATCTGCAACAATCAAAACAGCTTCAGATCCAGATAACTCGCAAGTCACTTTTACCGTCCCCTCACTTAACGTGTACTTAAGAGCATTGTCCAGTAGATTTCGTAGAATTTTTTCGATCGATTCTTTGTCGGCAATAACAGCGACAGATGCACTCCCCTCGTAGATAAGGGTTCTGTTCGCATGCAAAAACTGATCGCGATACTCGCCGATTATCGCCTGAACAAGCTCAGGCAACTCCAATGCACTCTGCCTTCTTTCACAATGTGCATCCAGTTCAGCAAGAAGCATCAAATCCTGCACGATACAGCCCATTCGTTCTGCTGAAGAGGCAATGATAGCCAAATCTTCCTGTCCGAAATCTTGATTTCCCAATTTTCTACTCAGTGACTGAGATCTTGCCTGCACTATACTCGCAGGCGTATTTAGCTCATGACCGGCGTCGGCAACAAAACGCCTCAACGCCACAACCAACTCCTCAATTGGTCGAGCCGCAATACCGGCCACAACAAAACTACAGACTCCAAAAGTCAACAAAACAAATGGCGACATGACGATCATCGTTAGCAAAAACTCTTGCGTGGCCTTATTTCTCTTATCCACGGGGAGTTGAAGCTGCAAAAACCCTACAAGCTCACCGCTTCTCACTAACTTGCATTGGCGAAGACGCAAAGTCAGTCCATTAGCAGAGACTTCAGATTTTGAATCAAACAACTTTGGTATGCCAACCGGCCCGTAGTGTTCGAGAATATTTCCTTGCGTATCGAACAGCTGCATGCTCATGACCGAGCGAGCAGGTTCTGTCTCTACGACTCTCAACCAGTCTCGAAATACAGGCTTACCAGCAGCGAGATCGATGGCGTGTCCAATTTGCGATGCAACGACTCGTAGCTCTTCATCCATAGAACGCGTCAAGCTGTTGTAAAAGAAGCAGGCACCCACCAAAGACAAAAGCACGTAGATTGCTGCTGACAATCCAACGAACCACACAGTTATGTACCACCGGTGACTTCTAAACATTTTTACTGGTTCTCAATGGTGTATCCCATGCCGTGCACAGTAGTAATTATCGAAGGATAAGAAACACTATCAATTTTCTTTCTGAGAGATTTTACGAGAGCGCACTGTCTCTGGAGTGATTTCAGATTCCATTCCCCACACATGACTCACGATAGTCTCAGAACTTAGAATCTGCCCCTTATGCCGCATCAATACTTCAAGCAAAATGAATTCTTTTGGAAAAAGTTTCAATGACTTCCCATCTTTGGAAGCAGTTCTGGCATTGGTGTCCAGTTTAATAGGTCCGGCTTTTAGCTCCACGACCGGACCTGTAAGCGGACGACGCAATAAAGCACGCACACGAGCAGACAACTCTCTCAAATCACAGGGCTTGGTAAGGTAGTCATCAGCCCCACAGTCCAGTCCCTCCTCTTTGGCGGCCATAGTACTTTTAGCTGTGAGAATAAGGATAGGAACTCTGCCACCGGCCCTTCGATACTCCTTACAAACTTCAATTCCACTCATACCAGGAAGCATTACATCCAAAATTATGACTTCGAAGTTGTGAGCGAGCATTGTAGATAGCGCCTCACATCCATCTTGAACGACCTTCACGACGTACAAATCGGCTTCCAGCCATTCCTTAATCGCACCAGACAATCCCTCTTCGTCTTCAATTACAAGAATGCGTGGCATGGACGTCCCCCCACAAAAAAAGATCGCTGCAAGTAATCCTTTGGACAGAACCAATATAGAATCTAGTGTAGCAAAGGCATTAACTCATCTATTTATGCCATTTGCACTCTAATGAAAGTACGCACAATATCAAAAAACAGGGATGAGCACGTTGAGCTTTTTAAACTTAAGCAAATCAACAAAGCTTTAGTTGCCGAATATGTTCTCTTTTTTAATTCGAACTTACACTGAACAAACGCTGGCCAATTTCCCCCATGATGAAATATCAAAAAAGTGGTCACGGCAAGACGAGCTCAATTTCAAAGCAGGTTCGCAACTATCTGCATCTTTTTAAGGTTCCATGATTCAATAACATTAAGTGTTAAGCCCCCCACAGAGAAACAAAAATGCGAATTGCATTTTCAAAGCTAAGCAACTGGCAGCTGACATTGCTTATCTTCGGATCGCTCGTACTGCTCTCGGCTGGCATTGTCATGATTTTTGCGGCACCGTATCTCACAACCCAAAACGGCACAATAGAGATAGTCAATGCCTCGGGAGAATCGATTTCCGATGTTTCCGTAAATGTAGGCAAAACGGCTTTCAACACTGGCGCAATGATGCCAGGACGTTCGATTTCATTTACCTACAAAATCTATGAAAGTGCAATCGACCTGGACATACAATTTGCCTCTGGCAGACACCACAAGCTGCAAAATATTGGCTACATAGACTGCTTTGAGCAAACAGATGTCGCAGTAGTAAAAGCCAACACGGTAGAACTAACCACTAGAACAATCCTGCCTTTCTCAAAACAAAACAAGCACGGCTCAACCCATATCTACTCGATGAATGACAAGACTGCTGGAGCTAATTCAAAGATTCCCTAATGCGCCCGGTATATCCAGCCTTCCAGCAATACTTCCAGAGCGTCGCAAGCAAATGGATCATCAAAATGACCTGGCGCAGCAGCATACATACCTGTGGTGTAGCAGGACAAAAGTGCATCTACAGCATGCTCATTGTGCAAAAAGCTGTGCTTAAAATGCTTTTGAATAACTAGCGGTGGGAAGTCCTTAAAAGTCAAAGCTTTGCGCTCTTTGATATTGATCAGGTTTTGAATGACCTTTTCTCTCTGAGCCTCAACCAAAGCCTCATCTACTTTTGGTTTACTCTTGTAATCAATGTGCTGCAAGCCCAAATACTTAAAAGTATCGCTTGGCTGCACCTCCATCACACCAACACCAAAAGGGATGGCATCTTGAAAGGGCTGCACAAAGAAGCGACTGGGATCTAGCGAGGCGAGAGTGCGCATTGTGTGGTAGGTAATGTGCAACATATTAGGATTGGCACGTCTAAGTGGACTATGAGCTGTACCACCACCGGCGGTATCGGTAACGCGCTTGGGTTCTTTGCCAAATTCTTTGGCAATCGCTAAAAACTCATCGTAGGGTGTAAAGACCAGCTCTTCAACGACCTCTTGCCAGGAGTTGTAGCCTTTTTTGATTTTTTTGACAGCAACAAAGTCAAGAAACGCCGATGGAAATGAAAGCGGACAATCTACGCCTAGTAAAGAAAGCGTTTTGTGAGCAGCAAGGTCTTTGCCAATGACATGGGAGCCAGTCTTTTTGACATCGAGGATCTCAAGCCCTACATTGCTCAGTCGCGCTACAACCAGCCAGGCTTCATTAGGGTTTTCCTTTGTACCGGTCAAATCCGCGCCGGCTATGACTTTGTCGCTCATTAAGACTGCCCCCGATATCAAAGAGATATCGGCAAAGTTTAGCATCATCGGGGATAGCGCTGACTAAAAAGTCAGTTGTCGATAGATCGTCATAAGCAGCATATCGAGTTTGTCATTTATCAACTTGCGGCACATTCCTTAAGTTGTTATAGTGCAGACTTTACTAGCCCGACAACTCAATATGACTTCATCACCCCCCGACAGGGACGCTCTTGCGCAGCAAATCAAGCTCGCAGGACAGCATCCTGACGTCATCTTAAACTCAACTGAGTGCGCCGATTCAATTTTGGGTCGCACCATTGCCGATCGCTACCAGCCACTGGAGCGCATCGGTGAGGGTGGCATGAGCACTGTATACAAAGCCAGAGACCTAAATCTAGATAGACTAGTAGCACTCAAATTACTAACACCTGTGCGTAGCCAGGAGCCCACGGCACTAGCCAGATTCAAGCAAGAAGCGGTGGCGATAAGCCGCTTGGAGCACAACAACATTGTCAGAGTAATTGACTACGGTGTGGATGACAAATTAGGTAGCGCCCCCCAACCCTATCTTGTGATGGATTTGATACAAGGTCAGTCTCTTGCACAGATACTCAAGTCAGACAAACCACAATCGCTTGACCAAAGCCTCGCAATCTTTAAACAAACTCTCGATGCCCTCAGTCATGCTCACAAGATGGGCATTGTGCACCGCGACGTAAAACCCAGCAACATCATGTTTACTGCAGATGATCAGGGCAAAGCAAGTGTCCACGTCGTAGATTTTGGTATTGCAAAATTGACAAGACAGGACCAGAGCCCCACTCTTACCAATAC